>NZ_JAHBDN010000085.1:0-29979 GCF_019956445.1 Pseudomonas sp. BF-R-19
AAGGCGGTGAATCGGGCAATATTGATGTCGACTGACACACCGTCTTCGCGAGCAAGCCCGCTCCCACATTTTGAATGCAATACCAAAACAAGAAAGTAGTAACCCGCTGAGAATGCCCTGAACCGAGGTCCCATCAACGACCCACTTCATAGAGTGAATCGAACATGAGCGCCAACGTCGACCTGAACAACCGACCCGACTACGACCAGGTCCTGCAGGATATTGCCGACTACGTTCTGAACTACAAGATTGAGTCCGAGCAAGCGCTGGACACCGCGCGCAACTGCCTGATCGATACCTTGGGTTGCGGCTTGCTGGCCCTGCGTTTTCCCGAGTGCACCAAGCATTTGGGGCCCGTGGTAGAAGGTACTGTCGTGCCGTTCGGCGCCCGGGTACCGGGGACCAGTTACCGACTCGATCCGGTGAAGGCGGCGTGGGACATCGGCTGCATTGTGCGCTGGCTCGACTACAACGACACCTGGCTCGCGGCCGAGTGGGGGCATCCGTCGGACAACCTCGGCGGTATTCTCGCGGTAGCCGACCATTTATCACAAAAGCACCTGGCCAATGGCGAGGCGCCGTTGACCGTGCGCACGGTGCTTGAGGCGATGATCATGGCCCATGAGATTCAGGGCGTGATCGCGCTGGAAAACTCGTTCAATCGTGTCGGCCTCGATCACGTCATCCTGGTGAAGGTCGCCTCGACTGCGGTCATCGCCAAACTGATGGGCGCCAATCGCGAGCAGTTGTTGTCGGCGTTGTCCCACGCTTTTGCTGACGGTCAGGCGTTGCGCACGTATCGGCATGCGCCGAATGCGGGATCGCGAAAGTCCTGGGCAGCAGGTGATGCATCCAGCCGTGGCGTGCGCCTGGCGGACATCGCTATGCGCGGCGAGATGGGCATCCCCGGCGTATTGAGTGCCAAGCAGTGGGGTTTTTACGACGTACTGTTCAGCCACACCAATAGCGATCTGGCACTCAAGCCTGAAGACAAGCGCGGGTTCAGTTTCTCGCGGCCGTACGGCAGTTATGTGATGGAAAATGTGCTGTTCAAGATCAGTTTCCCGGCCGAGTTTCACGCGCAAACCGCATGTGAAGCGGCGGTGATCCTGCATCCGCAAGTGCGCAATCGTCTGCACGAAATCGACCGGATCGTCATCACCACTCATGAGTCGGCGATTCGCATCATTTCCAAGGTCGGTCCGCTGGCCAATGCCGCCGACCGCGATCACTGCATCCAGTACATGACCGCCGTGCCGCTGGCCTTCGGCAACCTGGTTGCGGAGTACTACGAAGACGATTTCCACCAGGCGCATCCGATCATCGATGTGCTGCGCGAGAAAATGGTCATCGTCGAAGAGCCGCGCTACACCCGTGAATATCTGGAGGCCGACAAGCGCTCGATTGCCAATGCGGTGCAGGTGTTTTTCAAGGACGGTTCGAGCACGGAAAACGTCGTCGTGGAATACCCGATTGGGCATCGTCGGCGTCGGGCTGAAGGTATTCCGTTGCTGGAGGACAAGTTCAAGGCGAACTTGCTGACACGATTCGCGGGTCAGCGCAGCGAGGAGATTTTCGCGCTGTGCAAGGATCAGCAAAAACTTGAGGCGACACCGGTGAACCGGTTTGTGGATTTGTTTGTTATCTAGGAGACCGCGTTATCGTTCTTCGCGAGCAAGTCGGATCGCCGCACCGCCGCTCCCACATTGGATCTACAGTGCGCACAAAATTTGTGTACGGCGCAAATCCAGTGTGGGAGCGGGTTTGCTCGCGAAAGCGGTAGCTCAGGCACCGAAAAACTATTTGAACCGCCGCTCCACACCTTTCTCCACGAGAATCTTCGCGGAGATTTCTTCCACGGAAAAATGCGTGGAGTTGATGTGCGGGATGTTTGCGCGGCGGAACAGGTTCTCGACCTCGCGCACTTCGAACTCGCACTGGGCGTAGCTCGAATAGCGGCTGTTGGGTTTGCGCTCGTTGCGGATCGCGGTGAGACGGTCCGGGTCGATGGTCAGACCGAACAGCTTGTGCTGGTGGGCGCGCAGGGCGGACGGCAGTTGCAGGCGTTCCATGTCGTCTTCGGTCAGCGGGTAGTTGGCTGCGCGGATACCGAATTGCATGGCCATGTACAGGCACGTCGGCGTCTTACCACATCGCGACACGCCCACTAGTATCAGGTCGGCCTTGTCGTAATAGTGCGTGCGGGCGCCGTCGTCGTTGTCGAGGGCGAAGTTCACCGCTTCGATACGCTCCATGTAATTGGTGTTGGAGCCGATGGAGTGGGATTTGCCCACGGTGTAGGAAGAATGCTCGGTCAGTTCCTGTTCAAGCGGTGCCAGGAACGTCGAGAAAATGTCGATCATGAAACCATTCGAGGTTGCGAGAATCTCACGAATGTCCTGATTGACGATGGTGTCGAAGATAATCGGACGGAAGCCGTCTGTTTCGGCGGCTTTGTTGATTTGTTGTACCATGGCCCGCGCTTTGTCCACGTTGTCGATGTACGGCCGCGTGACTTTGCTGAAGGTAATGTTTTCGAACTGCGCCAAAAGGCTTTGACCCAGGGTTTCGGCGGTAATGCCGGTACCATCGGAGATAAAGAAAGCAGATCGTTTCATTTGCACCTTGGGCCTTAAGCTAGTGACGAATCTTGGATATGATAGGCGCGGTTTGCCGGCCGCCATTGGCCCGCATTCTCACTTATTTTCCAGGTCCAGGCCATATAGCCGGTAAACGCTCCCCCGAGCAGCCGGTTTTGAGCTTTTCCAACACAGTTAGTGGAGAGATCACCTTGGTAGAGTACGTAGTTTCCCTCGATAAGCTCGGCGTCCATGATGTAGAGCATGTGGGGGGCAAGAACGCATCCCTCGGCGAGATGATCAGCAATCTGGCAGGCGCCGGTGTATCGGTGCCCGGTGGCTTCGCCACGACCGCTCAGGCTTATCGTGATTTCCTGGAGTTGAGCGGCCTGAACCAGCAGATTCATGACGCACTCGATGCCCTGGACGTCGATGACGTGAATGCCCTGGCCAAGACCGGTGCCCAGATCCGCCAATGGATCATGGAAGCCGAGTTCCCTGAAAAACTGAATGCCGAAATTCGTACCGCGTTCGCCACGCTGTCCGCCGGCAACCCTGACATGGCCGTGGCCGTGCGTTCTTCGGCCACCGCCGAAGACTTGCCGGACGCATCCTTTGCCGGCCAGCAGGAAACCTTCCTGAACATCCGTGGTGTCGAAAACGTCATTCGCGCCGCCAAAGAGGTGTTCGCCTCGTTGTTCAACGACCGTGCCATTTCCTACCGCGTGCACCAGGGCTTCGACCACAAGCTGGTTGCCCTGTCCGCTGGCGTGCAGCGCATGGTTCGTTCCGAAACCGGCACCGCCGGTGTGATGTTCACCCTCGATACCGAATCGGGCTTCCGTGACGTGGTGTTCATCACCGGCGCCTACGGCCTGGGTGAAACCGTCGTGCAAGGCGCGGTGAACCCGGATGAGTTCTACGTCCACAAGGGCACGCTGGCGGCCGGTCGTCCGGCCATCCTGCGTCGCAACCTGGGCAGCAAGGCCATCAAGATGATCTACGGCGACGAAGCCAAGGCCGGTCGTTCGGTGAAGACCGTCGACGTGGACAAGGCTGAGCGCGCGCGTTTCTGCCTGAGCGACGCCGAAGTCAGCGAGCTGGCCAAGCAGGCGATGATCATCGAGAAGCACTACAAGTGCCCGATGGACATCGAGTGGGCCAAGGACGGTGACGACGGCAAGCTGTACATCGTGCAGGCACGTCCGGAAACCGTGAAGAGCCGCACCCAGGCCAACGTCATGGAACGTTACCTGCTGAAGGAAACCGGCACCGTGCTGGTGGAAGGCCGCGCCATTGGCCAGCGCATCGGCGCCGGCAAGGTCCGCATCATCAAGGACGTGTCCGAGATGGACAAGGTCCAGCCAGGCGACGTACTGGTTTCCGACATGACCGACCCGGACTGGGAACCGGTCATGAAGCGCGCCAGCGCGATCGTCACCAACCGTGGCGGCCGTACTTGCCACGCGGCGATCATCGCCCGTGAGCTGGGTATTCCAGCGGTAGTAGGTTGCGGCAACGCCACCCAGCTGTTGAAAGACGGCCAGGGCGTGACCGTTTCCTGCGCTGAAGGCGACACCGGTTTCATCTTCGAAGGCGAACTGGGCTTCGACATCAAGAAGAACTCCGTGGACGCCATGCCGGAGCTGCCGTTCAAGATCATGATGAACGTCGGCAACCCGGATCGCGCCTTCGACTTCGCGCAGCTGCCGAACGCCGGTGTGGGCCTGGCCCGTCTGGAGTTCATCATCAACCGCATGATCGGCGTGCACCCCAAGGCACTGCTGAACTACGACGGTCTGCCACTGGACATCAAGGAAAGCGTCGACAAGCGCATCGCCGGTTACGACGATCCGGTCGGTTTCTATGTCGAGAAACTGGTCGAAGGCATCAGCACCCTGGCTGCAGCTTTCTGGCCGAAGAAAGTCATCGTGCGCCTGTCGGACTTCAAGTCCAACGAATACGCCAACCTGATCGGCGGCAAGCTGTACGAGCCGGAAGAAGAGAACCCGATGCTGGGCTTCCGCGGTGCGTCGCGTTACATCAGCGAATCGTTCCGCGACTGCTTCGAACTCGAATGCCGTGCTCTGAAGCGTGTGCGCAACGAGATGGGCCTGACCAACGTCGAAATCATGGTGCCGTTCGTCCGTACCTTGGGCGAAGCGAGCCAAGTGGTCGATCTGCTGGCGGAAAACGGCCTGGCCCGTGGCCAGAACGGCCTGCGCGTGATCATGATGTGCGAACTGCCGTCCAACGCCATCCTGGCTGAAGAATTCCTCGAGTTCTTCGACGGTTTCTCCATCGGCTCCAACGACCTGACCCAGCTGACCCTGGGCCTGGACCGTGACTCCGGGATCATTGCGCACCTGTTCGACGAGCGAAATCCGGCGGTCAAGAAGCTCCTGGCCAATGCCATTGCCGCGTGCAACAAGGCCGGCAAATACATCGGCATCTGCGGTCAGGGTCCTTCGGACCACCCGGACCTGGCCAAGTGGCTGATGGAGCAGGGCATTGAAAGCGTTTCGTTGAACCCGGACTCCGTACTGGAAACCTGGTTCTTCCTGGCTGAAGGTCAAGCTTCGGCCTGATCCGGTGTAAACGGGCCGTGCCTTTGTAGGAGCGAGCTTGCTCGCGATGGACGCCAACGATAACGCGTTTATCCTGGATAATCGTGGTGTCCTGAAGTTCTTCGCGAGCGGGGCTCGCTCCTACAGGGAGCGGTCTTTTTGAGATTCAAGCAGGGCGGGCTCCATCCGGATGCCGCCCTTTTTTGTGCAAGAGATTATGCAAAGCAGCAGCAACCTATTTCCTGTCGCTTTGATCAGCGCCGAACGGCGCGGCGATCTGAGCGAAGATGTGTATCGTTTGAAACCCGGTAACAGCCCCGACTTCACCGTCGAACTGGCTGTGACACGCCTTGGCATGGCCGATGAACTGGCAACCCGTGGCGTGCCGGTGATCCTGCTGCACGGCAGCTTTTCCAATCGACGGTTCTGGTTTTCCCCCAAGGGCCTGGGATTGGGCGCTTACCTGGCCCGCCTGGGATTCGACGTCTGGATTCCGGAAATGCGCGGTCACGGCCTGTCCCAGCGTAACCACGACTACCGCAAGAACCGTGTCGCCGACTACGCACGCTATGACCTGCCGGCCATTGGCGCGTTCGTGCGTGAACAGAGCGGGCAGGTGCCGCACTGGATCGGTCACTCGCTGGGTGGTACTACACTGGCCGCAGCGCTGGGTGGCGAGTACATCGGTGAGCAGGTCGTGGCCTCGGCGGCGTTTTTCGGTACACAAGTCAGCCGCACCTACTGGCCATTGAAGATTCCGCCGGTGGAGTGGAGCGGTCGCTTCATTCTCAAGCGTTTTGCCCAGTTGTCCGGCTCAAGGCTCAAGCGCGGCCCGGAGGACGAGCCCATCGGCCTGGCCCTGGAAAGCATGCGCTGGTTTGGCTTGTTCGGGCGCTTCGGCGATGCCGACAAGGACTGGTGGGCAGGCCTGGCCGAGGTCAAGTTGCCCGTACTGGCGGTCAGTGCCGCGGGTGATCATCAGGACCCGGCCTGGGCGTGTCGCAAGTTGTTCGATCAGGTCGGTTCGCAGCACAAGCAATTCATCAATCTGGGGCGCGAGCAGGGCTTCGGCGACAATTTCGGTCACGTGGAGATGCTCGTCAGCAAGGCAGCCCAGGCTGAAGTCTGGCCATTGGTGACTCGCTGGTTGGCTGATCAGCAGACACCTTTGCCAGGCGCACAACAGGATTTGGCTGCGGCAATCTGAACCTGACGCTCTAACAAGGGCATTTCGCTCTGATCGGCTTGCGGCTAAGATATGACGCATTGAGCTGTTCCGGTCACTTTCCGTGACTGAGTCATCACTGATGTTCGTGCTGTCTTCCTCTTTACAGGAGTTTCTCGATGATCCATTACCTCACGCCTGACCTGTGCGACGCCTATCCGGAACTGGTGCAGGTGCTGGAACCGATGTTCAGCAATTTCGGCGGCCGTGATTCGTTCGGCGGCGAAATCGTGACCATCAAGTGCTTCGAAGACAACTCGCGGGTCAAGGAGCAAGTCGAGCTCAAGGGGGATGGCAAAGTGCTGGTGGTAGACGGTGGCGGTTCCCTGCGTCATGCGTTGCTGGGTGACATGCTGGCCGAGAAAGCCGCGAAAAACGGTTGGGAAGGGCTGGTGATCTACGGTTGCATCCGTGACGTCGATATCATCGCACAGACCGATCTGGGCGTTCAGGCCCTCGCCAGCCACCCGAGGAAATCCGACAGGCGCGGGCTCGGCGATCTGAACGTTGTGGTGACGTTTGCCGGTGTGACGTTCCGTCCAGGCGAATACATTTATGCGGACAACAATGGCGTGATCATCTCGCCAATCCCGCTGAAGATGCCTGAATAAAACGTTGAGCCAGCCAAAGGGGTGAGGATGTTCGAGGAAGAAAACGCGCAATGGGGGCTGGTGCATGCCCTGGTGCTGGACGGTAGAGGCGGCGCGCGTTCGATTGCCCGGACTGAACTCGATGACTTGCAGCTGCAGGCCGATGAAAGCCTGTGGCTGCACTGGGATCGCAGTCATCCGCAAACCCGGACCTGGTTACGCAAATCCAGCGGTCTGAGCGAGTTCAGCTGTGACCTGTTACTCGAAGAAAACACCCGTCCGCGACTTTTACAACTTTCGGACAGCGAACTGCTGCTATTTTTGCGCGGGGTCAATCTGAACCCCGGTGCCGAACCGGAAGACATGGTGTCGGTGCGGATCTTCGGCTCTGCCCAGCGTGTCATTTCCCTGCGTTTGCGTCCGTTGCGTGCCACTGAAGAGTTGCTGGTGCAACTGTCCGAAGGCAAGGGGCCGAAAACAGCCTCCGAACTCATCCTTTGCATGGCGCAGTACCTCACCAACAAGGTGCAGGATCTGGTCAGTGACCTCTCGGAAGTGGTCGATGAGGAAGAAGAAAAGCTGGATGCCGACGAACGGTATACTCCTGAGCACGGGGCGGTTTTGCAGATTCGTCGCCGGGCGGCTGCGTTGAAGCGTTTTCTCGCTCCGCAGCGGGACATTTTCGGTCAACTGACTCGGATCAAATTGCCCTGGTTTGTCGAGGACGATGGCGATTACTGGAACGAATTGAACAACAGCCTGACCCGTTATCTCGAAGAGCTCGAGTTGACCCGGGAGCGCGTGGGGCTTGTGCTGGAGGCGGAAGACCGGCGATTGAGCCTGCGCATGAGTCGCACGATGTATCGCTTCGGTGTCATCACCGGGATCTTTTTGCCAATGAGTTTTCTGACCGGGCTTTTGGGGATCAACGTCGGTGGCATTCCATTCTCTGCGAGCCCGTATGGTTTCCTGATCGCTTGCCTTTTGGTGGTCTCGGTGGCGTTGGGGCAGTGGTGGTTGTACCGACGTTTGCGCTGGGTCTGACGGACAGTCATGTGACCCGAGCAATTTTCACCGCGTCTTTCACAGACATCACGAGAGGTGCGTATGCACGATCCGTTTGAACAGTCTTTACGCGACATGCTCAAGGCCTCACCGTCCACCCGGGACGACGATGCGTGCCTTGGGCGCGTGCTGAAAACCGCCAACCGTCAGGTCGGCGCCGGTGATTTGTTCAGCCTGCTGGGGCGCTGGCTGCCCGCACTGATGATCGCCCTGAATAACGGATCGGCCCATGTCGCGCCGGTATCCCGTCTTCGTAAACCTGCTGCCCGCACTGCTGATAAGGCTGATTGAATATGGAACTTGATCTCTGGACTCAGAGCCTCGTCACTGCAATGACTGCGTTGTGGACCAAGGTTGCGAACTTCATTCCGAACCTGTTCGGCGCTCTGGTTGTGCTGCTGCTGGGTTTTGTCGTGGCCAAGCTGCTCGACACCTTGCTCTCCAAGTTGCTCGCCAAACTGGGCCTTGACCGCTTGATGGGGGGCACCGGCCTCACCAAATTGCTGTCCCGTGCTGGATTGCAAGTTCCTATTTCGACCCTGATCGGCAAGATCGTCTATTGGTTCGTTCTGCTCATTTTTCTGGTTTCTGCCGCGGAATCCCTTGGACTTGAGCGAGTTTCAGCTACGCTGGATATGCTTGCGTTGTATTTGCCGAAGGTATTCGGCGCGGCGCTGGTGTTGCTGGTAGGTGTCTTGCTGGCGCAACTGGCCAACGGGCTGGTGCGCGGAGCGGCAGAAGGCGTAGGTCTGGACTATGCTTCAGGGCTTGGACGAATTGCCCAGGGCCTGGTGATCATCATCAGTATTTCGGTTGCGATCAGCCAGTTGGAGGTCAAGACTGACCTGCTGAACCATGTGATCGTGATTGTGTTGATAACCGTTGGTCTGGCGGTAGCGCTGGCCATGGGGTTGGGAAGCCGGGAAATTGCCGGCCAGATTCTTGCGGGAATCTACGTGCGTGAGCTGTACCAGGTTGGGCAACAAGTGCGTGTTGGCGAGGTCGAAGGCCAGATCGAAGAGATCGGCACGGTTAAAACCACATTGCTGACCGATGAGGGTGAGCTAGTCTCTCTTTCCAATCGGATCCTCCTTGAGCAGCATGTGAGTAGCCGCTAACCCGGCAAACCCTGCTAATGTATGCCGCCGCAAAATGCCTGCTGAAGCTGGCTGCGGCGGACATTGACCTGACTGTCGGCCCGACTTGTTTTGAATAAAGCCCAATCGCTATCCATGCGCTACGACCCCCGCGAGCTCTCTGATGAGGAGTTGGTCGCGCGCGCGCATTCCGAGCTGTTTCACGTAACACGCGCCTATGAAGAACTGATGCGGCGTTACCAGCGGACATTATTTAATGTGTGTGCACGGTATCTCGGGAACGATCGCGACGCAGACGATGTCTGTCAGGAGGTCATGTTAAAGGTGCTGTATGGCCTGAAGAACTTCGAAGGTAAATCGAAGTTCAAGACATGGCTATATAGCATCACGTACAACGAGTGCATCACACAGTATCGCAAGGAACGGCGAAAGCGTCGCTTGATGGACGCTTTGAGTCTTGACCCCCTCGAGGAAGCGTCCGAAGAAAAGACGCCGAAACCTGAGGAAAAGGGCGGACTTGATCGCTGGTTGGTGTATGTGAACCCGATTGACCGTGAAATTTTGGTGCTACGATTTGTCGCAGAGCTGGAGTTTCAGGAAATCGCAGACATCATGCATATGGGTTTGAGTGCAACAAAAATGCGGTACAAACGCGCTCTAGATAAATTGCGTGAGAAATTTGCAGGCATTGCTGAAACTTAGTTCAGCGCAAATATCTCTTACGTGTAGGCAAGTTCTGTTAGACTTGCCGCCGAGTTGTCCCCCGGTTTGCGGGACTGCTTCACAATCACCAGATGGGGATTTAACGGATGAAACTGAAAAACACCTTGGGCTTGGCCATTGGTACTCTTATTGCCGCTACTTCGTTCGGCGCATTGGCACAGGGCCAAGGCGCAGTTGAAATCGAAGGCTACGCAAAGAAGCAATATTTCGATAGCGACCGTAACTTCAAGAACGACGGCATCCTGCCGGGTGGTTCTATCGGTTACTTCCTGACTGACGACGTTGAACTGCGTCTGGCCTATGACGAAGTGCACAACGCCGTTACCAACGACGGCAAGAACGTAAAGGGCGCGAACACCGCTCTGGACGCTCTGTACCACTTCAACAACCCAGGTGACATGCTGCGTCCTTACGTCTCGGGCGGTTTCTCCGACCAGAGCATCGACCAGTTCGGTTCGAACAGCCGTGACCGTTCCACCTTCGCCAACGTTGGCGGCGGTGCCAAGCTGTACTTCACCGACAACTTCTACGCCCGTGCTGGCGTTGAAGCTCAGTACAACATCGACCAGGGTAACACCGAGTGGGCTCCTAGCGTCGGTGTCGGTGTAAACTTCGGCGGCGGCAGCAAGCCGGTTGCTCCAGCTCCAGTACCAGAAGTTTGCTCCGACAGCGACAACGATGGCGTTTGCGACAACGTTGACAAGTGCCCGGACACCCCGGCCAACGTAACTGTTGACGCTGATGGCTGCCCAGCTGTTGCTGAAGTCGTTCGTGTAGAGCTGGACGTGAAGTTCGACTTCGACAAGTCGGTAGTCAAGCCAAACAGCTACGGCGACATCAAGAACCTGGCTGACTTCATGACGCAGTACCCATCCACCACCACTACTGTTGAAGGTCACACTGACTCCGTCGGTCCTGACGCTTACAACCAGAAACTGTCCGAGCGTCGTGCAAACGCCGTTAAGCAAGTTCTGACCAACCAGTACGGTGTTGAGTCGTCCCGCGTTCAGTCCGTTGGCTACGGCGAATCCCGCCCAGTTGCTGACAACAAAACTGAAGCTGGTCGCGCTGTTAACCGTCGCGTAGAAGCGCAGGTTGAAGCTCAAGCTAAGTAATTAGCTCGCAGCTCTGAAAAGCCCGGCTCAGGCCGGGCTTTTCTTTGTCTGCGATTTGGTGAAACAGCTGAAACTACGCTGACTGATCTGCCGCCATCGCAGGTAAATCACGCTCCCAAAGGGATTGAGTTGCACAGGTTGCCACTGCACCGATCACCAGTATGGCAGGGCTTTTCAGTTGGAATCTGTAGGCAGCTTCATCCATGTCTGTGAGAGTGCTCCGACATTCCCGTTGATGGGGCAAAGAGGCGTTTTCAATCATGGCCACGGGCGTATCCGTCGCCATGCCGCCGGCCAACAGCTGCTCACGGATTTCACCGAGCTTGGCCACTCCCATGTAAATCACCAACGTCGTTCCGCCTTGGGCCAGTGCCTGCCAGTTCAATTGGCTGTCGTCCTGGGTGTGTGCGGTGACCAGCGTGACACCACGGGCGACACCGCGCAAAGTCAGCGGAATATCGCATTGCGTTGCCCCCGCCAGCCCGGCAGTGATGCCGTTGACCAGCTCGGCTTCGACCCCACGCTCACGCAGCCACTGCGCCTCTTCACCACCTCGACCGAAAATGCACGGATCGCCGCCCTTGAGCCGCGCCACGCATTTGCCCTGCCGGGCATAACGAAGCATCAGGCGATGGATGAACGCTTGCGGGGTGGAGCGGCAGCCGCCGCGCTTGCCTACCGGGATGATCCGCGCCCCAGGGCAATGCTCGAGTACCGCGACATTGACCAGATCATCGATCAGCACCACATCAGCCTCGCGCAAGGCGCGTACCGCTTTCAACGTGAGCAACTCCGGATCACCCGGGCCCGCACCTACCAGCCAGACTTTTGCACTCATAGTGTTTTCCTCACGAGAAGACGGTGACTGGTTGCGCCGTGGCAGCCAGCAGACGTTTGATTTCCGGAACGCAGGACCCGCATTGCGTGCCGCAACCCAGTTCCTGCTTGAGTCCCTGCAAGTCCAGGCCACGGCTGATGCCGGCGCAGATCGCGTTCTGGCCGACGTTCTTGCAATTGCACAGGATCTTGTTCGCGTTGACGGGCGCGTCGAGATTGCCCGGTGGTGCGCTCAGCGGCGCAAGCAGCCAGCGCCGCAGTTGCTGGTCCGCGCGACCTTCGAGCCACAGCCCCTGCAACCAGTGCTGGGCAAGGGTTTCACCGGCCAATCGAATGGCAGTGATCCGGCCATTTTCGATTCGCACGCGCTTGCCAATGGCCCGTCGAGGGTCGTCGTAAGCCAGTACCGGGCCGTCATCGAGCGCCAGGTTTTTATCGATTTCGCTTAGCAGCTCTGCCGAAGGTGCTGAAGTATTGGCAGCCCGTACAAGCAGGGCAGGGCGCTCACGGCCAACCAGGCTGAGGCTGACGTAGGAAAATGCCTCGCATAGCGGTCGTAGCGTCTCAAAATGCCGTTGAACATCGCCCTCGATCAGTGCGAACAGTTTCCAGGGCAAATCCACCGGATCCAGGCGAACGCCGCTGTGTTTAAGTTCGGGCTGTTTCGACAAAGGATCGAAGGCGGGCAGGGTGAGGCTGTTCACCCCGCCCTTGAGAAAACGGTCACCCCAATGCATCGGCAAAAAGGCCTGGCCCGGGCGCACGCTGTCATCGCTGGCAACCGCGACGACGACTGCGCCGCGGCGGCTTTTCAGGCTGACCAGATCCCCCGGCTGCAGGCGATGGCGACGCAGTTCGTCCGGGTGCAGGCTCAACTCCGCTTCGCTGACATGGCCGAATAACTGCGCGGCGGTGCCGGTGCGGCTCATGCCGTGCCATTGATCGCGCAGGCGACCGGTGATCAGGGTCAGCGGGAAGCGTGCATCGCGTTGCTCTTTGGCGGCGCGGTATGGATCGGCCACGAACTGTGCGCGCCCATTGGCAGTGGCAAATTTCCCGTCGACGTAAAGCCGTGCCGTGCCTTCAACGGCACCCGCCGGGAAGGGCCACTGCTGCGGGCCGAGATGATCGATCAGTGCATGGCTGATACCGGACAGATCCAGATCGCGACCGTGAGTCAGATGTTTGTATTCATCAAAGACCTGAGCGGGATTATCAAATTCAAACAGGCTGGTTTGGCCGGGACGCAGGTGTTTTTCCAGGCGTTGTGCGAAATCTACGGTGATTGCCCAGTCCGGCCGCGCCTCACCCGGTGCGACGATTGCCTGGCGTACGTGGGAAATGCGCCGCTCGGAGTTGGTCACGCAACCTTCCTTTTCCCCCCAACTGGCGGCGGGCAGCAGAAGGTCGGCAAACTTCGCGGTTTCAGTGGTGCTAAAGGCTTCCTGCAACACCACGAACGGGCAGGCTTGCAGGGCTTCGCGAACGGCTGTCTGGTCCGGCATGGATTGCGCGGGGTTGGTACAGGCGATCCACAACGCCTTGATCTTGCCGTTGCGCACTTGCTCGAACAGCTCGATCGCGCTGAGCCCGGGATTTTCCGGTAGTTGCTCGACGCCCCAGTAGGACGCCACTTGCGCACGGTGTTGTGCATTGGCGGCGTCACGGTGGCCGGGCAGCAGGTTGGACAAACTGCCGGTTTCCCGCCCGCCCATGGCATTTGGCTGACCGGTGAGGGAGAAAGGTCCGGCGCCGGGACGACCGATCTGACCGGTGGCCAGGTGCAGATTGATCAGTGCACTGTTTTTCGCGCTGCCGGCGGTGGACTGGTTAAGCCCCATGCACCACAGCGACAGAAAGCTCGGTGACGTGCCGATCCACTCGGCACATTGCTGCAATTGCTCGAGGCTGATTCCGCAGAGCTGCGAAACCATTTGCGGCGTGTAGTCACGCACCAGGTTTTTCAGCTCGGCCAGGCCGTCGGTGTGGTCCCGGATAAAGTCACGGTCGATCCAGTCTTCCCACAGCAGCAGATGCAAAATCCCATGGAACAGGGCGACATCGGTGCCCGGCAAGATCGCCAGGTGCAGGTCAGCCAGATCGCAGGTGTCTGTGCGACGTGGGTCAATGACGATGACCTTCATCTGCGGCCGGCGGGATTTGGCGGCTTCCAGCCGGCGAAACAGCACCGGGTGGGCATAGGCCATGTTGCTGCCGACGATCATCACGCAATCGCTCAGCTCCAGGTCTTCGTAGCTGCACGGTGGGGCGTCGGCACCCAGGCTGCGCTTGTAGCCAACCACCGCCGAAGACATGCACAGGCGCGAATTGCTATCGATGTTGTTGGTACCTACCAGGGCACGTGCCAGCTTGTTGAAGGCGTAGTAGTCCTCGGTCAACAGTTGCCCGGAAATGTAGAACGCGACGCTGTCCGGGCCATGTTCGGCAATGGTCGCGGCAAACACGCTGGTGGCGTGATCGAGGGCGGTATCCCAGTCGGTGCGGTGGCGGGCCAGGCCTTTGCCGAGGCGCAGTTCGGGGTACAGCGCCCGCGCCGTCAAGTCGCCGGTCAGGTGCAGGGTCGAACCCTTGCTGCACAGTTTGCCGAAATTGGCCGGGTGCGCCGGGTCGCCGCTGACGCCGAGGATGTGCTCGCCGTCGTGCTCGATCAGCACGCCGCAGCCGACCCCGCAGTAACAGCAGGTGGATGCAGTGATCTGGCGGTCCATCAGCCTGCATCCCGCAGGGCCAGCATCACCCGGCCATTTTCCACCCGGGCCAGATGGTGATGGGCACAGCCGATATCCGGGGCCAGGGCTTCGCCGCTTTGCAGGTCGATTTGCCAGTTGTGCAACGGGCAGGCCACCCGCTTGCCGTAGACCAGGCCTTGGGACAACGGACCGCCCTTGTGCGGGCAGCGGTCGTCAAGGGCGAACACTTCGTCGTCGCTGGTACGAAAAATCGCGATGTCTCCCTTTGGCCCGGTGATGATCCGCGAGCCCAGGGCATTGATATCTTCCAGTGCGCAGATATCCAGCCAGTTCATGCCAGCACCTCCAGGTTTTTCACGGGGATGACGTCGAATTCTTTTTTCAGCTGTGGCTGTTCCAGGCGCTCCTTCCACGGGTCCTGTTCGAACGACAGCGAGAACTGCAGGCGATCGTTGAGCGCCTTGCGCCGCTCCGGATCTTCCAGCACGGCTTTCTTGATGTGTTCCATGCCGACCCGTTGCAGGTAGTGCACGGTGCGTTCGAGGTAGAAGGCTTCTTCGCGATAGAGCTGCAGGAACGCACCGTTGTATTCGCGCACTTCTTCGGCGGTCTTCAGCTTGACGAAGAATTCCGCGACTTCGGTCTTGATCCCGCCGTTGCCTCCGATGTACATCTCCCAGCCGGAGTCCACACCGATAATTCCCACATCCTTGATACCGGCTTCCGAGCAGTTGCGCGGGCATCCGGAGACAGCCAGCTTCACCTTGTGCGGCGACCACATGTTGAACAGGTCATGTTCCAGTTCAATGCCAAGTTGTGTGGAGTTCTGGGTGCCAAAGCGGCAGAACTCGCTGCCGACGCAGGTTTTCACCGTGCGGATGGATTTGCCGTAGGCGTGGCCGGACGGCATGTCCAGGTCTTTCCACACCCCCGGCAGGTCTTGCTTGCGAATGCCCAGCAAGTCGATGCGCTGGCCACCGGTGACCTTGACCATCGGCACGTTGTACTTGTCGGCGACGTCGGCAATGCGCCGCAGCTCTGAAGGATTGGTCACACCGCCCCACATCCGTGGGACTACCGAGTAGGTGCCGTCTTTCTGAATGTTGGCGTGGGCCCTTTCGTTGATCAGACGCGATTGCGGATCGTCCTTGGCTTCCCCTGGCCAGGTGGAAATCAGGTAGTAGTTGAGCGCCGGGCGGCAGGTGGCGCAGCCGTTGGGTGTGCGCCAGTTCAGGTAGCTCATGGTGCCGGCGATGGTCAGCAGGTGCTGCTCGCGGATGGCCTGGCGGATTTGCCCGTGGTTGAGGTCGCTGCAGCCGCAGATGGCCTTTTCGCTTTTCGGTTTGACGTCCGCCGCGCCGCCCACGGTGTTGATCAGGATCTGTTCGACGAGGCCGGCGCAGGAGCCGCAGGAGCTGGCAGCCTTGGTGTGTTTCTTGACGTCGTCGACACTGAACAGTCCGTGTTCCTGAATGGCCTTGACGATGGTGCCCTTGCACACACCGTTGCAGCCGCAGACTTCGGCCGTGTCGGCCATGCTCATGGCTTTGTCCTGGCCTTGATGTCCTACATCGCCCAAAGCGTTTTCGCCAAACATCAGGTGATCGCGAATTTCGCCGATGGCGTGATTCTCACGGATTTGCCGGAAATACCAGCCGCCGTCTGCCGTATCGCCGTACAGGCAGGCGCCGACCAGCACGTCATCCTTGATCACCAATTTCTTGTAGACCCCGCCAATCGGGTCCGAGAGGGTGATGGTCTCGGTGCCTTCGCCGCCCATGAAGTCGCCGGCGGAGAACAGGTCGATGCCGGTGACCTTCAGTTTGGTCGAGGTCACCGACCCCTTGTAGGTGGCAAAACCCAGTTGGGCGAGGTGGTTGGCGCAGACCTTGGCCTGTTCGAACAGCGGCGCCACCAAACCATAGGCGATGCCGCGGTGGCTGGCACACTCGCCGATGGCATAGATCCGTGGGTCGTAGGTTTGCAGTGTGTCGTTGACCAGAATCCCGCGGCTGCACGGAATGCCGGATTTCTCCGCCAGTTCGGTATTGGGGCGAATGCCGGCAGCCATCACGACCAGGTCGGCGGGGATGATGTCGCCGTTCTTGAATTGCACCGAACCGACCCGGCCATTGCCCGCGTCGTGCAAGGCCTGGGTCTGCTCGCACAGGCGAAAGTGCAGGCCGCGAGATTCCAGCGCGCTTTGCAGTAGCTGGCCGCTGGTCTTGTCCAGTTGCCGTTCCAGCAACCACTCGCCGATATGCACCACGGTGACGTGCATGCCCCGCAGCATCAGGCCGTTGGCGGCTTCGAGGCCGAGCAGGCCGCCACCAATCACCACGGCGTGCCGATGGGTTTTCGCGGTGTCGATCATGGCCTGGGTGTCGGCGATGTCGCGGTAGCCGATCACGCCCTCAAGGGTGTTGCCGGGAATGGGCAGGATGAAGGGCGTCGAGCCGGTGGCAATCAGCAGGCGATCGTATTCGGCTTCGCTGCCGTCTTCGGCAATGACCCGGCGCCTGACCCGGTCGATCTCCACCACCTTGCGGTTGAGCAGCAGCTTGATGTTGTTTTCCAGGTACCAGTCCAGGTCGTTGAGCACGATCTCTTCGAAGGTCTGTTCGCCCGCCAGCACCGGCGACAAGAGGATGCGGTTGTAGTTGGTGTGCGGTTCGGCGCCGAAGACCGTGATGTCGTACAGCTCAGTGCTCAGTTTGAGCAGCTCTTCCAGGGTCCGGACCCCGGCCATGCCGTTGCCGATCATCACCAGTTTTAGTTTTTTCATCAGGTTCTCCGGGGAGCTCAGGCCTGCCTCATCAGGGTTCAGGCCATGCTCGACAAATTTTGCGCAAACAAAAAAAGGCGTCCCGCTAGTTGCCTAGCGAGGACGCCTTTGTCCTGGTCCCGTTCTCTCGGGAAGTGCAACCTTCGTCGTTGAAGCCTGCGCTGTATGTCTGTTGCAAGAGGTAATGCAGCGGTTATGCCAAGTCGCTCAAAACCCGTATTTGTTGGCTTTTTCCCCGTTCACAAGGGCAGAACCGTGAGGGCGTGCACCGATTCAAGGCGCGTTGCCCGCTAATGGAGCGCAACCAGCAGCAGCACCAGATTGAGCAGCAACGACACCAGCGCCAATGTCCGCCAGACCTTCAGCGGCTCGCGCTCCAGTAAAGGCTTGGGGCGTACGCTCAAGCTGCGGCGTTCGCCCTGTTCCATCAGCAGCAGCCATTCTTCCGCCGTTTCGAAACGCTGGTCGGGGGCCGCCGCCACGGCGCGTTCCAGGCTATGGGCGATCCAGTCCGGCAGGTCGGGCCGGTAGCGGCTGGCGTTGACGGGGAGGCCAAACCTGGGGCGTTGGAACGCTTCGATTTCGCCATAGGGGTAGTGCCCGGTGAGCAGGAAATACAGGGTCACACCGACGGCGTACAAGTCCTGCCGTGGCGTCGGTACATCGCCGCGAAAGGCTTCGGGCGCGATGTAACTGGGTGTGCCCGGCAGCGCCCAGGGCAGGTCTTGCGAGAGTCCGGGGCAGTAGGCCAGGCCGAAATCCAGCAGGCGCAACTCGCCATCGTCTCCCAGCAACAGGTTTTCCGGTTTGATATCGCGATGCAGGATCTGCCGTCGATGCAACAGACCGACCGCTCGCAGCAGGCGTTCGGCGATGTCTTGCCACTGGGGCAGCGGCAAGGGTCCGCTGTGCTCATGCCGTTTGGCCAGGGTAGCGCCCGAATATTCACGCATCACGTAGTACAAATGCTGACGCTGGCTGGCGGCATGGACTTCAGGAAAGTGTCGCCCGGCCACGCGTTTGAGAAACCATTCTTCCGACAGTAACGCTTGCCCGGCCTGGTGATCGTCGTGCAGACGCCCGGGCAGGGTTTTCAGCAGCCAGGGTTGTTGCTGACTGTCGCGAACGCGATAAAGCAGCGATTGCTGGCTCTGTGCGACGATTCCCTCGACCTGCCAGCCTTCGAACGCCTGACCCGGTTTCAGGGCTGGCGGCAGTGGCCATTGCTGTAAGTGCATCAACGCATCGCCAATGCTCGCTTCGCCGAGGGCATCGACCCGCACCAGCAAGGCGCTGGCGTTGTCCTGGCTGCCCGCCAGGTGTGCGGCATTGACCAGGGTTTGCGCAGCGCTGTGCAAGTCCGGTTGATCGCGCAGGATCGCGGCAATCGCGGTATCGCCCAGGACGGCCCAGACGCCGTCGCTGAGCAGGACGAAGCTTTCATCGGGGCGCAACTCGCCGTCGAGAAAATCCAGCACCAGGTGTTGATCGAGCCCCAGCGCCCGTTTCAGCACATGCTGCATGCCCGGCTGGTCCCAGACGTGATCCTCGCTGATTCGCTGCAATTGGTCGGCGTGCCAGCGATACACCCGGCAATCGCCGACATGGGCCAGGGTAAAGCGCCGCCCACGCAGGACCAGCGCACTGAGAGTGGTCAGCAGCGGTTGTCCGCCGCCATTGGCCTGCAACCAGCGGTTCTGCGCCAGCAGCAGACGATCGAGTGCCTGTGCGACGCTCCAGGTTTCCGGCGTGGCGTAGTAATCCAGCGCCAGGGCCTGCAGCGTCGATCGGGCAGCCAGACCGCCATCGACGCACTGGCTGACACCGTCGGCAATCGCGAACAGGTAACCCTTGCTTGCGGCCAGCGCCGGAGCCGGCGTGACAAGGCGCAGGGCATCCTGGTTTTCCTCGCGAGGACCGATGGCGCTGGCTTCGGCGAAACTCAGTTGCAGGCTCA
The DNA here is from genome assembly GCF_019956445.1 of Pseudomonas sp. BF-R-19. Classification (NCBI taxonomy): domain Bacteria; kingdom Pseudomonadati; phylum Pseudomonadota; class Gammaproteobacteria; order Pseudomonadales; family Pseudomonadaceae; genus Pseudomonas; species Pseudomonas sp. BF-R-19. The sequence continues at coordinate 19,252 of NZ_JAHBDN010000085.1, forward strand.
TCGAGGCGTCAGACCCGCGCAGCCGTCACGGCGGCCGAACCCCAGGTGGTTCTCCAGCGACGTTTCACGCCGTGCAGACCGAACCAGGCCAGAACGCCGAGGCTGGCGAACAACCACAGCGCCAGTTGATAGCTGCCGGTGCTTTGCTTGATCGCGCCCATGCCGGCCGCGAGGGCAAACCCGCCGATGCCGCCGGCCATGCCGATCAGGCCGGTCATCACGCCGATTTCCCGGCGAAAACGCTGGGGCACCAACTGGAACACCGCGCCATTGCCTGCACCCAGACCGAGCATGGTGCAGACGAAAAGCGCCAGTGCGGCGTAGGAACTCGGCAGGTTGAAGCCGACCACGGCAATGCAGATCGCCGCGACGGTGTACATCGCCAACAGGGTTCGAATGCCGCCGAAGCGGTCAGCCAGCGCGCCACCCAGGGGGCGCATCAGGCTGCCGCCGAATACGCAGGCAGCGGTGTAGTAGCCGGCAGTCACCGGGCTCAAGCCGTACTGGTCGTTGAAATAACCGGGCAGGGCGCTGGCCAGGCCGATGAAGCCACCGAACGTCACGCTGTAGAAAAACATGAACCACCAGCTGTCACGATCACCCAGGGCCTTGAAGTAGTCGGCCATGGATTTGGCTTTTGGCCGCTCGGGGGCATTGCGGGCCAGCCAGGCGAAGACGATCAGGGTCAGGATCAGCGGAATCAGGGCAAACCCGAACACGTTGCTCCAGCCAAATGCTGCTGCCAGCACCGGGGCGATCAATGCGGCTAACACCGTGCCCGAGTTACCCGCGCCGGCGATGCCCATGGCCTTGCCTTGATGTTGCGGCGGATACCACTGCGAGGCCAGGGGCAGGGCGACGGCGAACGAAGCGCCGGCCATGCCGAGGAACAGGCCCAGCAGCAACGCCTGCTCGTAGCTGTGGATCCCGAGTTTCCAGGCACCGAACAGGGCGCAGATCACGATGACCTGGCCGATCAGGCCGGCGGTTTTGGGCGACAGGCGATCAGCCAGCATCCCCATCACGAAGCGCAACACCGCCCCGGCCAGAATCGGCGTGGCGACCACCAACCCCCGTTGCTGCGTCGTCAGGTGCAGGTCGGCGGCGATCTGTACCGCCAAAGGACCGAGCAGGTACCAGACCATGAAACTCAGGTCGAAATAGAGGAACGCTGCGAACAATGTGGGTGTATGGCCGGATTTCCAGAAGCTTGAATTCATTGCGCACCTCAGCTGTGAAGAGTCTCGAAAGGAGTCATGAGCTTGCAGGTGGGGCGCCGATACGGCCGCACCACCGGCCCCGTGCTGTGGGGCCAAAACGAAAAAACGCCGCCACCCGATCCGCCAAGGGCAAATGAGGTGCGCGACGTCTTTGTCGTAGGTGGGGCAACCGCCGTTGGTTACCTGTATCGATTACATAGCGAGATTTGTGCCAACAACCGAAATCGAGTCGCTGCCATTCGCGAGCAAGCCCGCTCCCACAAGGGAATGGCGTCGAACACAAATCACCTGTGGGAGCGGGCTTGCTCGCGAAGGCGATAGAACATTCACCACTGGGTTTCAGCCGAGCAACTCGCTCATGGCAATAATCTGCTCCGCCACTTGAATCAGCTTCTGCTGGCGGCTCATCGCCTGGCGGCGCATCAGCGTGTAGGCCTCTTCCTCGTTGCAGTCCTTCATTTTCATCAGCAGTCCCTTGGCCAGTTCGATGCGCTTGCGCTCGGCCAATTGCTGGTCGCGGGCATGCAGCTGGGCACGCAAGGCCTGGTCGCTCTCGAAGCGTGCCATGGCCACGTCGAGAATCGGCTGCAGGCGTTGTGCGTGAATGCCTTCGACGATGTAGGCACTGACCCCGGACTTGATCGCCTGTCGCATCACATCGGGGTCGTGTTCGTCCGTGAACATCACAATGGGTCGTGGCTGGTCGCGCGTCACCAGCACCACTTGTTCCATCACATCGCGCCCCGGTGACTCGGTATCGATCAGAATTACATCCGGACGCACCGTTTCGACGCGTTCGGGCAAGTCGATGGTCAGGCCGGATTCATCGATCACTTCAAATCCGGCCTCGGTCAGGGCGGCCTTCAGGCGCCCGACTTTTTTGGCGGTGTCGTTGATCAGCAGGATACGCAGCATGTTCGTGGTCTCCTGTCAGCGGCTGGCGGATCGGTGCGAGCTGTCGCTCATGGCGTGCAGTTTGAAACTGCGGGCATAACCGGCCGGGTCCGAGCCGTCCCAGATCTTGCCGTCGATCAATTGACTGCTGCGCATTTGCTCGGCTGATGAAGCAACGCCGACGGCACGGGCTGCTTCACGGTAGAGGTCCAGTTGCTGGACCTGTCGGGCTACCGCGAGATAGTCCGGATCATCGCGCAACAAGCCCCAGCGGCGGAACTGGGTCATGAACCACATGCCGTCGGACAGGTACGGCAGGTTGACCTCGCCATCCCCATGCAAGCGCAGCGCGTGCGGGTCTTGCCAGCGGTGACCAAGGCCGTCGGCGTATTCGCCCAGCAGGCGTGGTTCGATGCAGTCCAGTGGCGCGTCAAGGTACTGCGCGGCACTGAGCAATTGTGCGGTACTGCGGCGATTCTCGGTGCTTTCTTCGATGAAGCGGCTGGCTTCCAGAACCGCCATCACCAACACCCGGGCGGTATTGGGGTATTGCTCGACGAACGCACGGGTGCAGCCGAGGACCTTTTCCGGATGATCGGGCCAGATGGTCTGAGTCGTGGCCAGGGTGAAACCGAGGTCCTGTTGCACGGCGCTGGCGGACCAGGGTTCGCCGACGCAGAAGCCGTCGATACGCCCGGCCCGCAAGTGCGCGACCATCTGCGGCGGCGGTACCACCACGCTGTCGACATCCAGCAGTGGGTGTATGCCTTGGCTGGCGAGCCAGTAATACAGCCACATGGCGTGGGTGCCGGTGGGAAACGTCTGGGCGAAGGTGAGTTTTGAGCGAGTTTGGTGCACGTGCCGATCCAGTGCTTCAGGACTGGTCACTCCAAGTGTCTGCAAGCCGCGGGACAGGTTGATACTCTGGCCGTTCTGATTCAGGCCCATCAACACAGCCATGTCGGTCGCGGCCACGCCACCGATGCCCAGGTGAACGGCATAAATCAGACCGTAGAGGCTGTGGGCGGCATCGAGTTCGCCACTGACCAGTTTGTCCCGCAGGTTGGCCCAGGACGATTGCCGCTTGAGGTTCAGGGTCAAGCCGTGGGGCTGGGCGAAGCCCTGGGTGGCGGCGACGACCACCGAGGCGCAGTCGCTCAGGGCCATGAACCCGAGATTGATTTCGGTTTTTTCCGGGGCATCGCTGCCATTGACCCAGGCCAGAGGGCCGGCTGACGGTTCGTTCATCGCGTGTTCACCTTGCAAAAAAAACGTCGTCCCGAGTTCTTGCATGAGCAGGCCGGGGACGACGCCATTGTCTTTGCACACATTCGGTCGTTGGCATGGGTGCTGGTGCCCAGAGTAGTGCAAGGCATATGCCATTATCCGTTGATTTGATCACGCGCCTCGCTTGCCACCCCGTTGCCCGGCTATAATCGCCGCCTCAATTCGCCGCCAATCGAGTCAAATCCGCCCATGTACACCCTGGCCCGTCAGCTGTTGTTCAAACTCTCCCCGGAAACCTCCCACGATCTGTCCCTGGACCTGATCGGCGCGGGCGGGCGTCTTGGGCTCAACGGCTTGCTGTGCAAGGCCCCGGCGAAGCTGCCGGTGAATGTCATGGGCCTGGACTTCCCGAATCCGGTGGGGCTGGCCGCCGGCCTGGACAAGAACGGCGCGGCCATCGATGGATTCGCCCAACTGGGTTTCGGTTTTGTCGAAATTGGCACCATCACGCCGCGTCCGCAGCCGGGCAACCCGAAGCCACGCCTGTTCCGTTTGCCGGAAGCCGAGGCGATCATCAATCGCATGGGTTTCAACAACCTCGGCGTCGATCACCTGCTGGCCCGAGTCGCGGCGGCCAAGTACAAGGGCGTGCTGGGCATCAACATCGGCAAGAACTTCGATACGCCGGTCGAGCGTGCCGTGGACGACTACCTGATCTGCCTGGACAAGGTCTACGCCCACGCCAGCTATGTGACGGTCAACGTCAGTTCGCCGAACACGCCGGGCCTGCGCAGCCTGCAATTCGGTGACTCGCTCAAGCAGTTGCTGGCCGATCTGGCCGAGCGCCGCGCGGAACTGGCATTGCGTCATGGCAAGCATGTACCGCTGGCGATCAAGATCGCGCCGGACATGAGCGACGAAGAAACCGCACAGGTTGCGCAGGCGTTGATCGAAACCGGAATGGATGCCGTCATCGCCACCAACACCACCCTGAGCCGCGTAGGCGTCGAAGGTATGGAGCACGGTGAAGAGGCCGGCGGTCTGTCTGGCGCGCCGGTTCGTGACAAGAGCACTCACACCGTGAAAGTGCTGGCATCGGAGCTGGGCGGGCGTTTGCCGATCATTGCGGCGGGCGGCATTACCGAAGGCAAGCACGCGGCAGAGAAAATCGCCGCAGGCGCGAGCCTGGTGCAGATCTATTCGGGCTTCATCTACAAAGGCCCGGCGCTGATTCGTGAGTCGGTAGACGCAATCGCAGCCCTACGCTGATCCCCTTGTAGGAGCGAGCTCGCTCGCGATGGTCGATAACGATAACGCGTGCTTTCTGGATGCACGCGGTGCTCTCGGGTCCATCGCGAGCAATCGAGCGTCGACCGGCTGCTCCTACAGGGGATTGTTTGGACCAGCGAGCAGGCATAAAAAAGGGCTCCATGAAGGAGCCCCTGGGCCGTAGCCCGCCGTCCGGATGGGACGTGCGTGGTTAATTCAGTACAAATCAGATTGTCGTGTCGGAGTGTAGTGCCCTGTAATTAGCCGACGGCGTGAAGTTCGTTGAGTCTGTGGATTCCTGCAGTGCCGGTCATACCGTCCCAGTTGTCGCCGCGTCCTTCTCGCCAGCCGTTGATCCAGGCTTGACGTACCGACGGTAGAGTAAATGGGCAAAGCTCACGGGATTTACCACCAACGCCATATTGATATCCGCGCAAAAATGCTCTTTCCAACGGATCACGCTTAAGTCTTCTCATAGGGTGTTGCCCTCACTTGTTGACTGTATTTATCGCGTCGACCTCTATTGAGGTCTGGCAGAAAAACTCTGCCGTTGGCGGCTCGTTGCCGGCGTGACGAGCCAAGGTGTTGGCGTCATTGCGGCGCCAACCTGTATTGAGTTCTAACCAATGCGTCACATCGAGGGAATGATCGTTTTGTCATAAGGACGTAACTATTTATGTGCTAAGGCCATAAGTAACAGCGCGTTTTTAGCGTATTTATTGGCCAAACCCCGGTATGATCGGCCCTGCGCTGGATGATGGGCTTAATCCTTTAGTGAGAATGGCTCCCGTTGCCGGGAAGCACTATTCGACGAAGGGTCGACTTATGACATTTTGTTGCATCAACTTTTTTATCTGCCCTTGCATCTAAGCTCATTTAACCCGGGCAGCAAGGGTGGAACGGCACGCCTTCGTGCCACGCGGGCGCTCTTCGAGAAAAGCGCCTGATTGAAAACCGGACCGGCAATGCGTTGCCCGGTCACTCAGCTAAAGGTTCTGGAATTCCCATGTCCGATCGTTTCGAACTCTTCCTCACTTGCCCAAAAGGCCTTGAAGGCCTGCTCATCGAGGAAGCCGTCGGGCTTGGCCTTGAGGAAGCGCGGGAACACACCTCTGCCGTACGCGGCATGGCCACCATGGAAACCGCTTATCGCCTGTGCCTGTGGTCGCGCCTGGCCAACCGCGTGCTGCTGGTGCTCAAGCGTTTCCCGATGAAGGACGCCGAAGACCTGTACCACGGCGTGCTGGACATCGAGTGGCAAGACCACATGCTCAATGACGGCACCCTGGCCGTCGAATTCAGCGGCCATGGCTCGGGTATCGACAACACCCACTTCGGCGCGCTGAAGGTCAAGGACGCCATCGTCGACAAACTGCGCACCCCGCAAGGCGATCGTCCTTCCATCGACAAGCTCAACCCGGACCTGCGCATTCACCTGCGCCTGGACCGTGGCGAAGCCATTCTTTCCCTCGACCTGTCAGGCCACAGCCTGCATCAGCGCGGCTATCGCCTGCAGCAAGGTGCGGCGCCGCTCAAGGAAAACCTCGCGGCCGCCATCCTGATCCGTTCCGGCTGGCCACGTATCGCGGCCGAAGGCGGCGCGCTGGCTGACCCGATGTGCGGTGTCGGTACATTCCTGGTGGAAGCGGCGATGATCGCCGCCGACATCGCGCCGAACCTGCGTCGCGAGCAGTGGGGCTTCACCGCCTGGCTCGGTCACGTCCCGGCGCTGTGGAAAAAACTCCACGAAGAAGCGTCCGAGCGCGCCGCTGCCGGTCTGGCCAAGACACCGTTGTGGATTCGCGGCTACGAAGCCGATCCACGGCTGATTCAACCGGGCCGCAATAACGTCGAGCGTGCCGGCCTGAGCGAATGGATCAAGATCTACCAGGGTGAAGTCGCGACTTTCGAGCCGCGCCCGGACCAGAACCAGAAAGGCCTGGTCATCTGCAACCCTCCGTACGGCGAGCGTCTGGGCGATGAGGCGAGCCTGCTCTACCTCTACCAGAACCTCGGCGAGCGCCTGCGTCAGGCCTGCCTGAACTGGGAGGCGGCGGTGTTCACCGGCGCGCCGGACCTGGGCAAGCGCATGGGTATCCGCAGCCACAAGCAGTATTCGTTCTGGAACGGCGCCTTGCCGTGCAAGCTGTTGCTGATCAAGGTGCTGCCGGATCAGTTTGTCACCGGCGAGCGTCGCACCCCGGAACAGCGTCAGGCCGAGCGAGAGCAAGCGGCCTACGATGAAGCGCCGAGCGAGCCGCAAGAGCGCAAATACAACAAAAACGGCAATCCGATCAAACCGGTTCCAGCCCCGGCCCCGGTGATCGAGCAGCCGCGCCTGAGCGAAGGCGGGCAGATGTTTGCCAACCGCCTGCAAAAGAACCTCAAGGCCCTCGGCAAGTGGGTCAAGCGTGAAGGCATCGACTGCTACCGCGTGTACGATGCCGACATGCCGGAATACTCCATGGCCATCGACCTGTATCACGATTGGGTCCACGTCCAGGAGTACGCTGCGCCGAAATCCATCGATCCGGAAAAGGCCTCGGCGCGCATGTTCGATGCCCTGGCGGCGATTCCGCAGGCGTTGAACATCGACAAGAGCCGCGTGGTGGTCAAGCGCCGCGAGCGTCAGAGCGGCACCAAGCAGTACGAGCGCCAGGCGGCACAGGGCAAGTTCGTCGAGGTCAATGAAGGCGGGATCAAGCTGCTGGTGAACCTCACCGACTACCTCGACACCGGTCTGTTCCTCGACCATCGTCCGATGCGCATGCGTATCCAGAAAGAGGCGGCCGGCAAGCGCTTCCTCAATCTGTATTGCTACACCGCGACCGCCAGCGTGCACGCGGCCAAGGGCGGCGCGCGCAACACCACCAGTGTCGACCTGTCGAAAACCTATCTGGACTGGGCGCGTCGCAACCTGTCGCTGAACGGTTTTTCCGACAAGAACCGCCTGGAGCAGGGTGATGTGATGGCGTGGCTCGAAGCCAGTCGTGACGAGTACGACCTGATCTTTATCGACCCGCCGACGTTCTCCAACTCCAAGCGCATGGAAGGTGTCTTCGATGTACAGCGCGACCAGGTGCAACTGATCGACCTGGCCATGGCGCGACTGGCGCCCGGCGGCGTGTTGTACTTCTCCAACAACTTCCGCAAGTTCGAACTGGAGGCCAATCTCGGCGAGCGTTATGCGGTCGAGGAGATCACCGCCCAGACTATCGATCCGGATTTTTCCCGCAACGCCAAGATCCATCGCGCCTGGAAAATCATGGCTCGCTAAATAGCTGTGCTGATTCACTGTAGGAGCGAGCTTGCTCGCGATGGTCGATAACGATAACGCGTGCCTTCTGGAGTCACGCGGTACTCTTGCTACCATCGCGAGCAGGCTCGCTCCTACAGGATCCCATCAGTGCTGGTCAAATTAGTGGCTAATAGCTATAACTCAGTTCATGGCCAAAGGGCTTCTCCGCACCTGGCGTTTTGAGTTTGCGTTCTATGTCGTTGCACGCCGTGCGCCCCAGGATCCTGGGATTTATCAGCGAAGATGCCTCGGCCTGGCTGGTCGCGCTGCTGGTATTGCTGGTCGGCGGGGTGCTCACCGGGTTGTTGGCGTGGTCGACGCTGAACCTGTTTCACCATCAATTGCGGCAACGTTTCCAACTGCTGGCCAGTGAACGTTACAGCCGTATCGAAGAGCGTTTCGAAGATCAGGAGCAGCGCCTCGACGGCCTGCGCCGGTTTTTCGCCAATTCCGATTCGGTGTCCCGAGCGGAATTCGACGGCTACACCCAACCTTTGCTGCTGCGAACCCAGGCGTATTCCTATGCCCATCGGGTCACCCGTGACGAGCGGGCGACGTTCGAGCGCCGAGTGCGTGACGGAGGCTTGAGCAGCTTCGCCCTGAGAGAGCTCAACACCGACGGCCAATTGCAACCGGCCGGCGAGCGAGATGAGTACGTGGCGGTGCTGTATAGCCAGACTCAAAGCAAACTTGGCGCTCCCCTCGGTTACGACTTGCTGGCCCAGCCGCTGCGGCGTGCCACGCTCGATCGGGCCGATCAACATGGCGCCATGGCGGTGTCGCAACCGATGCATCTGGTGAGTATCGAGCCGGCTTATGCGCGCGGCGTGCTGCTGGTCGCGCCGGTCATGCAGCGCAACAGTCAGGACCACAAAGCCACGAAGCCCTACGGTTATGTCATGGCCGTGATCAGCATGCGCCAGTTGCTGGCGGACGGACTGCCGGACGCGAGTCGTGACTATCTCTCGGTGCGCATCCTCGATTTGTCGAGCGACGACCAGCACGAAGTGCTGTTCGAGTCGCCCAACCCGCCGGCCATCAGCGAGCTGTCCGCCACGCGCCTGTTGCGCATGGCCGACCATGACTATCAAGTCGATATCCAGCCCAGCGACGCGTTCGTGAAGGCCAACCATTCCTCCGTGACCAGTGTGGTGGTGTTGGGTGGATTGCTCAGCGTGATGCTCAGTGCCTTGCTGTATGTGTTGGTCAGTCAGCGGCAGCGGGCGTTGAAACTGGTCGAGCAACGCACCCGGGAGCTGCGCGATCGAGAGCAGGAACTGCGCGGCACCCATGGTCAGTTGCGTGGCGTGCTGAATGCCGCCACCCAGGTCGCGATCATCGCCACTGACCTGCGCGGCGTCATCAGCACCTTCAACGCGGGTGCCGAGCAGATGCTTGGCTATACCAGTGCCGAAGTGGTCGGCCATATGACCCTGGAGAACCTGCACCTGCCCCGGGAGCTGGTCGCTCGCTCGGCAGAGTTGAGTGCGCGCTATGGCAAACCGGTGCCGACCTGCCAGGCGATGCTGGTCGAAGGCGACGTGGAGGGCGGCCACGAGGCGCGGGAGTGGACGCTGGTGCGCGGCGATGGCAGCCATTTGATGGTCAACATGCTCGCCACGCCAGTGCTCGACGAACAAGGCCTGTGGGTCGGGCACCTGGCGGTGTGCATCGACATCACCGAACGCAAACGGGTCCATGAAGCGCTCGCGGCGCGGGACCTGCTGTTGAAGAAACTCAGCGCCCACGTGCCCGGTGGCATCTACCAGTTCAAGATGGAATTCGACGGACGCTTCAGCGTGATCTATGCCAGCGACGGCATTCGCGATATCTACGAGCTCGAACCTGACGTGCTGCTGCTCAATGCCGAAGCGATCTTCACCCGGATTCACCCTCAGGACACCACCCGTGTCCGCGCCTCGATCCGCGCCTCGGCCGACACCCTCAGCCCCTGGCGCGAGGAATACCGTGTGCAATTGCCGCAACGCGGTCTGCGTTGGGTGCGTGGCGAGGCCACGCCGGAGGAACTGCCGGGTGGCGGCGTGCTGTGGCATGGCTACATCTCGGACATTTCCGATATGAAGCGGGTGGAGGAGGAATTGCGCGCGCTGTCGGTCACCGATTCGCTGACAGGTATCCACAACCGGCGTTATTTCCAGGAGCGCCTGACCACCGAAATGGCCCGGGTGGAGCGCGGCGGTGGGGATCTGTCGGTGATCATGCTCGATATCGACCATTTCAAGCGCATCAATGACCTGCATGGCCATGCCATCGGTGATCGGGTGTTGCAGGCCGTGTGCCAACGGATCGGCCACCGGCTGCGTCGCACCGATGTGTTCTGCCGCCTGGGCGGTGAGGAGTTCATGGTGCTGTGCCCTGATATCAGCGGCGAACATGCCTATATGTTGGCTCAGCAATTGTGGCAAGGCTTGCGCAGTTCACCCATTGAAGGTGTCGGTACGGTCACCGCCAGTTTCGGGATTGCCAGTTGGCGGGTCGGGGAGGGCGCGGATGCCTTGCTGTTGCGCGCGGATTCGGGAGTCTATGCGGCGAAGCAGGCGGGAAGGGATCGGGTCGAAGGGGAGATGAATTAACCCGGGTTGTACGCGATTAATGTGGGAGCGGGCTTGCTCGCGAAAGCGTTAGTACAGTCAACATTGATGTAACTGACATTCCGTTTTCGCGAGCAAGCCCGCTCCCACATCTATGGTTACCCCCTTTTCTGCAATACTGTTGTTGATGTCGTGTTTGGCTTGCTTTCATCTATCCGGCGTCTGAGTTGGGGTTGTCGCCCCGCGCCTCGATGAGAATCGATGCCCA
>NZ_JAHBDN010000086.1:0-29465 GCF_019956445.1 Pseudomonas sp. BF-R-19
GTGCCAATTCGAGGGCCGGTCCGGGGAGGTTATATCAGAAATAATTACCACTGGGGGTGGGGGGGCTGTAGCGATGCTCCCTGATTAATTAGTCCTTGGGTCTGTAGAGCTTGAATATCGATTCAGGGCCAAGTTGGAAATAATCGGCCGGGCCACCGCCTCGCAGAATTGGCTCTCCCGCCAGGGTGTCGTAGACGCCATCCCTAAGTAGGTGCTTGGAGATGTGAACCGCGACCACTTCTCCCAGAATCAACCAGCTCTGGACGACTTCTTTGTCGGCGCGTTGCAATTGGATGATCTGCGTCACTTTGCATTCAAACGCCACGGGCGTTTCTTTGACTCGTGGCACCGACACGATACGTGATGGCTCTGCCGTGAGATTTGCCAGCTCGAACTCGCTCACATCAGCAGCAACCGGCGCACAACTGAGGTTCATCTGCTCAGCGAGCGGGCGTGTGACCAGATTCCAGACGAATTCGCCGGTCTGCTCTATGTTTTCCAGGCTGTCCTTGCGGCCGATGCTACAGAAACCAATGATTGGGGGTACGTAGTTGAAGGCGTTGAAGAAGCTGTAGGGTGCCAGGTTGAGTTTGCCCTTGGCGTCCTGCGACGAAATCCAGCCGATAGGGCGAGGACCGACGATTGCGTTGAATGGGTCGTGAGGCAGGCCATGGCCCTTAGAGGGTTCGTAGAAATGAATATCATCTGACACAGCGCGTCTCCTTACCGAGTCGTGAGCGACAAGACGGCCGGTGCCGACTGTAGCAAAAAAAATTAAGTTCGTTGTAGCGTAAGGCTATGGCTCAGGATTACAGATCGATTTCCGTAGATGGAAGAGAGGACGGCATTTGCGATTGTTCGGAGAGAGGTGTGAAAGCAGCCAGCCAAGCTGCTCTCTTCTACCTTAGATCTGGGCTTGACCGCCGTCGACGAACAGCTCAGTACCATTCACAAAGCTTGCGTCACTTGAGGCGAGGAATAGCGCGGCTTTAGCGATTTCTTCTGGGTCGCCGACTCGACCCAGAGGAATATGCGAAGCTAGGTAGTCAAGCGCAGCTTGCTGTGTTTCTGCATCAGGCCCGATAAGGTCGATCAAGCCCGGGGTGCGGGTGGCACCTGGGCTTATGGTGTTGATGCGTACGTTGCGATCCTTTAAGTCGAGTATCCAGTTGCGGGCAAAGGCACGTACAGCGGCCTTAGAGGCTGCGTATACGCTGAATGCAGGTTTGCCGGAACTACCGGCGGTAGAACCAGCAAGGATCACCGAAGCACCTTTTGCCAATAGCGGTAATGCCTGCTGCACGGTAAACAGAGTTCCTTTCACGTTGCGGTCGAAAATATCGTAATAATCCGCTTCGGTGATTTCGCCCAGTGGCGATTTCGAGCCGCCACCTGCGTTGGCAAACAGAACGTCGATTCGACCTTGCTCGGCTTTCACACGCTGGTAGAACGCATCAAGTTCTTCCAGCTTCGACGAGTCGACCCGCACACCAGTGGCTCCGCTAATTTCTGCCGCAGCGACATCCAATTCCGGTTGGCGACGACCCGTAATGTAAACAGTGGCCCCTTCGATGGCGAAGAGCTTGGCGGTGGCTAAGCCAATGCCGCTCGTGCCGCCGGTGACGATAGCGATTTTTCCTTCAAGTTTTCCAGGCATGAGATTCTCCGGGTAATTTATTTCACGGTATAAGAGGCAGGTTCAAGCTGCACAGTCCAAGTACAAATACTCTAAAACGCATTTCAGTAAAATCAATTATCAAGCTATCGAATACCGACGGGCTCTTGATGTTCGTTACTATCGTTCAGGTGGGTTACCGAAGAAAAGCCACCCAGCAGGTTAGTATATGGATATGCCGTTTGAGCATATCCCTGAAGAAGGCAAGCCAATAGGCAGTGGCCCACTCACATTTAACCATTAGTGAGGGTGTCATGCGAATTACTTCTGTGCTGGATTTATAATATCCAGGGACTGAACTCGGTTCCGCATTACGGCGTCTCGGTTGCAGTCGACATTAGTTTAAGGCAACAATCATCTAACTTCGATTGGCGAATAGCCGAAGCGTTTAAGAAACCGCTGTGAGAAGCGAGATCGCGACCTATAACCTGAAAGCTCAGCGACATGAGTGATTGGTAGTAGAGTCGTCTGTAAAAGCATCAACGCGTGATGCATGCGTACATCTGTCAGGAGCGCTTCGAACCCTGTTTTCTCCGTAGCGAGTCTACGCCTAAGTGTAGCCTCGCTCATAGCTAGCAGCTCGCCGATCATTGGCGCCGTCCAGGAGCGCTCAGGGGCAGAGGCAATTAACGCCCGTACTTTTGCAGTGGCTGTCGAATTACTGAACATGGAAAACATACCTCCCTGCTCAGCAATCCCACAAAGGAGGTCTAGAAGCCTATATCGCAATCGCTCATCACTAACGGCGGGTGCTGCGATATCTTGATACACTCGACGCAGAGTCTCTTGCAGGTCTTCGGTTGTAATTACAGTACGGTACGGCTTATTGACAGCGGGTGCCGGTAAAACAATTGCTGTGTTCCGCCTGAACTCCTCTACGAGGGTGGGCGCTAAGGTCAGGAAGCATGATCTAAACTGTTTCGATTCCAGGGAAGGTGTCTTCACCATATTTACGGTAGTACCTGCGTCTACCAGCAGAAGAGCACTGCCCGGATAGTAGGAGTCCTGCTCCCCGCGCCAATGTAGATCAAGCTGACCAAACAAAATGAGTAAAATAGTGGCTTCCTGAAAGAAAAAGTCGTGGGTGTGCTGAGTTTTTTTCAAGATGGGTTGCGCCAAGCTACAGACCTGTGGCCGATTAACAAGCCGGGGCGAGGACAAGGGCTCGCTCTCAGCAAAGGCAGCTTTAATTTTCAGCTTTCGCTGCAACATGACGTTTCCCAAAGCGTTCACTCACTTCATTTTGAGGCTTGGATTCAAAGTGTAGAGACCGGTCAAAGTGGCAGTGCCTATCACTACATTCTTATCGAGAGCCGCTAGAATATTGGCACCACTCAATTCGCCAATGACTTCAAGGGAAGGAACGCTCAGAGCGTACAAGGTAAAGACATACCGATGCACGAGTTCATCGTTCCACGGAGGGCATGGGCCGTCGTAGCCGAAGTAATGGCCCTCCATCTGCGCATCGCCCGCAAACCACGAAGTGAAATCATTAATACCATGACGCAGTCCATCTGGTGTGAATGGGCCAGATTTTCCGCGAGGTATCACTGCTTGTGAATGTGAGCCCGAGGTAATTTCAGTAGTGGAAGCTGGAATGTCGAGGAGTAGCCAATGGAAAAATGCAACGCGAGGAAGTGTTGCCGGCACCACTCGATTGTCTTGGTTGACATCGTCACCTTTGCTTGGAACATCGGGGTCATGTACCACAACTACAAATGACAGCGTCCCCTCGGGTACCTCCTCCCAAGCAAGGTGAGGGTTGCGGTTCGAGGAAAGCTGGATATGGGTTTCAACGTTTTGCACTGCAAATGCAAAATCGCCAGGAATCATTTCGCCGTCTTTGAAGCTATTGCTCATGATCTTCATGGGGATGCCTTTCAAGAGATTAGGCTGGACATAGTACGCCGTGCTCATCGCCTAATGATCGCCAACTCGATCAACCTGATACCACAAACGATCAATTTGAATGTATTTGTGTTGCTGCTAGTGCCTAATTGACCCAGTTGCCAAAATATCACACACCTAGTGCCTATCATGAGATGGGGCAGCCGTGCGTCCGCACGTGGATCACGTTTGGCGTCGACCACGACACTTTACTTGATCACTGTGAGCGCTCGGCAATCGCGTCTCGACCGCCGCGTTCCACTCGAAGACTAGGGATTCGATAGTGCTCAGACGTGATCGCACCTCATCTCTGCCCATTCAATCAACACCTGGATTGACTGCCCAGGTGCATGGCCGATAGGCGTGAGCTGACTCCATCCTAGGTGGCATCTGCGGATACAGACACACCTTAGTCGTGGGCACCGATTACAACGCCCTCCCCGCCGGCCAAAAGCACGAAAGCGTTCAATAAGCCCTCTCCAAAATGCTTAGAAACCCACGTTATTTGCGCCTTTCAAGCCCAGAATCTGACGAGCTTCGTCGGGAGTCGCAATTTCATATGACAACTCCTCGAGGATTCGGCGGATTTTTCTGACTTGATCCGCGTTGGTTTTGGCCATCACTCCTTTTTCAAGATAGATGCTGTCCTCTAGGCCGACACGAACGTGCGCCCCCATAACTGCACCCACAGTCAAAAGCGGCATCTGGTGACGACCTGCCCCGAGGATGGAGAACTCATAGCTATTACGACCGAAAAGACGGTCGGCGACACCGCGCATCATTGCCAAGTTCTCAGGATCAGGGCCAAGTCCTCCGAGAACTCCGTATATGGACTGAATGAAGAACGGCGGTTTGATCAGCCCTTCGTCCACAAAGTACGCAAGATTGTATAAGTGCCCGACGTCATAGCACTCCAACTCGAAGCGCGTACCAGACTCACCCAGTTCTTGCATGATGTGTTTGATGTCTTTGAACGTGTTCCGGAAGATCAAATCTTCCATCCCCTCAACATAGGGCTTTTCCCACTCATGCTGCCAATGATCGATTTTCCGAGCGATTGGGTGGATGGAAAAGTTCATCGAGCCCATGTTCAGTGAGCACATTTCTGGTCTGGCACGTAGGGGATATGCAAGTCGTTCTTTCAACGTCATCCGCGTGCTGCCGCCAGTGGTGATGTTGATAACCGCGCCTGTCTGGCGGGCAATCTCCGGCACAAACTGATCAAACAGTGCGGGATCCGGAGATGGTCGCCCATCGATAGGATCACGAGCATGCAGGTGAACAATCGATGCACCTGCCTCAACAGCCTCAATCGCTTGCTGTGCAATTTGCTCCGGAGTGATTGGCAGATACTCCGACATTGTCGGCGTGTGCATTGCGCCTGTGACAGCACATGTAATGATGATTTTGCGATTTTTGTTATTCATAGTCATCTTCTCGACTAGGGCAATCAGATAGCTGGGTTTTGGACTGAAGTAATCAGTCGCAACGCCAGTTGCGTACGAACCTCATCGGCCTGTTCTTGTGTCCATGCGCGCAGTCCTTGGCCTGTGCGCATGCCCTCATGCCCCTGCTCCAATAACGCATTAAGCAAAGGGTTTGGTTCAAGGTCGTTACACAGGTCAGGAAAAATGACCTGATGGACGAGTTTGGTAAGCTGAAGGCCCACCAGATCCGCGTTCTCCATCGGTCCTAAAAAGGGCAGTCGCATACCGAAGCTTTGCTTTACAACGGTATCGATGGTCTCCGCATCGCAGACCCCTTTTGATACCAACGAAATAGCCTCGCGCCACATCGCATGCTGAAGACGGTTGCCGATAAACCCGGCGACGTCTCGATGAACTTTGACGGGGGATTTGCCCAGACTCAGCAGCAACTCGAACGTCGAATCAAATACCTTTTCAGAGGTGTATTCGGTACGCACCACCTCAACCAAGGGAACAAGATGAGGCGGATTCCACCAATGCGTCCCGACCAAGCGTCCCCGCGCATCCGCATCAAGCAGTTCACCAATGGCTGTAATAGGAATAACCGAGGTGTTACTGGCCAAAACAGTGTCACGGGGAGCGAACCTGGCGACATCAGCAAACAATTGCTGCTTGAGTTCCAGGCGCTCGGGCACTGCCTCAACGACGATGTCGGCGTCAGCCACAGCCATCTGCAAATCTGTAGCGAGGAAGATATTGGCGAGCACTGGGCCTGAAATGAGTCCCATCTGTTCGAGGTTGTGGGCAACTCGTTGCGGCGCGACGTCGAGGGTCGCCGCGTCAGGGTCAAATATGGTGACCTTATGGCCAGCTTGAGCGAACACCTGGGCGATACCATGGCCCATGAGGCCAGCACCGATGATGCAAGCGTGAAGGATCTTTTGCATGCTGACTCCAATCTTATTAAGCCCATTGGGCTTTTTTTGTTAGGGCCATACTACGAGTGTGCGATTTAGCTGGTAAGGTTCCATTGAGACAGCTTCTAGTCCCATTCGGACATTTCAGGAGATCGCCTGCCATGCCTGCACCGATTCAAGGTTTTCTAAATCAGAAAATCTTCGCTCCCTACAAGATTGCAACGCTGGTCGAAACCGTTGCGGAGCAAGGAATTACCTCTGACGTGGTACTCCAGCGAACCCAACTCGACGCCTCCCAGATCAGTGACCCGAATACGTTGACTTCCATTCGTCAGTACATCGACGCTTGTGACAATGTGATAAGAGCATCCGCCGACTCCTCAACAGCTTTCCAAGTTGGCTCCCGCATGCACCTCTCGGCATATGGAATGTACGGATATGCATTGATGTGCAGTTTGACGCTTCGCGACTTTTTCGAGTTTGCAGTGAAATACCACGTCCTTGCTACGCCTACGCTTCATATCAGTTGGCGCGAGGAAGCTGAGGCTGCTATCTGGGAGTTCTCCGATATCTATAGCCATTTGATGAGCGCGCAGACTCGCGAATTTTTGATACGACAACAGATGGCGCAGCATGTCACTCATCTAAAAGACGCTGCAGGTCCGGATTGTAAGCCCATCAAGGCGCTTTTCGCGTTTCCTTTACCCTCAGATAAGGCTAGGTATGAGCGATTTCTCGGCTGTGAGTGCATATTTGACTGTCCAGTTACCGAACTCCATTACCCCCAGAAAATCCTGTCCCATGCACCACACTTGGCCAATCGACTGTCGAGAATCATGCTCCAGGAAACATGTGATCGATTGATAGGTAAGGCCAAGACTTCGTCTGGGGTAGCGGGAGAGGTATATCAGCTAATGATGCTGACTCCGAACCAGTTCCCAACAATGGAACAGGTCTCGCAGTGCATGCGTTTGACCACCAGGACGCTGCGCAGAAAACTGGAAGCTGAAAATACAGACTACGGCTCGATCCTCGACGATGTCAGGAGCAGCTTGGCAATCGAATACCTACAAGCAACAAAAATGAGTACTGAAGACATTGCGGCGAAAATTGGATTCAGTGACAACGCCAATTTTCGTCGCGCATTTAAACGCTGGACTGGCAAAACTCCCCGTCAAATACGCGATGAAATAAACTGATAGGTCGGGTTGTGCAGTGTCCGATTATGACCTTTATGAGGCCGCTCATGACCTCGTATTCAGTAGTAGGGGTTCGTACTATGGAGTCATGTAGGTCCACGTGGAGGAGCTACCCGACAACCGATCCAATCACAGAATAAGAGTACCTGTTCATGCCCATATCTGTTCGATGCATCATGACCTATGAGCCCCCCATTTCGTCCGGGTTTCCGCATGTGATAGTGCGCTTTAAGGCGTGAAACCTTGTTAATCCCTACGTTAAATCCCCACGGCATCTCACCACGCCAAGTCGCCAACGAACCGTCCCTAAGAGATCCGGCCGATTGGCATATGCCGATCGAAGAGACCTCGCCACGAAGGAGAACGGCTACTTGGTCCAGCCTGCACACCAAGGTGTACAATGTCCGGAAGCAAAGCGAAGGCGGTGACGCCCATCCATCAGCGACACCTTTCTCCAGCAACGTACGTATCAAATGACCACGGGAGGTCTGAAGCGGAGGCAAGCAATGCATGATCGCCTAGACTCACAAGCTCAATATCGCGAGGTCGGGGGGGAACTTGTTTCCGGCGTAATTGTTGACTCTCGCACGACGCATGTCGAAGTCCTTGCGCGCCGGGCGAATGGACCCATCACCTGGCGTTTTCGTCAACCGCGGCTGGCGCTCTTCTGGTTTCGGAACGGCCTCAAAGAATTGAGTCTGGAGCTCGACGGGCAGCGCATACATTCCGGAATTCAACAGAGAACTAATCTTGCGCTTTTTCCAGTCTCCACATCAATCGAAGGCGAGTTCGATGTTGCTCCGTATTTCGACTACATGGTGGTCTTTCTCGATCCCACCGTTGCGTCTGATGCTGGTTACCACTTTAATCGACCGCTAATCGCCTTTGGGAACGAAGACCTGCAACATAGCCTTTCGGCCCTCTGCCGCGAGGCGTGCAATGCAGACAACCTTTACGAATTGTTCGCCGAAGGTTGGGCAATGCAAACACTCGTCCAACTGGCGAGGGCTGACGGTAGTCAGACAGTTCGTATTCAGCCGCGCGGCGGACTCGCTCCTGCGAGCTTGCGGCACGTTATCGACTACATCCAAACCGACTTATCAAATCCGTTCACGATTGAGGGCTTGGCGCAAGTCGCCGGTATCAGTCCCCGTCATTTCATGCGGGCTTTTAGGGAAAGTACCGGGCAGACACCGTTGCGCTTTATTTACAGTCTGCGTCTCAATCAGGCTAAGCTGTTCCTCTTGGACCCCAGTCGTACCACGACTGAAGTCGCACTGGATTGCGGCTTCAGCCATGCTCAGCACTTCTGCACTGCATTCAAGAAGGCAACCGGCGTGACGCCGTCTGATTTTCGTAAAACTGTAACCAGATAGGCGTCACGGGATAGTCACGCCTAAAGCAACCTGATGGGGTCATTCAAAATCAAGCGGTTCTCGTCTATATCGTATTTGCTGAAGTCTCTTCTCAGCGACGAGTTGCGCCATCTCAATGACCTGTTTTTCAGTGGGCCGTTCTGTATCACGCAGGCCAGTTCGTACTCTCGTCCCCACTCCCTTCCGTCGCTGGACACGCTGGTATGAACGTTGTCGCCTGATAGATAGCGGTTCATCATTGTCAGACCGGGAATGCCAAGCGCAGCAAAGTCGTAATCATGGCGAATTATGCCCTGCCAGCCTACGTAAAAAGTGTTTGGACCGGTTTTTGCTGACAGCAGAAGAGACGCGGCCTATTGTCCATCTGGCCCGTTTTTGCTGACCCGTCCTCATCCCCAAGAAAGAGGCCAAGGTTGACACCCATTTTCCAGGAGCCAACTAATTGGCTATGGGTGACGTGGCCGCCACTAATGAACCCGCGGCCACACCCTACAACCCGGCGCAATCGCTGGACATCGCCAAAGTAGTTTCAGTCACCGACACCGCCTACGACGTTGTGCCGGCAACCATGGCCTACATCGATCATCAAGGCCAGACGCATAAAGTGACGTACCAAGTCATGGGCAACTGCACCAGCAACAGTCACACCAGGCACCACACGCCTCACACGATCATCCGTTTCACCTGCAACGCCAAATCATGCAAGCCGGCCAAGCGCGTCAGTACCCGTTCGACCACCTCCACCCTAGCCACCGCACCGCTTTGCATTTCATCCATCGAGTCCAACGCCACTCCGGCCTTTTCCAACCCCAGACGGGTTGAACCGGACAACTGCTGAAGACCTTGGCGTGCCTGTTCAGCGGACTGTTCCAGCCCCGTAGCGATTTGCCGGATCTGCGCACTGGAGTCCGCTGCCTGACGCGAGAGATTGCGCACCTCATCGGCCACCACCGCAAACCCTCGGCCATGGTTGCCCGCCCTCGCCGCCTCGATTGCCGCATTGAGCGCCAACAAGTTGGTCTGACGAGCAATGTCCTGGATGCTGCCGACAATCGCACCGATGCGCATCGACTGACTGCCGAGATCATCGAACACCTGATCCAGACGCTGCATGTAGAGGTTCAGATCCTCCAGCACAGTGGCCGAAGACTGCATGCTCTGCACACTTGCCTTGACCCGTTCGCCGGCCGAGCGCGCCAGTTGATTGGCAAAGCGCACATCCTCTTCGGTTTGCAGCACCGACTCGGTCAATTGCTCCAGCTTGACCTGCAAGCCGATTTTGTACGGTGACTGTTCTTTTTCAATTGTCATAGCAGCGTCCAGGTGTAACTGAGTATCAGGCGGTTTTCGTCGATATCGCTACGGTAGTTGGAACGCGCTATGGAATTGCGCACACGGATGCCAAGGCCCTTGAGGCTACCGCTCTGGAGCACATAGCCGATGTCCAGGTCACGCTCGCGATCCTTGCCTTCAAAACCCTTGCCGGTATCGACATTGTTGCCGGTGATGTAGCGCACGGTGCTGGTCAGCCCCGGCACGCCGAGAGCGGCGAAATCGTAGTCGTAACGCGCCTGCCAGGAGCGCTCATCGGTGAAGGCGAACTCGTAGGTCGGCACCTCGTTACCCAGTGGGCTGATGTTGGCAAACACCCGAGGGAAGGCACTGTCGCCGAACATGCCCTGATAGCCAACATAGAACGTGTGGCCGCCACGCTTGGCCGACAGCAAGGAGAAGAACGCCTGGTTGTCGATGTTGCCCAGCAGTTTCTTGCCGTCCTCGCGCGAATCGTAGTAACCGAGATTGGCGCCGAGGATCCAGTCGCCCACCGGCTCACTGTGCTTTAAACCCAGAAAACGCTGGTTGTAAATATCTTCCAGTTGCCCGTACCAGGCGCTGACCGAACTGCGCTTGTCGTTGAAGACATAATCGGCGCCGGCAAAATTGAAACCGTCACTGCTGACCTGGCGCTGCGGTACATGGCCCAGCATCGCTTGCATCTTTTCGTCGCCCGCCTCGTTGCGCAGGCTGGTTGAACTCAAGTGACCACCCTGCAGCGTCAGGCCATTGATCTCGTTGGAGGTGATGCTTGCGCCCTGAAAACTCGGCGGCAGCAGGCGAATATCGCTGAAGGCCAACACCGGCAGATTGGGTTGCAGCTCTCCGACCTTCAGCTCGGTTTTGGAGTAGCGCATCTTCAACGCGCCTTCCAGACGGCTGTAGTTGTCCGCCGCGCGGCCGTCGTCCTGCACCGGCAGCAAACCGGTATTGGTCCGGTCCGGAGCGCTGTCGAGCTTGAGGCCGAGCAAACCGATGACATCCACCCCAAAACCGACGGGTCCCAGGGTGTATCCAGACTTCACGTTGAGGATGAAACCCTGAGCCCACTCTTCAGCCTTCGATTGCTGGTTGGCGCCGACGATGTCGGAATAGTCGCGGCTGAAGTAGTAATTGCGTGCTTGCAAGGTGGCAGTGGTGTCTTCGATAAAGCCGCCTTCAGCTGCCATCGCTCCTGCGGAGAAACTCGAGACGACCGCCATGGACAACACAGAACCGGTTGTTTGAAGAATCTGTTTCATCGTTATTTCTCTTATTTTTATTGATCGACAGGTTGAAGTGCTTCAGCCGCAGCGCTGTCGCGACGGGCGTTTAATAAAAGGTGAGTGACCATGCCGAAAATCAGCCCCCAGAAAGCTGCGGGCAAACTCCACAGCAACATGCCCGACGCAGTGGTGAGGAAGGTCACCAGCGCCGCTTCGCGATCACTCGGCACAGCCATAGCACCGGCCAGCGCCGCGATCAGCTCTTTGGGGAACGCCGAAAACAGCGAAACCAGGGTGGCGCCGAAGATTCCCAGCAGCAGGTAACAGAGTCCGCCGACAACCCTGACCACATAGCGTCTTCCAGGGTTTTCGTGGGCCTCGCGACCGGCGCAAATGGCCGCAGTGATTGCCGCCAGATTCAGCCCGTGGCAACCGAACAGTGCCAGCAGCGCCGTGCCCAACGCACTGCTGGCGACGATCGGGTCGGCCGGCGTGGCGTATCCGCTGGCGCGTAGCACCGCCTTGCCCAGAACGAACTGGCCGGACAGCGCCACCATCACCAACGGCAACGCGATGTGCCATTCATTCTGGCCA
Organism: Pseudomonas sp. BF-R-19; assembly: GCF_019956445.1. Taxonomy (NCBI): domain Bacteria; kingdom Pseudomonadati; phylum Pseudomonadota; class Gammaproteobacteria; order Pseudomonadales; family Pseudomonadaceae; genus Pseudomonas; species Pseudomonas sp. BF-R-19. The sequence goes on from NZ_JAHBDN010000086.1 coordinate 11,616, forward strand.
ACAGGCCGCTTCGCGTTGTCAGCTTCAGCCGGTTTAATTTGAAACCCTAACCAGGTGTCTTTGAAATTGGCAGCAGCCTAGGCACACCTGGCGAACTATGTTTCGATGCTTGAAAGCTCGAATGCAGTGTCAGCACTAACAGTGAGGCGGCGAACGACATGGATGAGACCAACTGGAGTGCTGGCGAATAGCCCCACTCTCGAGCAACGAATGCCAGGATGACTGGGCCCAGTCCCAGGCCGAGGCAGATTGCCAGAAACAGCATCCCAAAGATTTTACCGAAGTGCTCAAGGCCGAATGCGCGAGCGCCGAGGAAAGACACCGCGTCCACCTCCACACCTAGCGCAACCCCAATGAGCACAGCAGCAACAAAGGCCAACGCTGGCTCACCGTTCAACGAAAGCAGCAGCAACCCAGCCGTCGGTGCGAGGAAAACCAGCGAGGTGACTATCACTGGGTTCGCTCGATCGAGAATAAACCCGAAGAGCACACGAGAGACGATGGTAGCAATGCCCACAAGGCTGACCACGGTCGCCGCCGTTTCGCCACTTACGCCACGACCACCAAGCACGACGGGCAAATGCACGGTGGCAGCGCCTACGGCCGCCGCAATCAGTGCAAACGCGGTCATGAGGATCCAGAAGCGACGATCCTTCATAGCCTGTTGCAGCGTGTGTCCACCAGTTTTGGTGCGAGCGACCGGATCACGCGCCGGCGGGTCCCGAACCAGCCAAAAAGCGTTGGGCAACCCGATTAGGATCACCGTCAAGCCCATGAGCATGTAAGCGACGCGCCAGTCGAATGTTCGGATCAGGTACGCGGCATATAGCGTGGCCAGGGCAATACCGATGCCCGCAAACGACCGGACAATGCCCAATGCCAGCCCACGCTGTTTTTCGAATGTGCCGACAATTACGTAGTTATAGGCATGCGGCAACTGAAGCCTGCTGAGCGCTGCGGCGACCACCATTGTGGCTACAAAGGTACTCGAGCTTTGGGGGAGCACTCCCAGGAGCATCAATCCGATACCAAACGTAGGAATCCCGAGCAAGGCCATGCGTCGAGGTTTGATCTTGTCCAGCAGCGCGCCAATCATCGGCGACATCACGCCAAAGACTATCGCCGCCATGCCCCCTGCAGATGCGATGTGAGCGCGGTCCCATCCTGTGGCTTCGGTAATAGGTCTCACCATCACGCCGAACGAATAGAAGAGGATGGGACCGCAGCCCAGCATGACGCCGAAGCCGGCACCTAGAACGACGAGGAGTTGGCCCAGAACCGAGAGCTCTGTTGTCGCCAACTCAGAGTGAGTCGATTTCATTAATGTGTCCCCGCATATTATTTTTATTCGAGTTCCAGCATCCTATGCCTGTCACTACGGTCGGAGCCGAAACTTCACGGCCGCCGACCGTCCTAGTTAGGGGTAGTTGTGGCACACACACTCGCCGAGAGCATTGATGACTACATCCCCCTCGGCGTTACAACGAAAACTCAAGCACGACCGGTATTTAACAAGTCCCGAAAGCGCATGCTTGTTCCTTGCGATCTGCAGGAATTTGCTCACTCACAATCAGACTCCCTGTTGTCGGCTGTGGTCGCCTGAACCTCTTAGGTCCTGGAGATCAGCCGACGAGGAGCAACTTTCTAAATTTGATATTCACCACTCATACGCGGGGGGCCTCGGGCAGGCGCTCACCACCGCGCACGACAAATTTGGCGGGATACTGTGTGACGAGAACCTCGACCTCATCTTCCGGCTGTCCGGTGGAGGTACTCCAAATCGAACTCACTTTTTTGGCCAAAGTCAGGATGGCTCCGTCGCTGCGGCCATCACGTATGTGGCAGAAGAGCAGTGTTTCGGAAGTGGGCTCTCCCGAACGGTAGGTGTTTTCGGACGTGCTTTCGTGGAATACGACGCTTATTAAGTCGAGTGGCGAAAGGATGATCTCCCTAATCGCCTTCGTGAACTCGCTCGCGAGCTCGGCCTTGACGCTAGCTTCGATTCCGACTTTGCACTCGCAAATAATGACGGGCATTTTTTGTCTCCGGGGGAAGTTTTTGAGCCCTCAGTCTCTCGGAACTTTGCCGCTGGCGATTGCAGTGCGGCGCCACCGTTTGCATGGAAGTGCCATGAAAAAGCGTCAGAGGGAATCGGGTCGTTGCCATGCCCAAATGGCCCATGAGGGTTCTCCGGCCGGCCAGTTGGATGGCCGCGACGTGGCGCATGGCCCGCGTGTGGCAATTTAGGAACTTGTCGCAATCTCTCCGCGCAATTGCTTGCCCGTTATATGCGGCTAGGTATGTTATCGATGTGGCGGCGCTTAACGACGAAGTGGCTGCATCAGCGGTAATTCGAACCGCCCCTTGGGTCCTGTGAACTCCCTTCCACTCGTTGAATCGTGCAATATATAGGTGACAACAACCGCGATACTCGATCATTGCAGAGGCGAGATCTGAGAGGCGCACCAGCAGCATCGCGGGTCTCTGGAGAGCGGGTGCGACGGATTTCGCTACGCCGAGCATCTGCGCGAATCAATCGATCGTGTCTCCGAAGCCAGGCTGCCAACAACTCTTCGATTGTGCGGTACCAAAAAAGAAAAAAACCGGCCGAAGCGACCGCGATCTATTCCAAATGCACCGACCACAGTAATCAACCAGCCCTCCCCCTGCTCTCTGCGATCTTCTCCTCCCTCACAGCCATCGTCACCCGCGATGGCAGGCTCGCGAATGGCTGATATACGAACTGCTTTTGCCTCTCCTAACATCGGTCGCACATGACCACCCGGGTGCCGATCACCTTTCGGCACACGGGCTCCAACAATAAAAACTCATACCCGCGAGGTTGAACCATGAAAACCCTAGCCGCCAGCTCCACGGCGCAAGCTCCTGTCGTCGACGGAGTCGGCCAACTGACCGCCAACCAGCGTTACGTGACGCTGGGGGGCTCCTGGGCCGCCTGGCTGTTTGATGCCCTGGATGCCACTGTCTTTGGTTTTGTACTTTTGGCGGTCGCCAAGACCTTCGCTGTCGGCCTGGGTGATGTGGTCTCCACGGTGGCGTGGTTTCTGCTGGCGACCGGGATTGGCGGTTTCTTCCTCGGCAATCTTTCCGACAAGATCGGCCGCAAGAAAACCATGATGCTGTCGGTGTTCGTCTACGGCACCGGCACTTTGCTCTGTGCGTTTGCCGACAGCCTCTGGCAACTCAATGTGTTCCGTTTCTGTGTCGGTATTGCCGTGGGTGGCTTGTGGTCCGCCGCGGCGGCGCTGGTGTCGGAGATCTGGCCGCCGGCCGGTCGTGCCAAGGCCTTTGCGGTGATGCAGACCGGTTGGTCGGGCGGTGGTTTGCTGGCGGCGATTTTCGCCTGGAGTTTCCTCGACAGCAGCAACCCCGAGTCGTGGCGGACGTTGTTCATCTATGCCTCGATTCCGGCCTATTTCACCCTGGTGTTCATCTGGCTGTTCGTCAAGGAGTCGCCGGTATGGCTGGCCAACCGCGAGTTCATGCGCACTAACGCCAGCAAAGGCCAGTTGATGGAAATCTTCCGTCCGCAGTACCTGAAACTGACGCTGCTGGGCCTGAGCATTTCGGTACTGGGCATGTACGGCTACTGGATCATCACCACCTTCATGCCGGCTTACCTGCAGAACATTCTGAACGTGCGTATCGATCAGGCTCCGGTGTTTGTCATCTGGATCGGCATCGGCGCCACCATCGGTTATCTGGCCTACGGCTACCTGGCGGAAAGCATCGGTCGGCGCTTGTCGTTCGCGATCTTCTTTGGCGGCATGGCAATCATGGTGCCGGTGTTTGCCTACTCGGCGACCTTGATGCCATTGACCGACGGCAAGCTGCTGTTCACCACCCAGAACGTCATCACCCTCGGTTCGCTGGCCGCGCTGCTGGGCTTCTTCACCGGTTATTTCAGCGGTTTCGGCGCCTGGTACTCGGAGTTGTTCCCCACCAGCATCCGTTCGACCGCCTCAGGTTTCTGCTTCAACTTCGGCCGGGTCGGCGCTATTGCCGGCATCAAATTAGTACCGGTGCTGATCCCGCTCATCGGCTTCACCGCGACCATTTCTCTTGCCTCCGTTTCCTACGTCATCGCCGCCGTCATGGTGTTCACGCTGCAGGAAACCAAAGGCGTTCAACTCACCAGCGGCAATTGATCTGCACTGCTCAAAGGAAAAACCCATGAAAAACTTTCGCATCGGCCAAATCGTCCCCAGCTCCAACACCACGATGGAAACCGAAATCCCGGCCATGCTGACTTCGCGCTACGGGCTGTTTCCAGAAGAACATTTCACCTTTCACTCCTCGCGCATGCGCATGATGCACGTCAGCCCTGAAGAGCTGAAAAAGATGGACATCGACAGTGACCGTTGCGCGCTGGAGCTGAGCGACGCACGGGTGGATGTCATGGCCTACGCGTGCCTGGTGGCGATCATGTGCCAGGGCCCGGGTTATCACAGCGTCTCGCAAGAGCGCCTGAGCAAAACCGTGGCCTCTAACCGGTCGAACGCTCCCGTACTCAGCTCCGCCGGTGCGCTGATCGACAGCCTGCACATGCTCGACTACAAGAAAATCGCGATCATTACGCCGTACATGAAACCGCTGACCCAGCAGGTCATCGACTACATCGAGGCGGCCGGCATTGAAGTGGTCGATTCCATCAGCCTGGAAGTGTCCGACAACCTTGAGGTCGCTCGTCTCGACCCGATGAACCTGGTGGCCCACGCCGACAAACTGAATATCGGCCAGGCTGACGGCGTGGTGCTGTCGTGCTGTGTGCAGATGCCTTCGCTGCCAGCGATTCAGGTGGTCCAGGATCGCCTCGACAAACCGGTGCTGTCGGCCTCGGTCGCCACGGTTTACCAGATGCTGAAAACCCTCGGCCTCGAGGCCAAGGTCCCGAACGCCGGCCACCTGTTGTCCGGGGCGTTCTGAGCCGGTGACTGAGGAGGTACTATGCTGGCCATTCAGATCAGCAAACCGGTACCTCACATGAAACTCGACCCGGTCTCTTTGCGACTCTTCGTCAGCGTCGTCGAAGAGGGCACCATTGCGGCCGCCGCCAAGCGCGAACACATCGCCGCGGCGGCGGTCAGCAAGCGGCTCAGCGAGCTGGAAGAGCTGCTCGACTCGAAACTGCTCAACCGCACGAACAAGGGCATCTCACCAACCGACGCCGGTCTGTCGCTGTTGTTCATGGCCCGCAGCGCCCTGAACAACCTCAATGAAATCGTCGTGCAGATGCGTGACTACTCCCACGGCCGCCGTGGATCGGTGCATGTCCTGGCCAATATTTCCGCCACCACCCAATTCCTCCCGGGCCTGATCAAGTCGTTCATGGAACTGTACCCACTGATCAACATCAGCCTCGAAGAGAGGCAAAGCCTGGCCATCACCAAGGCGGTGTCCGAAAACCGCACCGACATCGGCATCTTCACCCGTCTTCCGCACGGTGCCGATATCGAGGTATTCCCGTTCCGTACCGATCGCCTGGTGTTACTGGTTCCCCTTGGGCATCCGCTGTCGACACGCCGCTCCGTCAAATTCAGCGAAACCCTGGATCACGAATACATTGCCTTGCGCAGCGGCACTCATCTCAACTTTCAATTGATCAAGGCGGCCAACGACCTGGGGCGTTCGCTGAAGATCCGCATGGAAGTCTCCAGCTACGACGCGCTGTGCCTGATGGTTCAGGCCGGGCTGGGCATTGGCATCATGCCCGAGGGGAGCGCGGCGATTTACAAAATGGACGGTGCGAAGGCGATCAGCCTGGATGAACCGTGGGCCTCCCGCGAACTCAGCGTGTGCGTGAGGTCGCGAGCGGCGTTGTCGGTCGCGGCGGGATTGTTCCTGGAGCACTTGCTCGAAATGGAGTAAGCGATATCAGGCTCAAGGGCTCGAAGGTAAAATCACCCGTTGATTCATCGATCATGGGTTTCGGCCAAACGCAGCACTGGCAAAGTCCAGAAAGCTTCGCAGCTTGGGAGTCACCCCCAGCCGGCTTGACCGACCTTGTCCGCCATTTTCTCGGCCTTTTTTCTGTGCTTTGAAAACAACCATGTCGCGGGACTCTGACGCAAGGAATAAGAGATGGGAGCACACCCACGGTGTGTCAGACCGCATCCAGGTTCTGTGCCAGAAAATCCACCAGGTCGAGCGGGCTTCGGCTGTCGATCACCTTGTAGATCAGATCGCGCTTGCTACGCGGCAACTTCTTGACCACGCTCTTCGCCGAGGCCCTCACGGCTTCATCGGTCCCATGGATACGTGCCGCGAGCAGCAGCACGAGCGTGGCGTCAGTGAGGTTCATGGCATGCCCCAAAAAATATGCACCGCAGTGTACCGACTCTTTTCTGTACCAGCCCCTCCAACAAAACGATGTCGAGCAGTATCCATATTCCGATTGCGGCACAAAGGGACACAAGCCAAAAGGACGGGTAAGGGCTGGAAGGGAATGGGGACTCAAGGGTAAGAGCGCTACCCGAAAAAGCTAGAAGGCCACTGACCCAGTCACTACCCGGAGGTCACGATGCTCAGTCTGTTTCGCCACAAAAGGCAGAAGCCCCCTCCGCCACTTTCCGTGAGCGTCGCCGAAGGCTACCTGCCCATCGAGTCGGCCCACAGCTTGTTAGCAGCGGAGCACCGCCGCCAGTTACTCGATCGCATCTGGCAGTACACCGCCCTCTCCCACGCGCAATTCACCCAGCTCTACATAAATCCGATCCATCGCTACGCCGAACAGGTCCAGCAACTCCCGGCCAGCGAGACGCACCACCATGCGTATCTCGGCGGCATGCTCGACCATGGCCTGGAGCTGGTCGCTTGCAGTTTGAAACTGCGTCAGTCCTATCTACTGCCCGCCGGTGCCGCGCCCGAAGACCAAGCCGCTCAGACCGACGCCTGGTCCGCTGCCATCGCCTATGGCGCCCTGCTGCATGACATCGGCAAGATTGCCGTTGACCTGCAGGTCGAACGTCAGGATGGCCGTCTTTGGCATCCCTGGCACGGCCCCCTGGATCAGCCCTACCGTTTTCGCTACCTCAAAGGTCGCGACTATCACCTGCACGGCGCTGCCGCCGGCTTGCTTTACACCCTGATTCTCGACGGCCCTATCTTGGACTGGCTCAGTGGATTTCCGTCGCTGTGGGCCAGCCTGCTGTATGTCCTGGCGGGTCAGTACGAACGTACCGGCGTGCTGGGTGAGTTGGTGATTCAAGCCGACCGCGTCTCCACCGCGCAGAACATCGGCGGGAATCCAAGCAAGGCGCTGCAAGCGCCGATTCATTCGCTGCAACACCACTTGATTAGCGGACTGCGACATCTGGTTCAGCACGAGCTGAAACTCAACCAGCCCGGTGCGGCGGGATGGCTGACTCAGGATGCACTGTGGCTGGTCAGCAAGACGGTCACGGACAAGCTGCGAGCCTATCTGCTGTCGCGGTCGATCGAGGGCATTCCCTCATCCAACAATGCCGTGTTCGACGAACTGCAATCGCATGGGTTAGTCGAGTCTACCCCGGAAGGCAAAGCCATCTGGACCGCGCTCGTGACACAGGGAAACTGGGAGCAGAGCTTTACCTTTCTGCGCCTTCAGCCGGCGTTGATGTGGGGAAGCGAAGACCGCCCTGAGGCTTTCAATGGAACGGTGAGCATTGCAGTCGATGACCAATCAACTGATGCACCGATATCACCACCAGCCCCCAAGGCAGTCAGTAAACAACCAACTCAAAGCCCATCGCAGTCCGCCCCATTGGCGATGGAGGATGCCGACTACCTCGGCACGCTGCTGGACATGTTCGAGTCGGGGGAGCCTGAGGCCAGTGATGCACCGTCAGAAATCGCTCTCGAAACCTCACTCCCTCCTTCGGATAACCCTGGCCAGGCGTTTCTGAATTGGGTCAAAGAAGACATTCTGAGCCACAAGCTGGTCATCAATGACAGCAAGGCCAAAATCCACACGGTGGGTGGCAGCGTATTTCTGGTCACGCCTGGTCTCCTCCAACGCTACGCGCAGGGGTTTCGCAGGGTTCAGATCAGGAGATTGACGAATGGCGTTGGGTGCAAAAACAGTTCGAGAAGCTGAAAGTTCACAGGAAGCGAGACAACGGTCTGAATATCTGGACATGCCAAGTGCAAGGCCCTAGGAAGAAAACCATCTTGAAGGGCTACTTGATTGAGGATCCGTCGCTATTTTTTGAATTGATGCCACTCGATAATCCTTTTCTTAAAATCGAAAAAGATTAAAGTTCAATGGCACCTCATTGGTGGGGATCGAAACGCAGGTGATGATGACTTTGTCTTGTGTCTTGCCCATGGTTGCCTCTCGGTATGAAGGAAGATGAGCGTCTGGCGCTCGACCGCCAGCCACTCGGAAAGCAGCCTTCCGTCGGCTGCAAATTGCTGAGGGGATGCCGTCGAACACACGCAGCTGTGCCCCAGAACACATACCCGGCTGCACACGCTCAGTGCGACGGCTGGTGTGATGCCCCCTCCGGTTTGCGCCATACCCGCGAAGGCGAAGTGCAGTTTGGCTTCAGCCAGTTTTCCTCAGTCACTTCCAATGCAGCAAAGGGGCGATGCTGGTACATGAAGCGGCTCCTTTGGAAATGGGCCGTGCCCCCGCCCGCCTCCTGCAATACTCAGATCTGGGCCTTACCGCCGTCGACGAACAATTCGATACCGTTGACAAAGCTTGAATCGTCGGAGGCAAGAAAGACTGCCGCCTGGGCAATTTCGTCCGGATCGCCGACGCGGCCCATTGGGATCCGCGAGGCCAGGGCATCGAGCATTCCCTGCTGCCGTGCGGCGTCAGGGCCGACCAAGCCAAAGAAACCCGGCGTCTTGGTGGGTCCGGGGCTGAGCGTGTTGACCCGGATGCCGCGCCCCTTGAGATCGAGAATCCAGTTGCGGGCGAATGAGCGTACGGCGGCCTTTGAGGCGGCATAGACACTGAATGCCTCGGTGCCGCCGCTGGCGGCGGTGGAGCCAATCAAGATCACTGATGCGCCGTCCGCAAGTAATGGCAAAGCCTTCTGAACAGTAAACAGTACGCCCTTGACGTTACTGCCAAACGTGTCGTCATACTGCTCCTCGGTAATCTTCCCAAGTGGCAGCAGCGAGCCGCCGCCGGCGTTGACGAACAATACGTCGATCCGACCGGTTTCCGATCTCACCCGATCAAACAGCGTGTCCAGTTCAGCCATATTCGATGAGTCAACCCGGATGCCGGTGGCGTTACCAATCTCGGACACCGCGGCGTCGAGTTCGGACTGTCGTCGGCCGGTGACAATGACATGCGCTCCTTCGCTAGCGAACCGCTTAGCCGTAGCGAGCCCGATTCCGGTAGATCCACCGGTAACAATTGCGATCTTGCCTTCAAGTTTGCGTGACATGGAGTTCTCCGTAGTTGGTCGTCAGATGAAACCCGATTCATCAGCGCCGGCCCGCTGCCGCACCGCTTCCCAGCGGGCAGATCAGCGAGTAGGTCTCGAGCATCAAGGCCGCTGCCCGACCGCGCTCGCGTCGTGGCTGTGCGAAGAGGTCGACGACTTGTACTTGACCAGAGCAGCCGCGACACCGCCGATCATCGCGGCCATTGCAATGGCGAGGAAGTTCTGCTCCAGCGGCAGCTTCATCGAGACCAACTGCCCGATTACGATCGGCGCCGAGATCCCGCCGATGCGCCCGACCCCGGACGCAAAGCCGAGTCCCGTCGAACGGATCGACGTCGGGTAGAACTGCCCGGCATACGCGTACAGCATGATCTGCGTGCCCAGTGTCGACGCGCCGACGACGGCAACAATTAGGAACAGCGGCTGCGCGCCGTAGCCGAGCAGCGTCAGCGAGACCGCGGCGACCGCGAAGAATGCACTCGTCACCCACTTGATGTTCAGCTTGTCGGCGAGCCATCCGCCACCGACTGCGCCGACGACTGCACCGGCGTTGTAGGCGAGCAGGAAGTTCAGCGCGGAACCGAGGCTGTAGCCGGCCATGCCCATCAGCTTGACCAGCCACGAACTGAGCGCATAGAGCATGAACAGGCAGCTCATGAAAGCGACCCAGAACATCACCGAACTGAAGCCGCGGCCGTCCAGGAACAGCCTGCCTACGGTCGGACCTTCGGCCTTGTCCTCGGCCGGAACGAGGAACTCCTCGTGCGGCTCGAACCGCATGTCCGGCCGGATCTTCCGGACCACTTCGCGCAAATGCGTGTCGTCGTTCTTCTTGATCAGGAACGGCAGCGACTCAGGCATGTACTTCAGGATGAACGGGATCAGCACCACTGGGGCGCCCGCGGCGATGAACACCGATTGCCAGCCGTAGGTCTCGATGAATTGCTTGCCAAGCAGCGCGGCGAGGATGCTACCGACCGCGTAGCCGCAGCACATCAGCGCGACCATCACGCTGCGCACCTTCTTCGGCGAGTATTCGGTCATCTGCGCGGCCGCATTCGGGATCGCGCCGCCGATACCGAGCCCGGCGAGGAAGCGCATCACGCTGAAGGTAATCGGGTCGTTGGTGAACCCGGCAGCCGCGGTGAAGACGCTGAAGAAAAACACGCAGATCGCGATCGCCCAGCGGCGGCCGATCTTGTCGGCCAGCGCGCCGAGCCCGATCGCACCGAACATCATGCCGAACAGCGCCGAACTGGCCATGAAGCCCGCGGTCGCGGCCTCGACATTCATTGCCTCCATGATCGACGGAAGCGCGATGCCGGAGACCGCCAGGTCGTAGCCGTCGAGCACCAGGATCACGAAACACCAGAGCAGCACGGACCAGTGAAAGCTGTTGAACTTGGCCTCGTCGGCCAGTTTGTGAACATCTATCCGGTGCATGTTTGAATGAGCTGTTGCCAGCTCGGGGCGGGTTGACTTCATTGGTTTGTCTCCTTTTATTTTTATTTTCTGTATGAGGTTCAGCATGCGGCGCAGGTAACCACATTCCGGGCCGAGAGCTCACGGCCAACGACCGCCCTTGCATAGACAAGGGCGCTCCCCTTAGTCCGAGCAGGCCGCACTACCCTCACACGCGAGGGGCTTCATGCAGTCGTTCACCCCGCGCACGACGTACTTGGCAGGGTACAGTGCGATGAGAATCTCGACTTCGTCCTCGGAAGCCCCGGTGCACGCGCTCCAGATCGAGTTCACCCTTTTGGCCAGCGATAGCACGGCGCCGTCGCTGCGCCCATCACGCATGTGGCAAAAGATCAGCGTTTCGGAGGTAGATTCTTCCGAACAGTAGGCCCTCGGGCGTGGCTTCATGGAATACGACGCTTATCAGGTCGAGCGGCGAGAGGATGATCTCGCTGATCGCGCTCGTGACCTAGCTGGCAATCTTGGCCTTGTCGCTAGATTCGATTCCGACCTTGCATTCGCAAACAATGACGGGCATGTGGTGTCTCCGTGAAGTTGGGTTATTGAGGCCCGCAGTTTCTCGGAACGTCGCCGCTGATGATTGCAACGCGGCGCCACCCTTGCTTGAAAGTGCCATACCATGGATTTCTGACCGAGACGCTTGCGTATGCGTCAAAAACTTTGCCGAAGGATCTGAGCTGGATAGCAAGGCACATTTCGAAGCCGACCGGGGGCTCAGCAACATGATTCGAGGGCCAGTGAGCAGTTTGTACCTCTTCTGCGGGCCGCATACACATGCCAAGGTGTACTATGGGCAGAAGCAAAGTGACGCGGTTGACGCCCATGCGTCGGCGACCGGAGCATTCACCACTGAACTGATTCGCTTGCGAGGTCAAGGGAGAGGCCGAACGCAGGGTCAAAGCGCAGGCGAGCAATGCAGACAGCCTCTACGGGTTGTTCGCCGAGGGCTGGGCAATGCAAGCACTCGCCCTACTGGCGCGGGTCGATGGCAGCCAGACAGCCACCGTTCGTCTGTGCGGTGGCCTTGCACCTAGCAGCTTGCGGCGCGTTATCGAATACATCGAGGCCGACTTGTCGAGACCGTTCACGATCGAGGGCTGGCGCAAGTTGCCGGTGTCAGTTCCCGGCACTTCATGCGGGCTTTTCGCGAAAGTACCGGGCAAATACCCCTGCGCGTTGTGTACAGTCTGCGTCCCGAGCGGGCCAAGGAGCTCCTCTTGGATTCCCGTCGCACCGCAGCTGAAGTCACGCTGGATTGCGGCTTCAGCCACGCTCAGCACTTCAGCACTGCATTCAAAAAGGCGACCGGCGTGACACCTTCCGATTTCCGGGCTGCGACCCGCTGATGCGTCATACGGCCCTAGCAAGCCTGTCGGACTTGATCACTGTGCTCCAGGATAATCCCGACACCGCCCAGCCGATGATCGTTAGGAATGCGCTGCTCTAGCGTCGTATAGCTGAACAGCTCGTTTTGTTTGAGGTCGAGTCCACGCATCGGCTTGGGCTGAAGTCTGGATGGAAAGGATGGCCGTCATTTTGCCAGAGCCAAGTGGACTCTGGCTTTTTTCAACGGCCTGCTAAAGCCCCCCCAGAACAATGGCAGTTTCAAGGTCACAGGCACGAAGATCTTCATCACCGGTGGTGAGCACGATCTAACCGAAAACATCATTCACGTGGTACTAGCTAAGCTGCCGGACGCCCCAGCGGCCCGAAAGGGATCTCACTGTTCTTGGTGCCGAAGTTTATGGTCAATTCCGATGGTTCACTGGGCGAAAAGAACTCGCTATCCTGCGGTTCAATCGAACACAAGATCGGTATCAAAGGCACCAACGGAATCCAGGCCCTAGATTTATTAGGCCGCAAGATTCTAGGAGACAAAGGCAAGGCACTCAACGACTTCCTAACCGAAATTCGCGCGCTGAGCGCATGACTACGCGGCGATGCGGACTGCCTGACTGCCTGACTGCCTGACTGCCTCTACGAACTCGCCACCGAGCAATTCTAAATTTACCTTAGCCCCAGAGCTTGCGTTAAAGTGGTCTACGCACCTCCGTGCGCCGATCAGAACAATAAAAAGCGGGCCCTTATCCATGTTGATTACCAAACTCCTGCCTCCACGCTACCACCACGCCCCACTGCTGCGGGAGCGCCTACTGGATCGCCTGAACAACGTAGCCTATGAGCGACTGATCTATGTCCGCGCGCCCGGCGGCTTCGGCAAGACCACTTTGCTAACGCAATGGCGCAGAGCGCTGATCGAGCAGGGGCACAAGATTGGCTGGATCAACCTGGATGAAACCGACAGCGAAGAAAGCCAGTTCCTAGGCTACTGGGTCGCAGCGCTAAAGCAGGCAGACTGCCAGGCGCAGCAGCAACTGATAGACGCTTACGAACGCGGGCACCCAGAGACCCTGGATAACTTCCTCACAGTACTGGTGAACCTACTCGCTGAATTCGAGGACGAGCTCTATCTGATCCTCGACGACTACCACTGCATCGACAATCCGCAGATCCATTACTTCCTCGGTCGTGTGGTGAAGTACGCTCCGGCCAATTTCCACCTAGTGATTAGTTCGCGTAGCGAGCTACCCGCATGTTTGGAAGCACAGCGCCATAAGAATCGTGGCAACGAGCTGAACGTGCGCAGTCTGCGGTTCTCCGAAAGTGAAACCCAGGCGTTCCTTTACGAGCGGATGGCGATGCCGGTAAATGCCGAGTCCTGCCGAGCCCTGTTTGAGGCCACCGAGGGCTGGATCGCTGGTATCCAGATGCTCGCACTTTCGAACGAACTGAAGGACCCAGACCTGAAAGACTGGAGTAAAGGACTCTACCCTCTGGCGGAAACTATCCTGGAGAACACCCTGAGCAACCTACCCGGGGACACCCAGGACCTGCTGCTGCGACTCTCCGTACTGGACCGCTTTAACGTCGAGCTCTGCGAAGAAGTACTAGGGGTCAGAAACGCCCAGCACATCCTCGAAAGTTTGGCCGCCGATGGCCTACTGCTGGTGCCGCTAGACCACGACGAGCAATGGTACCGCTTCCATGCGCTGTTCAGCGAGCACCTGCGTCAACGCCTGGCTAAGCGCGTGGTGGCAAGCCTCGGCGACCTGCACCTGCGCGCCAGTCGCTGGCTGGACGCAGAAGATCCACAGAGCCGCCTCAGCCTTTCGTCCTTGCTGCGCGAGTGCAAGAGCGAGCTCAACGCCGTCGATCTACCCTCCTTCCACTATCGCGCCAGCCTCTGGTTCGAGCGCAAGGGCCATCTGGTCGAGGCCGTGCACCACGCCTTGGCCTCCGAAGGGGAAGAACGCGCTTACGACCTGATCGACCGTTGCGTCATGAACGTCCTCGCGACCGGTGACCTCAACACCATTCTGGCCTGGACTGACAAGGTGCCCTCCGAGGAGCTGGCCCGCCGCTGGCACCTGCGCGTGGCACGTTTCTGGGCCATGGTGCTGGGTGGCCTGCACCTGCAGAACGCTCGCCAGGAACTGCAGGCCCTGCACCAGGCCACCGCTATTAAGGGAGGCATCAACGCCTTCGAATACCAGGTCTGTCAGCGCACATTCGATCTGCTCAGCGGCAATAGCTTGTCCACACTCGAGCTGCTGAAACACTGGCCACCCAGCGGCGACAACTACCACAACGGCGTCGCTTGCAACGCCCTGATCTACGCCCTGGCCAGCTCCTCGCGCTTCGATGACGTGCCCAACATCCTGGCCCACCATCCTGAGCCGCCGCCCAGCGCCACACGTGGTTTCACCTACGCCTACCGACAGTCCTTCATCGGCTGGATCCAGTTCCTCAAGGGCAACCTTGGCAAGGCCAGCGCCGGGCTCGGCGAAGCGTTGCAGCGGCTGGACGAGAACTTCGGTAGACGCTCCGCGCCCTCCTGCGTGGTCTCAGGTTACCTGGCCGAAAACCTGTACGAGCGCAACGACCTGGACGCCCTTAAGAGCCTGCTCAGCGGCCGACTGGACGTCATGAACGAGCGGGTGTTCTTCGAGAGTTATATCCGTGCCATGCTGGCAGGTGCGCGTCTGCACCACCTAAAAGGCGATAACGATGCCGCCCATGAATTGCTGGAGCGCCTGCGCCTGTTCGGCCAGGTTACCAGCCTGCTCCGCCCTGTCGCCGCAGCCTTAGCCGAGCGTGTCCGCCTGCTGTCACTGGACGGCGACTGCCATGGGGCCAGGCGCCTATTGGCCGAGCTGGAGTGCCTGGCGACACCCTATGCGGCGGAGCTAACGCCGGCAGCGATGGGCAGTACCTTGGACATTTCCGTCGTGGCCATCCTGTCGTCCGCCCGCTGCGCGCTGAACGAAGGCGACGCGGCAGATGCCCTGCACCAGTTGGAGCGCCTCCAAAACCTGACGCCAGAGTTGCGCCTGGACTACTACGTCAAAGTACGCCTGCTGCATTGCCTGGCGCTATTCCAGTTGGATGACTCCAGCTGGGCCGATGCGCTGCGCCAGTTGCTGGATCTCGGCGCACGCTGCCAGATGGTTCGCAGCTTCTGCGACGAGGGCGTGCAGTCGCTGCGGATGCTGCAGGCCTTGGTGGGCACGCTGCCCTCCGCGGCTCTGGAGGAATATCTAGTTCAGATCCTCGCCGGCTTCGAGCAGACCGCGCAGGCGCGACTAAGCAAGCCCGACCGGTGGCACCCTGAGTACCACCTGAGTGGCCGCGAACAGGATATCCTCGGACTGCTGGTGCAGGGCATGCCGAACAAGCGCATTGCCTTGGCACTGAACATCTCGGCGGAAACCGTGAAGTGGTACCTCAAGAAACTCTTTACCAAGCTGAATGTAAGCGACCGCGTTCACGCCGTCGACAAAGCCCGCCGCGAGAAACTCGTCTGCGACATGAATGCGGATTGAGCCTCCAACCCCCAAAATTTCGAGAGAAATTAATTACGACGAGCCAGCAACTACCTCGGCACCTCAGAGGCGAACAGTTCGACCATAGCGAGGCCAATGCTCTTGCCGCCGCCGGTGATGATGGCGGTCTTGCCTTGCAGAAAATTCTTAACGGGGAACTCTCCTGGCGGATTCGCTCCAAGCAAAAGCGTTGATGCCTAAGAAGACGCTGAACAATTCCCCCCTTTCACGCCGAGCCCCATTTTCAAACCGTTTTTTCAACCCAACGGTCTTATTCTGCGTTTCTGGGGCCGATTTCAGGCCCTATTTTGCTGATTTGCGGGTAAGTCCCGCCTTTCAGACGGATTTATCCCGCCGCGCGTTGCAAATACTTCCTGGCCAGCATCAGCTTGGCTACCCCGAACAGGCTGAATAACTGCGCCGTATTCTTTTCCAGCCCGCGATAACGGACTTTGCGATGGTTGAAGCGCACTTTGATCACTTGGAATGGATGCTCTACCTTGGCAAGTAGTTGCGCCTTGGCGTATTCGATCTTGCGCTTGACCCGGAACAGCACACTGTCTTTGCCATGATACTGGTAGGTGCTTGGCCGCGCTGCAATCGGCCAGATAACGTCCCGTTCAGCAAGCTCCGGTCTCTTGGCCGCACCGGTGTATCCAGAGTCTCCTGAGACATAGGTTTCGGCACCGTGCAGCAGCTTGTCGACTTGGGTGACATCAGCCACGTTGGCCGCCGTCCCCACCAGGCTGTGCACCAGCCCCGACGTGGCGTCGACACCGATGTGGGCCTTCATCCCGAGCAGCAGACCACGACTGGCCAGATGTTGGTTGATCGTTTCAAACAGCACCCGCGTCAGCTGATGGGTCTCCAGCAAGCGGCGAAAGCGCAACAAGGTGGTGGCATCCGGTGCCGACTCGCGGCCCAGGTCGATGCCCATAAAGCCACGAATGGCCTGGCTGTCGACGGCATCTTCGGTGCCCTCATCGGAGAAACCGAAACACTGCTGCACGACATACATGCGCAGCATGCGCGACAAGCCAATCGAGGGGCCCCGCGCTTGCCGGTGGTGTCGCCCATAGAACGGCGCCACCTGCGCCTCCAGTTGTGCCTAGGGCACTAACTGTTCCAGAGTGTGTAAAAACGCTCTGACCTCATCGTTTTCGATCATCAACGTTCGTTGGCTGAGCGATTGCTCAGACAATGCCGCAGGTGTATTAGTCGTGACCTAGAACACGTCAATGGTGTTTTTAGAGACTCCGAGAAGGCCAAGAATCACCCTTTTTAGGATGACAGCGCTTTCATCAAACTGTTGGCACCGACGATTTTCATGACCCGTTTCAAGTTGTACGCGAGCACATTCAAGCTCATCTTCGCACTCACCCCGTCAAGCTTTCGGGTCAGGAAGTGCGTCGCACCCATTCATTGTTTCAGCGTCCCGAAGGGATGCTCAACGGTCCGTTTCGGACGCGCATCACTCTGGTACTTTGCTCAGTGAGACCTGTTTATCCGGCGATTCGTTGAGCTGGATTTCGATCGCTTGGCTATTTATGCTGCGCCTCACTAAGGTCCATCCATTCGCGCTTGTTGGCTCTGCAATTGCTTACCGTAATTACCCCGTGCGGCTATGAATCGCCCGCAATGATGAGGTCTTAGCAGGTGTCGTCGCACGCGCGGCCGACCAGAGAGATCTAGCACAGGAAACTGGTCGCTAAGTTCCCCGGCATCCGAGATGCCGAATAAGAGACACGCGAACGTAAGCTAGACCAAGTACCGAAAGGCTTCGAAATAAGGTGGATGTGCCAAAACCAGCCTGACAGAGTCAGCATGAAAAAAAGCGGCGTGGGTCGGGTAACCCAACGCCGCAAAGCGTCGAAAGCAATCAGTGGCGAACTATCACTTCGACCAAACCATCGCGCTCCATGGCCGCCAGCAGATAACGGGCGCCAAACGCCTTGGCCGGACTGACGAAGCCGGCCGCAGAGACTTCCCCCGCGAGGATGCGTTCGATCCCGGCAACCGCTATCGATCCGGCCTGCTCATAGGCGCAGTTACCCTGAAGAATGACCGTTGATTGGCTTGCC
>NZ_JAHBDN010000087.1:0-29044 GCF_019956445.1 Pseudomonas sp. BF-R-19
AAGTGATTATTTTCAGAAGTTTTCAAAGTTTCCTTTGCAACTTCAACCACTTGCGCTTCAGATCTCTCATCAGCGGGAGGCGAATTCTACAGCGTTACACGCTGCTGTCAACACCTCTTTTTCAACTTCTTCTTGGCTTCGATGAACTGAAGCAACTTGCTGTCGAAAACTGCGTAACTCTTTGTTTACCAAGGAGTTTTCCGTTTCGACTGCGCCGGAAGTGGGGCGAATTATAGGCCTCCAGAATCTGCCGTCAACAGCTATTTTCACAATTCTGTCATATAGGGCCAAAAAGCCCCGAAAACAAAAAGGCCGACCCAATGGATCGGCCTTCTGCGCCCTTCTACTTACAAGCTAGGGAAGGCGAACTGCGAAGCTTCATGACTCGCACGCTGCGGCCAGCGCTGGGTGATGGCTTTGCGGCGGGTATAGAAACGCACACCATCCGGGCCATAGGCGTGCAGGTCGCCGAACAGCGAACGCTTCCAGCCGCCAAAGCTGTGGTAAGCCACCGGTACCGGCAGCGGTACGTTGACACCGACCATGCCGACTTCGATCTCGTCGCAGAACAACCGCGCGGCTTCGCCGTCACGGGTGAAGATGCAGGTGCCGTTGCCATACTCGTGATCGTTGATCAGCTGCATGGCTTCTTCCAGGCTGTTGACCCGAACAACGCACAGCACCGGCCCGAAGATCTCTTCTTTATAGATGCGCATTTCAGGCGTGACGTTGTCGAACAGGCAACCACCCAGGAAGAAGCCTTCCTCGTGACCAGCCACAGTCAGGCCACGGCCGTCCACGACCAGTGTCGCGCCGGCGGCTACGCCGTCTTCTACATAACCGCTGACCTTGTCCCGCGCCTGGCCAGTCACCAGGGGGCCCATGTCCAGGCCGCAGTTGGTACCGGCACCGATTTTCAGCGCCTTGATCTGCGGAACCAGTTTGGCCACCAGTGCATCGGCCACCTGGTCACCCACGCACACCGCTACCGAGATCGCCATGCAACGCTCGCCGCAAGAACCGTAGGCCGCGCCCATCAGTGCGCTGACGGCGTTGTCCAGGTCTGCATCCGGCATCAGCACGGCGTGGTTCTTCGCACCACCCAGGGCCTGGACGCGTTTGCCGCGCTTGGTGCCTTCGGAATAGATGTATTCGGCAATCGGCGTCGAACCAACGAAGCTCAGCGCTTTGACTTCCGGCGCTTCGATCAATGCGTCCACCGCAGTCTTGTCACCGTGCACCACGCTCAGTACGCCTTTAGGCAGACCAGCCTCCAGCAGCAACTGTGCAATCAACAGCGTCGAGCTCGGGTCACGCTCGGATGGCTTGAGGATAAAGCAGTTGCCGCAGACGATCGCCAGCGGGTACATCCACAATGGCACCATGGCCGGGAAGTTGAACGGAGTGATACCGGCAACCACGCCCAGCGGCTGGAAGTCCGACCAGGCATCGATGTTCGGGCCGACGTTACGGCTGTACTCGCCCTTGAGGATTTCCGGGGCCGCGCAAGCGAACTCGACGTTCTCGATACCGCGCTTCAATTCACCGGCAGCATCTTCCAGGGTCTTGCCGTGCTCTTCGCTGATCAATTGCGAGATGCGAGCCTCGTTCTGCTCCAGCAGTTGCTTGAAGCGGAACATCACTTGGGCACGCTTGGCCGGCGGCGTGTTGCGCCAGGCCGGGAATGCAGCCTTGGCCGCGTCGATGGCGCTCTGGATGGTTTCGCGAGTCGCCAGCGGCAACTTGTGGATAGCCTGGCCGGTAGACGGGTTGAACACATCAACCGCGCGACCGTTCTCGGTCACCAGTTCGCCATTGATCAAATGCGGGATAACGCTCATGGAAGCTCCTGAAAAGTTGTCCACAGGCACCCGTTCCCGAGCGCCTGTTGTTTATAGGTATATAGAAGGAGAAATCAGTCGATCTTGCTCAGCACTTCGCCGACCGCGTCGAACAGGCGATCCAGGTCTTGCGGCTTGCTGTTGAAGGTTGGGCCGAACTGCAGGGTGTCGCCGCCGAAGCGTACGTAGAACCCGGCTTTCCACAGCGCCATGCCGGCTTCGAACGGACGCACGATGGCGTCGCCGTCACGAGGGGCGATCTGGATCGCGCCGGCCAGGCCGAAGTTGCGGATGTCGATGATGTTCTTGGTGCCTTTGAGGTCGTGCAGCGCATTTTCGAAATGCGGTGCGACTTCGGCCACGCTCTGCACCAGGTTTTCCTTTTGCAGCAGGTCGAGTGCGGCAAGACCCGCGGCGCAAGCCACCGGGTGCGCGGAATAGGTGTAGCCATGGGGGAATTCAACCGCGTATTCAGGCGTCGGCTGATTCATGAAGGTCTGGTAGATCTCGGAGCTGGCAATCACCGCGCCCATCGGGATCGCACCGTTGGTGACTTGCTTGGCGATGCACATCAGGTCCGGGGTCACGCCGAAGGTGGTGGCGCCGAACATGGTGCCGGTACGGCCGAAACCGGTGATCACTTCGTCAAACACCAGCAGGATGTTGTGCTGGTCGCAGATTTCACGCAGACGCTTGAGGTAACCCTGTGGTGGAACCAGCACGCCAGCGGAGCCGGCCAATGGCTCGACGAACACAGCGGCGATGTTCGACGCATCGTGCAGTTCGATCAGCTTCAGCAGTTCGTCAGCGAGGGCGATACCGCCCTGCTCCGGCATGCCACGGGAGTAAGCGTTGCTTGCCAGCAAAGTGTGCGGCAGGTGGTCGACGTCCATCATTGCCTGACCGAACAGCTTGCGGTTGCCGTTCACGCCACCGAGGCTGGTGCCGGCGATGTTCACACCGTGGTAACCACGGGCACGGCCGATCATTTTGGTCTTGGTCGACTGGCCCTTCAGGCGCCAGTAAGCACGGACCATCTTCACGGCGGTGTCAGCGCACTCGGAGCCCGAGTCGGTGAAGAACACGTGGTTCAGGTTGCCCGGGGTCAGGTCGGTGATTTTTTCAGCCAGTTGGAACGACAGCGGATGACCGTACTGGAAGGCTGGCGAGTAATCGAGAGTGCCCAGTTGCTTGGCGACCGCTTCCTGGATTTCCTTGCGGGTGTGCCCGGCGCCACAGGTCCACAGACCGGACAGCGAGTCATATACCTTGCGGCCCTTGTCGTCGATCAGCCAGCTGCCTTCGGCGCCAACGATCAGGCGTGGGTCGCGCTGGAAGTTGCGGTTGGCGGTGTAAGGCATCCAGTGAGCATCGAGCTTGAGCTGGCTGGCCAGGGAATTCGGGGCGTTTTCAGGCAAGTTCATGGGCAAAACCTCGCAAGGCAATAAGCGGCGTAAGGATTGAAAACCGTTGTTGCAGCTAAATTGCCACGGAGATAAAGTCGGTGAAATGCAACTCTTCTAATGTTCAGTCAGCCAACTACTAAACTTTGAGTAACCCGCATGAGCACTCGCCGTCCCGATCCGCTGGCCCAGGTCAGCGACTTTGATATTCGCCTGCTGAGGATTTTCCGCAGCGTGGTTGAATGCGGCGGCTTCTCCGCGGCGGAAACCGTGCTGGGCATCGGTCGCTCGGCGATCAGCCAGCAGATGAGCGATCTGGAGCAACGCCTCGGTCTGCGCCTGTGCCAACGGGGACGTGCCGGATTTTCCCTGACCGAAGAAGGCCGCGAGGTCTATCAATCGGCGTTGCAGCTGTTAAGTGCGCTGGAAAGCTTCCGCACCGAGGTCAATGGCCTGCACCAGCACTTGCGCGGCGAATTGATCATTGGTTTGACGGACAACCTGGTCACCCTGCCCCACATGCGCATCACCCATGCCCTCGCGCAATTGAAAGAACGCGGCCCGGACGTGCAGATCCAGATCCGCATGATCGCGCCCAATGAAGTCGAACAAGGCGTGCTCGACGGTCGCCTGCACGTCGGCGTGGTGCCGCAGGCCAGCGCACTGTCGGGGCTTGAGTATCAACCGCTGTATAGCGAACGTTCGCTGTTGTACTGCGCGGTCGGTCACCCGCTGTTTTATGTCGACGACAAGCAACTGGACGACGAACGCCTGAACAGTCAGGACGCCATCGCACCCACCTTCCGCTTGCCAGCGGAGATCCAGGCTCACTACCAGGCGCTCAATTGCACCGCCAGTGCCTCGGACCGCGAAGGCATGGCGTTCCTGATCCTGACCGGGCGTTACATCGGTTATCTGCCGGATCACTACGCGAGTCTTTGGGTGCAGCAGGGGCGGTTGCGCGCGTTGAAAGCCAGAACGCGCTTCTATGACCTGAGCCTGGCGTCGGTCACCCGCAAGGGGCGTCGACCTCATCTGGTGCTGGAGAGTTTTCTCGAGAGTCTCGCGGCGACGCGTTGAAAACTGTGGGAGCGGGCTTGCTCCGGGCGGCGTTCCGACGAAGAGGGCGTGTCAGTCGATATCTGCATAGCTGACACACCGTCTTCGCGAGCAAGCCCGCTCCCACAGTAGATTGCGGTGCAGTGTTTTATTGTGTGAGGCCTTGTCTGAAGCCAGTGGGTACGCTATCAACGCACTGGCCGCACCCACTCATCTTCTCGGAAGTGCCTATGACCTTTGAAGTCCCAGCCCACGGCGGAAAACCCGTCAGCCGCATTCGTCAGAAAAACGAAGAGACCATCATCAAAGCCGCCGAAGACGAGTTCGCCCGTCACGGGTACAAAGGCACGAGCATGAACACCATCGCCCAGAATGCCGGGCTGCCCAAGGCGAACCTGCATTACTACTTCACCAACAAGCTCGGTTTGTACGTGGCGGTGCTGAGCAACATCATCGAGTTGTGGGACAGCACCTTCAACACCCTCACCGCCGAGGATGACCCGACCGAAGCGTTGACCCGCTACATCCGCGCGAAAATGGAGTTCTCCCGACGCCAGCCGCAAGCCTCGCGGATTTTTGCCATGGAAGTCATCAGCGGCGGCGAATGCCTGACCGAGTACTTCAACCAGGATTATCGCGCCTGGTTCCAGGGCCGCGCGGGCGTGTTCCAGGCCTGGATCGACGCCGGTAAAATGGACCCGGTCGATCCGGTGCACCTGATCTTCCTGTTGTGGGGCAGCACCCAGCACTACGCCGACTTCGCCACGCAGATCTGCCGCGTCACCGGGCGCACCAGGTTGACCAAACAGGACATGGAAGACGCCGGGGACAACCTGATCCGCATCATTCTCAAGGGCTGCGGCCTGAAACCTGCCATTTAAGTAGCCATTCAGGTACGTATGCCTTTTACCCTCAGCGGTTTTTGCGAATACCGCGAAGAGATTCGCAAGAGCCGCTTCATTACCTTCGCCGCGCCGATCTCCAGCCCGGCCGAGGCCCAGGCGTTCATTGAACAGCACAGCGACTTGAATGCCTCGCACAACTGCTGGGCCTGGAAACTCGGCGATCAATATCGCAGCACCGATGATGGCGAGCCCGGCGGTACGGCCGGCCGGCCGATTCTGGCGGCGATAGAGGCACAGGATTGCGATCAGGTCGCGGTGCTGGTGATTCGCTGGTATGGCGGCATCCAACTGGGCACCGGGGGGCTCGCTCGGGCCTATGGCGGGGGTGCAAACAAATGCCTGCAAGCGGCGCCAAAGATCGAGTTGATCAGCCGGGTGCCGTTGCGTTGCGCTTGCGGATTTGCCGAACTGGCCCTGGTCAAGCTGCGGGTGGCAGAGGCAGGTGGATTGGTTGTGGATGAAAGCTTCACCGCCAATGGTGTCGAGTTGCAGTTGGCCGTGGGCGCTGCGCATATCGACACCTTGCAGTCACAACTGGCCGATTTGAGTCGCGGACGTATTTTGTTGCAGCGCTAAAAAGCCTCAGCACAGGCTGCGATCTTTTGGGGCACGCCGGTTTTTCACTTATTCCATATTTGCCCACATCTGCTGTGCACCCGCCTGTGGATAACCTGAGCACATACGGCTGTAACCCTTCTGTCATGCGGCTTTGCGGTCTTTGCTCAATTTTCGTCCAATCTGCCATCAAGCACATCAAATTCAAATAAAAACAAACAGTTACAACGGTTTATCGCCTTTAGAAGAAAGCCACTCAGTGCTTATGCCCGTGCTCTGAGCTTGCACACAAATACTGTGGAGCAATCTGTGGATAACCCGTTCATGGCCGCCTCCGCGCCCTGCACGGTATGGCTTGTGGTCGATTGCTCATTTTTTGAGCAAAAGCGCACGAGCAAAATCGGGGCTTGATTTGCACCATTGCCCCCATGTGGTGCCGGGCTCTGCGTGGCACATTTGAAAGCTGCGTACTCAACGCCTCTTCTCGCAGGACTCCGACGTTTTCCTGACCTAGTGGCCAGAAAATTGCTTTATCCACAGGCACAAGTCCAACAGCACCGAGCCTGTCATGCCCAATCACGCTCCAATCCCCGACCCGGTTCCGCGCCTGCAACTGCGCAGAATCACAAAACGCTATCCCGGTTGCCTGGCCAACGATGCCATCGACCTGACCATTGCCCCTGGCGAGATCCATGCCCTGCTCGGCGAAAACGGCGCAGGCAAAAGCACGCTGATGAAGATCATCTACGGCGTGACCCACGCCGATTTCGGCGAAGTGATCTGGCAAGGTCAGCGGGTGAACCTGCGCAACCCGGCCCAGGCCCGGGGTTTGGGAATCGGCATGGTGTTCCAGCATTTCTCGCTGTTCGAAACCCTGAGCGTGGCGCAGAACATCGCCCTGGCCATGGGTGCGGCGGCAGGCACACCCAAACAGCTTGAGCCGAAGATTCGCGAAGTGTCCCGGCGCTACGGCATGGCGCTGGAACCTGAGCGACTTGTCCACAGCCTGTCGATCGGTGAACGGCAACGGGTGGAAATCATTCGCTGCCTGATGCAGGACATCCGCCTGTTGATTCTCGATGAGCCAACTTCGGTGCTGACGCCGCAAGAGGCCGACGACTTGTTCGTCACCCTGCGCCGGCTCGCCGCCGAAGGCTGCAGCATTTTGTTCATCAGCCACAAGCTTGGGGAAGTGCGTGCGTTGTGCCATAGCGCGACGGTACTGCGCGGCGGACGGGTGGCCGGGCATTGCGTGCCGGCCGAGTGTTCGGATCAGCAACTGGCGCGCTTGATGGTCGGTGAAGCGGCAGAGTTGATCGCAGACTATCCGAAGGTTACTGGAGGTGATGCGTTCCTTGATGTCCGTGGCTTGTCCTGGCACAACCCGGACCCGTTCGGCTGCTCGCTTGCCAACATCGACCTTGAAGTGCGCCGCGGTGAAATTGTCGGCATCGCCGGTGTCGCCGGCAATGGCCAGGATGAGTTGCTGGCCTTGCTCAGCGGCGAAGCACTGCTGCCCCGCAACGCCAGCGCGACAATCCGATTTGGCCAGGAGCCCGTCGCCCATTTGCGTCCCGATGCTCGCCGCCAACTCGGCCTGGCGTTCGTCCCCGCCGAACGCTTGGGCCATGGCGCGGTGCCGGAACTGAGCCTGGCGGACAACGCGCTGCTGACCGCTTTCCAGCAAGGCTTGGTGAGTAACGGCCTGATCCAGCGCGGCAAAGTCGAAGCACTGGCCGAGGAAATCATCCGCCGTTTCGGGGTCAAGACACCCGATAGCCAGGCGCCGGCCCGCAGCCTGTCCGGCGGCAACCTGCAGAAATTCATCCTCGGCCGGGAAACTCTTCAGCACCCCAAATTGCTGGTCGCCGCGCACCCGACCTGGGGTGTGGACGTCGGTGCCGCCGCCACCATACATCGCGCGTTGATTGCCTTGCGCGATGCCGGCGCGGCGATCCTGGTGATCTCCGAAGACCTCGACGAACTGTTCCAGATCAGCGACCGCCTCGGCGCCTTGTGCGGCGGTCGGCTGTCCGCGCTCCACGCCACCGTCGATACGCGCCTGAGCGATGTCGGCGGCTGGATGGCCGGCCAGTTCGGTGCCCCTCAATCACTCGCATCCGCCTCGCGTTAACGGAGTGTCACATGCTGCTTTCTCTTGAACCCCGCGGCCAGCAATCGCGCCTGATGCTGTGGTGCTCGCCATTGCTGGCGGCTGCACTGACCCTGGGCTGTGGATCGTTGTTGTTTATCGCGCTCGGGCACGACCCGCTGCTGACCTTGCACACCTTGCTGATCGCGCCGGTCAGCGACCTGTATGGCGTCTCCGAATTGTTGGTCAAAGCCCTGCCGATTCTGCTCTGCGCATTGGGCCTGGCCGTCGCCTATCAGGCGCGCATCTGGAACATTGGTGCCGAAGGTCAACTGCTGCTCGGCGCGTTGGCCGGCAGTGCGCTGGCGGTGAACATCATCGATATGCAAAGCCGCTGGGCGCTGGTGTTGATCTTGCTCACCGGCACCTTGGCCGGAGCTGCGTGGGCCGGGCTGACGGCGTGGTTGCGCACGCGTTTCAACGCCAATGAGATCCTCACCAGCATCATGCTCAATTACATCGCCCTGAACCTTTTGCTGTATTGCGTGCACGGTCCACTGAAAGATCCGGAAGGTTTCAATTTTCCGCAATCGGCGATGTTCGGTGACGCCAGCCGCTTGCCGCTGCTGATGGAAGATGGCCGGGTCCACGCCGGGGTTTACTTCGCCCTGCTCGCGCTGGTGACCGTGTGGGTGTTGTTGCAAAAAAGCTTTGTCGGTTTCCAGATCAAGGTGCTCGGGCTGGACAAGCGTGCCGCCGGTTTCGTCGGCTTCCGCGAGAAGCACCTGATCTGGCTCGCACTGTTGATCAGCGGCGGTCTGGCGGGGCTTGCCGGTGTGTGCGAAGTCAGCGGCCCCATCGGCCAGCTGGTGCCGCAGGTCTCGCCGGGCTACGGCTATGCGGCGATCACCGTGGCGTTTCTCGGCCGCCTGAATCCTGTCGGCATTCTGTTTTCCAGCCTGTTGATGGCACTGCTGTACATCGGCGGCGAAGGCGCGCAAATGAACCTGAACCTGCCGCAAGCAATCACCCAATTGTTCCAGGGCATGATGCTGTTTTTCCTGCTGGCCAGTGATGTGCTGATCCTCTACCGACCGCGCTTGAACCTGCGCTGGACCCGCCGCGCACAAACCACCGCCGTACAAGCAGGAGCGCTGTGATGGATATCGATCTGCTGAGCAATATTTTCTACGCCATGGTCCGCTGCGGTACGCCGTTGCTGCTGGTGGCGCTGGGGGAGCTGATCTGCGAGAAAAGCGGCGTCCTCAACCTCGGCCAGGAAGGCATGATGCTGTTTGGCGCGGTGATCGGTTTCATCGTCGCGTTCAACACCGGCCACCTGTGGCTCGGCGTGTTGCTGGCGATGCTCGCCGGGATGCTGTTGTCGTCGCTGTTTGCCCTGGTGGCGCTGATGTTCAACGCCAATCAGGTGGCCACCGGTCTGGCCCTGACGATTTTCGGCGTGGGCCTGTCGACCTTTGTCGGGGCGGCGTGGGTCGGCAAGCCGCTGGCGGGGTTCGAGCCGATGGCGATTCCATATTTGAGTGAAATCCCGCTGATCGGGCGGATGCTGTTTGCCCAGGACCTGTTGGTGTATCTGTCATTCGCACTGTTTGCGCTGGTGGCCTGGGTGATTCTGAAATGCCGCGTCGGGCTGATCATTCAGGCGGTCGGGGAAAACCCCGATGCGGCCAGCGCCATGGGCTTGCCGGTGTTGGCGGTGCGCACGCTGGCAGTGTTGTTCGGCGGCGCTATGGCCGGGTTGGCCGGAGCATATCTGTCGCTGGCGTACACGCCGATGTGGGCGGAGAACATGAGCGCCGGGCGCGGCTGGATTGCCCTGGCGCTGGTGGTGTTCGCCAGTTGGCGGGTGTGGCGCCTGCTGCTCGGCGCGTACCTGTTCGGGCTCGCCAGCATCCTGCACCTGGTGGCGCAGGGGTTGGGGCTGGCGATTCCGTCAAGCCTGCTGGCGATGTTGCCGTACGTCGCGACCATTGTGGTGCTGGTGTTTCTGTCACGGGATGCATTGCGCACAAGGTTGTATGCGCCGGTGTCGTTGGGGCAGCCGTGGCAGGCTGGGCATTAGCTGGTGCCTGGGCGGGCCTCTTCGCGAGCAAGCCCGCTCCCACATTAGATGGGTGTGAACTCGGTCAAATGTGGGAGCGGGCTTGCTCGCGAAGGCGTCCGAACAGGCAACACCTGAGCCACGCCCCACGCCAATTCAAACACCAGGAAAACCACCAGCAGCGAACTCGCGCCATGAACCAGAGCATAAGCCTGCCAGGCCGAGAACAGGAATCTGCCCACGGCGTCATACCGCCCATAAACCTGCTGCGGATCACGGATCCGCAGCACTGCCCACACGCAGACAATCGACCCCAGCAGATTCGCCATCAACATGTGCACCGGCTCGAACGGTGGCAGCTCACCGGGCAAACTCAACGCCTGACTCATCCCCGTCAAAACCCCATGCAACGCTGCAAAACTCCACGGCGTGACAAACGCGAGCATCACAATCAGGTCATACCAGGCACTGCCTTGCACCAGCCGGCGATATTGCGTTGTAGTCCACATCGACATTGCTCCATCAATTCAGGGAGCAACAAGGCTAAAGCCTGGAGTATGCTCCAGGGTCAAGCCCCCTCGAGACGTCATGATGCGCATCGGTGAATTAGCCCAGGCCAGCGCCGTCAGCCGCGACACGCTGCGCTTCTACGAGCAGCGCGGATTGATTGCGGCGCAACGCAGCGCCAACGGGTATCGAGACTATCCGCCAGACATGGTGCAACTGGTGCAGTACATCAAGACCGCTCAACGACTGGGCTTTACCCTCGGCGAGATCGGCAACAGCGTCGCTACAATCTGGCAGTCGCCCGATCCGGACAGCGCCGTCACGCAACTGCTGCAAGACAAACTCAAACTGATCGAAGCCCGCATGGCCGAACTCGGCGCGCTGCGCGACGAGTTGCAACAACGGCTCGGGCAACAGTGTCCATTGAATCCACGACTCTGAATTTTCAAGGAAGCCACTCATGTCCAAGGCAAAAACCGCACTCATCATCGGCGCCTCCCGGGGGCTTGGCCTCGGGCTGGTGAAAACCCTGCTGGCCGATGGCTGGCAAGTCACCGCCACCGTGCGCGAACCGCAAAAAGCCGAAGCCTTGCAGGCCCTGGGCAATGTGCGGATCGAAAAGCTCGACATGGACGATCAGCAGGCGGTGTCCGCCCTGAGCCAACAACTCAAGGGCGACGTGTTTGACCTGTTGTTCGTCAATGCCGGGGTCAAGGGGCCGGATGTCCAGACGCCGAACGGCGGCGCGACAATGGCCGAAGTCGGT
The DNA here is from genome assembly GCF_019956445.1 of Pseudomonas sp. BF-R-19. NCBI lineage: Bacteria > Pseudomonadati > Pseudomonadota > Gammaproteobacteria > Pseudomonadales > Pseudomonadaceae > Pseudomonas > Pseudomonas sp. BF-R-19. The sequence continues at coordinate 11,194 of NZ_JAHBDN010000087.1, forward strand.
CAGCTGTTTTTCACCAACGCCGTGGCGCCGATCAACCTGGCCCAGCGTTTTGTCGAGCAACTGCGCCCGGACACCGGCGTGCTGGCGTTCATGAGTTCGGTGCTGGGCAGCGTGACCATGCCCGATGCGCCGGAACTGGCACTGTACAAGGCCAGCAAGGCGGCGCTGAATTCCATGACCAGCAGCTTCGTCACTCAGTTGGGCGAAACCAGTCTCACCGTGCTGTCGCTGCACCCGGGCTGGGTGAAAACCGACATGGGTGGCGAAGGCGCGGACATCGACGTGGAAACCAGCACCCGTGGCCTGCTCGATCAAGTGAATGCGTATATCGGCAAGGGCGGGCATCACTTCATCAATTACCGGGGTGAAACCATTCCCTGGTAAACGCCACCGCCCACTGTGGGAGCGAGCTTGCTCGCGATGGCGGAGTGTCAGTCAACAACATCTGTGTCTGGTAAACCGCTATCGCGAGCAAGCTCGCTCCCACAGGGTTATTTGTTGTCCTGTCGGGCCGGGCTTGCCCATAACGGCGTTTTGATCGACACTTCGCACCTCGCCTCCCCGGCGAACCTGGATCAGCAGACAGGGCAACACTGAGCTGGCAACCCTGAACCCAACTTTCAGAGGAGCCGGCCAACATGCCTGCGACCCGTACCTGGTTAAAAAATCCCCTCGCCATTTTCACCTCCAACGGTCTCGATGCCCGTGGCGGCCTGGTGCTGCAAGACGGTTTGATCGTCGAAGTACTCGGCGCCGGTCAACAACCGTCCGCACCCTGCAATGAAGTGTTCGATGCCCGCGAGCATGTGATCCTGCCGGGCCTGATCAACACCCATCACCACTTCTATCAAACCCTGACCCGCGCCTGGGCGCCGGTGGTCAACCAGCCGCTGTTCCCGTGGCTGAAAACCCTGTACCCGGTCTGGGCACGCCTGACCCCGGAAAAACTCGCCCTCGCCACCAAAGTCGCGTTGGCTGAATTGCTGCTGTCCGGTTGCACCACCGCCGCCGACCACCACTACCTGTTCCCGGAAGGTCTGGAAAACGCGATCGACGTGCAAGTCGAAAGCGTTCGCGAACTGGGCATGCGCGCCATGCTCACCCGCGGCTCCATGAGCCTCGGCGAAAAGGACGGTGGCCTGCCGCCGCAACAGACCGTACAGGAAGGCGAAGTGATCCTCGCCGACAGCCAGCGTCTGATCGCCGAGTACCACGAACGCGGTGACGGCGCACAAATCCAGATCGCCCTGGCACCGTGCTCGCCGTTCTCGGTGACGCCGGAAATCATGTCGGCCAGTGCCGAGTTGGCGAACAAACTCGACGTGCGCCTGCACACCCACCTGGCAGAAACCCTCGACGAAGAAGATTTCTGCCTGCAACGCTTCGGCCTGCGCACCGTGGATTATCTGGACAGTGTTGGCTGGCTCGGTCCGCGCACCTGGCTGGCCCATGGCATCCATTTCAACCCGGATGAAATCGCCCGCCTCGGCGCCGCCGGCACCGGTATTTGCCATTGCCCGAGTTCGAACATGCGCCTGGCCTCGGGCATCTGCCCGAGCATCGAGTTGACCGATGCCGGTGCCTTGCTTGGTTTGGGCGTGGACGGCTCGGCGTCCAACGATGCCTCGAACATGATGCTCGAAGCGCGTCAGGCCCTGTACATCCAGCGCCTGCGCTACGGCGCCGAGAAGATCACCCCGGAACGCGTGTTGGGCTGGGCGACCAAGGGCTCGGCGAGCCTGCTGGGCCGTACCGATATCGGCGAGTTGGCCGTGGGCAAGCAGGCTGACCTGGCGATGTTCAAGCTCGATGAGCTGCGCTTCTCCGGCAGTCATGATCCGGTCTCGGCATTGCTGCTGTGCGGTGCTGATCGAGCGGATCGAGTGATGGTCGGCGGCAAGTGGCGGGTGATCGATGGGCAGGTCGAAGGGCTGGATCTGAAAGGGTTGATTGCTGACCACAGCCAGGCGGCGCGGCAGTTGATTGCAGGGACCTGACGAACACCGAGTAAAAAATGTGGGAGCGGGCTTGCTCGCGAAGGGGTTGTGTCAGTCGATATTTATGTGACTGACACACCGCTTTCGCGAGCAAGCCCGCTCCCACATTGGTTTTGTGGAGGGTCAAGGCCATCTGGATTGGCGCACCAGTGGATGGCAGCTGTGCAAGGACATGCACTGTTATCGGACTTCAAGGACCTGTCGCGAGCCTGCTCGCGATAGCATCACCGCGGATTCATGTTTTGTTGTCTTGTTGGTCAGCAATTTGCATTGCCCTGTGCAAGCCAGAGAGCCCAGCCAACCTCACAACAAAATGGAGTTCCAATTCATGCACAACCGCCCGTTGAAGAAGCTGCTTTGCGCCGTTGCGGCAGCCATCGGTTTGAGCGCCAGCCTGACCGCCGCAGCCGCCGAGCCACTGAAAGTCGGCTTCGTCTATATCGGCCCGATCGGCGACCACGGCTGGACGTATCAGCATGAACAGGGGCGCAAGGAACTCGCGGAAAAATTCGGCGCGCAGATCACCACCAACTACGTGGAAAACGTCGCCGAAGGCGCCGACGCCGAGCGGGTGATCCGCAACATGGCCAAGGACAAATACGACTTGATCTTCACCACCTCCTTCGGCTACATGAACCCGACGGTGAAAGTTGCCAAACAGTTTCCCAAGGTGACCTTCGAACACGCCACCGGCTACAAGCAGGACAAGAACCTCGGCACTTACCTGGCGCGCACTTACGAAGGTCGCTACGTCGGCGGCTTCCTTGCGGCGAAGATGACCAAGACCAAAAAGGTCGGCTACGTCGCCTCGTTCCCGATCCCGGAAGTGATCCGCGACATCAACGCCATCCAGCTGGCCCTGAACAAGTACAACCCCGGCACCGAGATCAAGGTGGTGTGGGTCAACTCATGGTTCGATCCGGGCAAGGAAGCGGATGCAGCCAACGCGTTGATCGACCAGGGCGTGGACGTGGTGTTCCAGCACACCGACAGCCCCGCACCTATCCAGGCGGCCGAACGTCGCGGCGTGTACGCCGTGGGCTACGCTTCGGACATGGCGCACTTCGGGCCGAAAGCGGTGCTGACCTCCATCGTCAACGACTGGGGCCCGCACTACGTTCAGGCAACCCAAAGCGTGATCGACCATGACTGGAAATCCCGGGACTACTGGGGCGGTTTGAAAGAAGGCACCGTTGAGCTGCCGATCAGCGACCTGGTGCCAGCGACGGTGAAGAGCGAAGCCGAGCAGCTCATCGCCGACATCAAGAGCGGTGCGTTGCAACTGTTCGCCGGGCCGATCAAGGATCAGGCCGGGGTCGAGAAAATCCCGGCGGGTGTGAGCGCGACCACGGCGGAACTGGCGTCGATGAATTACTACGTGGAAGGCATGAAGGCCGAGATTCCGAAGTAACTCTTCAGCCAGAACACAAAACCCTGTGGGAGCGGCGGTGCGGCGATCCGACTTGCTCGCGAAGGCGTCATCTCAGTCGATATATATGTCGTCTGATACACCGTTTTCGCGAGCAAGCCCGCTCCCACATTGGATCTTCAGCGTTCTTAAGGACTGCGCATGAACCATCTCCCCATCATCGACATCACCCCGCTCTACAGCGACAACCCATCCGCCTGGCCAGCCGTGGCCGCGCAAATCGACCTCGCCTGCCGCGAGTGGGGATTTTTCTACATCAAAGGTCATCCGATTTCAGCGGCGCGCATCGATGCCCTGCTTGACCATGCCAAGCGCTTCTTCGCCCAACCCACCGCCGAAAAGCTCAAAATCGACATCACCCAAACCCGTCACCATCGCGGCTACGGCGCCATTGCCACCGAGCAATTGGACCCAAGCAAACCCAGCGACCTCAAGGAAACCTTCGACATGGGCCTGCACCTGCCGGCCGGACACCCTGACGTACTGGCGGAAAAACCCTTGCGCGGCCCCAATCGCCATCCGTCCATGACCGGCTGGGAAGCGTTGATGGAACAGCACTACGTCGACATGCAAGCCCTCGCGCAAACGCTGTTACGGGCAATGACCATCGCACTGGGAATTGAGCGCGATTTCTTCGACACACGCTTCAATGACCCGGTCAGCGTGCTGCGGATGATCCATTACCCGCCACGCCACACCGCCAGTTCCGAAGAGCAGCAAGGTGCCGGGGCGCACACTGATTACGGTTGCATTACCCTGCTCTATCAGGACACTGCCGGTGGCTTGCAGGTATGCAACGTCAAAGGCGAATGGATCGACGCGCCGCCGATCGAAGGTACGTTCGTGGTCAACCTCGGCGACATGATGGCGCGCTGGAGCAATGACCGTTACCTGTCGACGCCACACCGGGTGATCAGCCCCCTGGGCGTGGATCGTTATTCGATGCCGTTCTTCGCCGAGCCGCACCCGGATACCCGCATCGAATGCCTGCCCGGTTGTCAGGATGCATTGCACCCGGCGAAATACCCGGCCACCACCTGCGCCGAGTTCCTGCTCTCGCGCTTCGCCGATACCTACGCCTATCGACGGGAACTAGAAGCGGTGTGACGAACCGCCCGGTCAGGTTTTACCAATTGTTGCGGCAACCCTCTGTAGAATGGCGACCATTGCACCTGATGAGAAAAGAATTATGTACGACTGGCTGAACGCCCTGCCCAAGGCCGAATTGCACCTGCACCTGGAAGGCTCGCTGGAGCCCGAGCTGTTGTTCGCCCTGGCCGAGCGTAACAAGATTGCCTTGCCATGGAACGACGTCGAAACCTTGCGCAAGGCGTATGCCTTCAACAACCTGCAGGAGTTCCTCGACCTGTATTACCGGGGTGCCGATGTGCTGCGCACGTCCCAGGACTTCTATGACCTGACCTGGGCGTACCTGCTGCGCTGCAAAGAGCAGAACGTGATTCACACCGAACCGTTCTTCGACCCGCAGACCCACACCGACCGTGGCATCCCGTTCGAAGTAGTGCTCAACGGCATCGCCGCCGCGCTGAAGGATGGCGAGCAGCAACTGGGCATCACCAGTGGTTTGATCCTGAGCTTCCTGCGTCATCTGAGTGAAGACCAAGCACAGAAAACCCTCGACCAGGCGCTGCCGTTCCGCGATGCGTTCGTCGCCGTGGGCCTGGACAGCTCCGAGATGGGCCACCCGCCAAGCAAGTTCCAGCGTGTGTTCGACCGGGCCCGTCACGAAGGCTTCCTGACCGTCGCCCACGCCGGTGAAGAAGGCCCGCCGGAGTACATCTGGGAAGCCATCGACCTGTTGAAAATCCAGCGCATCGACCATGGCGTGCGCGCCATCGAAGACGAGCGCCTGATGCAGCGAATCATCGACGAGCAGATCCCGCTGACCGTGTGCCCATTGTCGAACACCAAGCTTTGCGTGTTCGATCACATGTCGCAGCACAACATTCTCGACATGCTGGAACGCGGCGTGAAAGTGACCGTGAACTCCGATGACCCGGCGTACTTCGGCGGTTATGTCACCGAGAACTTCCATGCGCTGCACACCCACCTGGGCATGACCCAGGATCAGGCCAAACGCCTGGCGCAGAACAGCCTCGATGCGCGGTTGGTGAAACCGTAAAGGCAAATGCAAATCCTTGTAGGAGCTGGCTTGCCAGCGATCAGGCCATCACCTCCAGTATTGATGCTGGATGGGAGGCCGCCATCGCCGGCAAGCCGGCTCCTACAGAGCCATTTCCAACTCGGTTTCCTGGGCAAAGCGATGAATTTCGCGTTGCCCCGAGGCCGTCACCTGCAAGGCTCGGGAATCGTTGGGCAGGCTCAGCCACCCCGACTGCATGAACAGCTGCAACAATGCCGCGCCCAGCGAGCCGCCCAAGTGCGGGCGTCTTTCGCTCCAGTCAGGGCAGGCGCAGGCAACCCTGCCGTTGTGATGGGCCAGTGCCTGGATGAACACTCCCCGTGCCGCCAACTCCGTCGCGCCCTTGAGCGTGACCGTGACCCGCTGATCAAAGTGTTCGATCCAGCCTGCCTCCAGCAGTCGCTGATACAGATCGGCGGACAGGGTGCCCCCCAAGTGATCGTCGCACAGTCGGGCACTCAACAATGACGAACGCACCGCCCGGGGTTTGACCAGAGGCGCATTGCGCTTGAATACGTCCGGAATATCCTGGGGTGCGCTGGCGAAGGTCGCGCTGGCCAGTGCTTCGATTGCCGCCCCGACCTCGGGAGCGGCCAGGCGGAAGAAGCGTTTGCGGCCGCGGTTTTCAACCCTCAGCAGACCTCCGGCGGACAAACGTCCCAGGTGTGCACTGGCCGAAGACGGTGACAGGCTGGCCAGCAATGCCAACTCTTCGGTTGTTCGCGCCGAACCATCCATCAAGGCCCACATCATTGCGCTGCGCTTTGGGTCAGCCAGCAATGTGGCGATCTGGCTGATGCAAGGTGCATGTTCCATGTATTCACTCCCTGTTGAATCGATTCGTCTACTGCCCAGAGAAATCTTGACCAGTAATGTGTCGTCGGCCAATCCGTGGAAACTGCCATAAGCCCGGCAACGCCTTGCTCACTCATTAGCGCTGCCTGGCCGATGCTGCGAAGGCCAGAAGGTTGACCGTGCAGCCGGGCCGACTCGTACGTGGTCCCGCCATTGGGGGATCGACGCTACGTACATGATGAGGGCGTTAGTATATTCGGGTTGGTCGGCGGATCCTTTCCTCCGCCCGGCGTAGGTGGTGATCGTTCCTGAGGGAAATTTCTCTTTTTTTGGGCGACTAATGATCGATTTCCGCAAAGCCCGGAAATTGACTGCTCAAAAACGCGCATCGTCTGGCAAGCATTTCACGCAACAGGTTCACCGGCTTACTCAATTGTGCGCGATGGGCGCACAACAGATTCAACGGTGCGCGCTCACAGAGCAGCTCCGGCATCAGCACCGTCAAGCGGCCGGCCAGTACATCGGCGGCCACATCGAGCCAGGACTTGTAAGCGATCCCGGCACCTGCCACGGCCCAAAGGCGCACGACATCGGCATCGTCACTGAAACGATCGCCGCTGACGGTCAGGCTGACTTCGCGTTTGCCGTCGTGAAAACTCCAGTGATCGTGGACCCGGCTGCCGAGCATGTACAACAGGCAATTGTGCTGCGCCAGTTGCTCCAGATGCCGTGGCTCGCCATGCCGGGCCAGATAGCCGGGAGCGGCGCACAGCACCCGGCGGTTCTGCGGGGCGATGGGCAGCGCCACCAGACTGGAGTCCTCAGGTTCTCCGTAGCGCAGGGCAATGTCTACCGGTTGGCGAAACAGGTCGGCAATGCGGTCCCCCAGCAGCAGGCGCACGGTGAGTTTCGGATGCTCGCGTTGAAACTCGTCGAGCCAGGGCAGCAGCAGGTTGCGGCCAAAGTCCGATGGCGCCGACAGTTGCAGCACCCCGCTGACCTGGTCCTGACCACTGGCCAGCAATCGCCGGCCCTCGTCGAGATTGCTCAGGGCCGCGCGGGCGTACTCGAGAAAACCCTCGCCTTCGGCGGTCAGGCGCAGGCTGCGGGTCGAACGGGCCAACAATCGGGCGCCGAGCTGTTGTTCGATGCGCTTGAGCGCCGCGCTGGCCACCGCCGCCGACATGTCCATGCCCCGTGCGGCGGCGGACAGGCTGCCCAGGTCCGCCGCCCGGACAAACAACTGCAAGTCATCGAAACGCAACATCAAGAGCACCGATTATCAAAAAAATATTGAAAGAGACTGCTCTTTTAGCCGGTTTTATATTCAGGAGAAATAGCCAATCATCTGTCCCATCGAATCTCTTCTTTAATTAGTGTTCAGGAGCCGCCCATGAAAGCCATTGCCTACTACGCCTCGTTGCCGATCAGTGACGACAAGGCTCTGCAAGACATCGAATTGCCGGATCCGGTCGCCGGCCCCCGCGACTTGCTGGTAGAAGTCAAAGCCATCTCGGTCAACCCGGTCGACACCAAGGTGCGCCAGAACGTTCAGCCCGAAGGTGGCGCGGCCAAGGTGTTGGGTTGGGATGTGGCCGGTGTGGTCAAGGCGGTGGGCAGTGAGGTGACGCTGTTCCAGGCCGGCGACAAGGTGTATTACGCCGGCTCCATCGCGCGTGCGGGCGGCAACAGCGAGTTGCATGTGGTGGACGAGCGCATCGTCGGCCACATGCCAAAGACCCTGGGTTTCGCCGAGGCCGCTGCCCTGCCGCTCACCGCGATCACGGCGTGGGAGCTGTTGTTCGAGCGCCTGCAAGTGCGCGAAGGCAAAACCGACGAAGGCCAGAGCCTGTTGATCGTCGGCGCGGCGGGCGGTGTGGGCTCGATGCTTACGCAACTGGCTCACCAACTGACGGCCCTGAAAGTCATCGGCAGCGCTTCGCGTGCGCAGACCCAAAGCTGGGTGAAGGAACTGGGCGCCGATCTGGTGATCGACCATAGTCAGCCACTGAGCGAAGCACTCAAGCGTGCCGGCGTGGATCAGGTCACCCACGTTGCCAGCCTGACGCAAACCGACCAGCACCTGGACCAATTGGTCGAGGCATTGGCACCCCAAGGCAAACTGGCGCTGATCGATGACCCCAAGTCGCTGGACGTGACCAAGCTCAAGCGCAAGAGCCTGTCACTGCACTGGGAATTCATGTACACCCGTTCGCTGTTTGAAACCGCGGACATGATCGAGCAGCACAACCTGCTCAATCGCGTCGCCTGGCTGATCGATGCCGGGACCCTGAAAACCACGGTGGGCGAACACTTCGGTACAATCAACGCGGCCAATCTGCGCCGTGCCCATGCCCTGCTGGAGAGTGGCAAAGCCAAGGGCAAGATTGTGCTGGAAGGGTTCTGAAGCGCTGAAAAAAACCGCCGCTGATTTCATCGCCTTCTGCTGTTTTCCGACTGCGACCGGGCAATTCCGGTCGCAGACAGCCTCTGTGGCACCCTCGAAAAACCGTGTTTTTTTTAGTTACAAACCGTCAGTCAGACAGTTGATCCTTGTCACAATGGTGAGCGTATACGGGACTACAATCGAATCTCCTGCGAGGTATTCTTTTGCGTAACGTCTTTTACGAGAGGTGATCAGCTATGAAGATCCTGATAAAAGAACTGGCAAAATCCCAGTGGCAAGTCCGCCTTGACCAACATGCTGTGACGTTCCGCAGCGAAGCAGAAGCTCGCGCTTTCACGCGTACTCTTGAAGCCCGCATCCAGGCCCCTCACCAGATTCCCGTCCTCCTCCCGCAGCGTGCAGCCGGCTGACTCCGGCCTCAAACCTGGGCTTGCGCCAGCGCCCGGGCATTTTGCAAACGCCGGGTGAGCACGGCCGCGCTCACCACCAGAAATCCACACAGGCTGATGACCATGGCCATCGGCACGGCGCTGCCGTCGTGCAGCACACCCACCAGCGCAGAGGCGCCGGCAGCCACGCTGAATTGCAGACAACCGAGCAGCGCCGACGCGCTGCCGGCCCGTGCGCCCTGCCCGTTCATCGCACAGGCCGAGGCGTTGGGCAGGATGCAGCCGAGGCTGGCAATGCAGACGAACAACGGGAGCAACACCGGCCACAGTTGAGCGGTGTGCAGGGAGCTGACCGCGAACAGCGTCAGTCCGGCCGCCAGGTAAACCCACACGGCGCGCGCCAGCAAAAACGCCGGGCCACGTTTGGCCAGCAAGCGGGCGTTGACCTGCGCCACCAAAATGAAACCTGCCGCATTGGCGCCGAACAGCCAGCCGAAATGTTCAGCCGGGACGCCATAGAGCTTGATGAACACGAAGGGTGAACCGGCGATGTAGGCAAACATCCCGGCGATGGCGATGCCCCCGGTCAAGGCATGGCCAAGAAATATCGGGTCGGCCAGCAACCGGCCGTACTGACGCAGCGCACCCGACAGCGGTTGACGCGGCATGTGGGCCGGCATGCTTTCCGGCAATCCCGCCGCCACCGCCAGCCCCGCCAGCGCACTGAAACCGGTCAAGGCGAGGAAGATCGACTGCCAGCCTGTGGTGTTGACCAACAACCCACCCAGCAATGGCGCGAGGATGGGGGCAAGTCCCATCACCAGCATCAACTGCGAAAAGACTTTCGCCGAACCCACCGCATCACATTTGTCGCTGACCACCGCCCGGGAAATCACCATCCCCGCGCAACCGCCCAACGCCTGGATGAAACGCGCGCCGATCAGCCATTCCAGGTTCGGCGCATAAGCGCATGCTACGGATGCAGCGGTGAACAGGCCGACACCGACGAGCAACGGAATGCGTCGCCCGAAACGATCCGCCACCGGGCCATAGGCCAACTGACCGATGGACAAGCCGAGGAAATACGCCGCCAACGTCATCTGAACGTGATTTTCGTCCGTCCCGAAAGCCAGGGCCATGGCCGGGAAGGCCGGCAGGTAGAAATCGATCGCCAGCGGACCGAAAGCGCTCAAGGCGCCGAGAATCAGAATGGTACGAAAGTTCATCAGGCATCCAGTGGGGCAGAAGTCGGCAGCCCGACAGTCTAGCCGCGCATGGACGCCTTGAACATTCCGGTAGCTCGCTAACTATCAAATTCAGGCCAGTTTGACGCCGTAACCCTCTTCGCTGATCGCCTCGATCACTTGCTGGGCGGTCAGCGCACTTTCGACACCGACCTCCCTGGCCGCCAGATCGACCCGCACACTGGCCGCGGGGTCCTTGGCCTGGACCGCCTGAGTGATGGCCTTGACGCAGTGGCCACAAGACATGCCTTCAACGTTGAACACTTGCATGGGATGACTCCTTTTCCGAGGGTTGAACCCAGTTTCGAGCTTGCCACCATGGCAAGGTCAAGTTCTGAAGCTAGCTGCCGGGCTGGCAATCGGGGCGACGCTCGGCCAAGCTGCGTCCATCAATGACTCGAACTCAGGAGATTCAGCCATGCGCTGGTCAGTTTTCAGCCTGTTTGGCTTTCTCAGCCTTTTCGCCGCCATGCCTTCGGTCAATGCTGCCGGTCAGGATTATGGCGTGCTGATCATTTCCCGCGAGCGCCTGGAAGTCGCGACCAGTTGCGAAATCGGCGTGTACATCCAGGATCAACTGGCAGCGCGGCTGTTTCAGGAACAGAGCACCTCGTTCAACCTGCCGCCGGGCATTGTATCGCTACGCCTGAAACTGCTGCCGGGCCAGGCCCCAGGTTGCAATCCGGGCATGCTCGCGCCGGGTTCGCAGGATATCCAGCTCAAGGCCGGCGATGTGCTCAAGTACCGGATCGCGATGACGCAGGAAGGGATGTACCTCAAGCGCGCCGGTCTCGGCTACTGACACAAATCCCTGTGGGAGCGGCGGTGCGGCGATCCGACTTGCTCGCGAAGGCGTAGTGTCAGTCGACATCAATTTTGCCTGACACACCGCTTTCGCGAGCAAGCCCGCTCCCACATTAGATCAGAGGCAAGTTTAAGATTGGTGCTTGACCTTGCCAGCATGGCAAGGTTGATCCTGTGGTCATCTACTACAGGGAGTGCGACCGATGTCCGAATCCACCACGTTCGACCTGCCGATTGCCGGCATGACCTGCGCCAGTTGCGCCGGGCGGGTCGAGCGCGCCTTGAGCAAAGTCATTGGCGCCAGTGCCGTCAGCGTCAACCTCACCACTGAACAGGCCCGGGTCCAGGCACCCAGCGACAGCCTGCCGGCCTTGATGGATGCCGTGGCCAAGGCCGGCTACAGCGTGCCGCAACAGAGCCTGGAATTGAGCATCGACGGCATGACCTGCGCATCCTGCGTCGGTCGGGTCGAGCGTGCGCTGGGCAAGGTTGCCGGTGTGAAAAGCGTCAGCGTCAACCTGGCCAACGAACGCGCCCACCTTGAACTGCTCGGCCAGGTCGATCCGCAAACCTTGATCGCCGCGGTGGCCAAGGCTGGCTACAGCGCCAGCGTCTGGGAAGCCGAACACCCGACAACCGACAATCAGCAACAGCGCCTGCACCGCGAACGCCTGGCCTTGATCATCGCCATTGTCCTCGCCTTGCCGCTGGTATTGCCGATGCTGCTGCAGCCATTCGGCGTGCACTGGATGCTCCCGGCCTGGGTGCAATTTGCCTTGGCCACGCCGGTGCAATTCGTCTTCGGTGCACGGTTTTACATCGCCGCGTGGAAAGCCGTGCGCGCCGGGGCCGGAAACATGGATTTGCTGGTCGCCCTGGGCACCAGCGCCGGGTATGGCTTGAGCCTGTACGAATGGGCCACCGCCGCCGGGCGCATGCCGCATCTGTATTTCGAAGCCTCGGCGGTGGTGATCGCCCTGGTGCTGCTGGGCAAGTACCTGGAAAGCCGCGCCAAGCGCCAGACCGCCAGCGCCATCCGTGCCCTCGAAGCCTTGCGCCCGGAACGGGCGATCCGGGTGATCGATGGCCACGAGCAAGACGTCGCCATCAGCGCCCTGCGCCTCAATGACCTGGTGATGGTCAAACCCGGCGAACGCTTCCCGGTGGACGGTGAAGTGGTTGAAGGCCAGAGCCACGCCGACGAAGCCCTGATAAGCGGCGAGAGCCTGCCGGTGCCCAAGCAGCCCGGCGACAAAGTCACCGGCGGTGCGATCAACGGTGAAGGCCGGTTGCTGGTGCGTACCCAGGCCCTCGGTGCGGAAACCGTGCTGGCGCGGATCATCCGTCTGGTGGAAGACGCCCAGGCCGCAAAAGCGCCGATCCAGAAACTGGTGGATAAAGTCAGCCAGGTGTTCGTGCCCACCGTGCTGCTGATTGCCCTGGCCACCCTGATCGGCTGGTGGCTGTATGGCGCGCCGATGGAATCCGCGCTGATCAACGCCGTGGCGGTGCTGGTGATCGCCTGCCCGTGTGCCCTGGGCCTGGCCACGCCGACGGCGATCATGGCCGGCACCGGCGTGGCGGCACGCTACGGGATTCTGATCAAGGACGCCGAAGCACTGGAGCGCGCCCATGAAGTCAGCGCAGTGGTATTCGACAAGACCGGCACCCTGACCTCCGGCGCCCCGCGCATTGCTCATCTGAGTGCCATCGACGGTGATGAGGCGAGCCTGCTGCAATTGGCCGGCGCCCTGCAACGCGGCAGTGAGCACCCGCTGGCCAAGGCTGTTCTGGATGCCTGCGCCGAACGCCATTTGAAGGTGGCCGATGTCAGCGACAGCCAGTCCCGGACCGGCCGCGGCATCGCCGGAAGCCTCGAAGGGCGTCGCCTGGCGCTGGGCAATCGGCGTCTGCTGGAGGACAGCGGCTTGAATGCCGGGCCGTTGGCCGACTCCGCAATCGCGTGGGAAAAAGAAGGCCGGACCTTGTCCTGGCTGATCGAGCAATCCCCAGAACCTCAAGTGTTGGGCCTGTTCGCCTTCGGTGACACCCTCAAGCCCGGCGCACTGCAAGCGGTGCAACAACTGAATGCACGGAACATCAGCAGCCACCTGCTGACCGGCGACAATCGCGGCAGCGCCAAGGTGGTCGCCGAGGCGCTGGGCATCCACGATGTGCATGCCGAAGTGCTGCCGGCAGACAAAGCCGCCACGGTCGCCGCACTGAAACAAACCGGGGTGGTGGCGATGGTCGGCGACGGCATCAATGACGCCCCGGCACTGGCCGCCGCCGACATCGGCATCGCCATGGGGGGCGGCACCGACGTCGCCATGCACGCGGCCGGCATCACCCTGATGCGCGGCGATCCGCGACTGGTGCCGGCCGCGCTGGAGATCAGCCGCAAGACCTACGCCAAGATTCGGCAGAATCTGTTCTGGGCTTTCGTCTATAACCTGATCGGCATTCCGCTGGCGGCGTTCGGCTTCCTCAATCCAGTGCTGGCCGGGGCGGCCATGGCGTTGTCGAGCGTCAGCGTGGTGAGCAATGCGTTACTGTTGAAAACCTGGAAACCCAAGGACCTGGAGGACAACCGATGAACATCGGCCAAGCGGCCCGCCACAGCGGCCTGAGCGCAAAGATGATCCGTTATTACGAATCCATCGGTCTGCTCAAGGCGGCCCATCGCACCGACAGCGGTTACCGGGTGTACGGCGATGACGACCTGCACACCCTGGCGTTCATCAAGCGCTCGCGGGACCTGGGGTTTTCCCTGGAAGAAGTCGGCAAGTTGCTGACCCTCTGGCAAGACCGCCAGCGCGCCAGCGCCGATGTGAAAGCGTTGGCCCGCCAGCACATCGATGAGTTGAACCAGAAGATCCGCGAGCTGGGTCAGTTGCGCGACACCTTGCAGGACCTGGTTGAGCACTGTCAGGGCGATCATCGGCCGGATTGCCCGATTCTGAAGAATCTGGAGTCGGGGTGTTGCACCACTGCGGCCCCATCGTGATAGCAGGACACCGCAAAAACCTGTGGGAGCGAGCTTGCTCGCGATAGCGGTGTACCTGACACATCAATGCTGGATGTGCCGACGTCATCGCGAGCAAGCTCGCTCCCACAGGTATTGTGTCTGTCACATTGAATCTGTAACCCACAAAAAACCCGGCCGAAGCCGGGTTTTTCTTTATCCGATCACTGCATCCACGGTGGAGGCGGTTCTTCGGTCTTGCCCGGCGGAGCATCGTCCGCCGCGCGTACGGCTTGCTTGCGCTCTTCATCCAGGCGCGCGGCCTCGATCTCGCGCATGATTCCGCCCACGTCGGCCAGCTCTTCCGTGTCGGCGAACTCGCCGGTCAGGACACTGGCCGGGTGCAAGGTGCCGGCCTCGTACAAGGCCCACATTTCCTTGGCGTACTTGGTCTTCTTCAGCTCCGGTGCAAACCGCCCGAAGTAGGACGCCATGTTGCCCACATCCCGCTCCAGCATGCTGAACGCGTGGTTGTTGCCCGCCGCGTCCACCGCCTGCGGCAGGTCGATGATGACCGGGCCGGTCGGCGTCAGCAGCACGTTGAACTCGGACAGGTCGCCGTGCACCAGACCGGTACACAGCATCAGCACGATCTGGGAAATCAGATACGCGTGATACTCCCGGGCCTGGTCCGGCTCCAGCACCACATCGTTCAGGCGCGGCGCGGCATCACCGTACTCGTCGGCCACCAGCTCCATGAGCAGCACGCCTTCGAGGAAGTCGAACGGCTTGGGCACCCGCACACCGGCATTGGCCAGACGGAACAGCGCCGCCACTTCGGCGTTCTGCCAGGCGTCCTCGGTTTCCTTGCGTCCAAACTTCGAGCCCTTGGCCATCGCACGGGCCTGACGGCTGTTACGTACCTTGCGGCCTTCCTGGTATTCGGCCGCCTGACGGAAACTGCGTTTATTCGCCTCCTTGTAGACCTTCGCGCAACGCAACTCGTTGCCGCAGCGCACCACATAAACAGCTGCTTCTTTACCACTCATGAGTGGGCGCAGCACCTCGTCGACCAGACCGTCCTCGATCAGGGGTTCAATGCGTTTTGGAGTCTTCATCAGCTTTTATTGTGGGTCCTTTATTACCAAACACGCGAAAGTCATTCGTTATACGGCAATCCACTCACCGGGGGGAGGGGTTGCCGACTTATGAACATTGCAGAAGCACACAATGTACCGATTTCATCAAGTAAAACCGACGACCGCCATGGTCGTTCCAGATCATAGCCGAGCCTGCGTCACTTGTTGTGCAAGGGCATTGAGGGCAATTGCGACAGAAGCTGACACCACCATTCATACCTTCCGTAGGATTTTTCCCAACGGGCCTCAATTTCCTCCGACAACAGCCGAAGTCCTTAGTGACAAAGTGATTTGTCCGACAATCGCTGCCCCAATAATAGCGATGCCGCACTCAAGGACCCGGGTTGACCAAGAACGTTTCGCCTGCCAATAAACCGCGAGTCATCTGCACTGCGTGGGCCTACAAGAAAATCTGGAGCGCGGATGAACATCAAACAGAAGTTGACCTGGGCGTTTGCAATCATCGCCTGCCTGCCCGTGGTGCTGGTCGCCACCCTCGTTGTGCTGAACCTGCGCAGTGATGCCAGGGACGAATTCGTCGACGGCAGTGCCCGCGAGATTCGTCAGGTCAGCAACGCCATGCAGTTGTTCTTTGACGGCATCAGCCAGAACGTCGATTACCTGGCCAGGCAGCCGCTGATCCGAAACTCCGACGACAGCCTCAAGACTTACATGGCCGCCAACGCCGAGAGCGTCCCCCAGGGCGAGGCTGACAAAAAAGTCTTCACCCTGCTCCAGGACCTGGGCAACAGCCACCCGGCCTACGCCTATGCCATCCTCGGCACGGCGGCGGGCGGCTACGTGTCGTGGCCGGATGATCCGAAGCTTAATAATTACGACCCGCGCCAGCGCCCCTGGTACAAGGCTGCCCAGGCCAAACCGGGCAAGCCGTTCCGTACCGAGGCCTATTACTGGGCCCAGGACGACGCGACCTACGTCAGCACCGTGCGCACCATCGACAACAAGCTGGGCACCAACGGCGGCGTGGTCAGCATCGACGTGACGCTCAAGCAGCTCACCGAAATCGTCAAGCAGATCAAGCTCGGTGAAACCGGCTACCTGATGCTGCTGGAAAACACCGGCATGGTCCTGGTGGATCCGAAACAACCGGAACACAACTTCAAACCGCTGAATAGCCTTGGCGACGGCTACGCGCATCTGGCCAAGGCCGGCAAGGGCCTGGTGGAAGTGGAGTTGAACGGCGAGCACTACATGGCCAACGTCTGGCCGTCCGAGCAACTGGGCTGGACCTTTATCGGCCTGATCAAACAGGACGACGTGATGAGCTCCGCGACCCAGTTGACCTGGTTGATCGCCATCATCGCCGCCGTCCTGGCCGTCATCTTCGCCATCGTCGGAGCCAGTTTTGCCAGCCTCATCGTGCGCCCGATCCGCAGCGTGGCCAGCGGCCTGGAAGGCATCGCCCAAGGCGAAGGCGACCTGACCCAGAACCTGCAAATCCGTGGCAACGATGAAACTGCGCAACTGGCCAACTGGTTCAACCAGTTCCTGACCGCGATTCGCAACCTGATCCAGAACATCGGCGGCGCGGCGGGCAAGATCCTCGCCACGTCCAAGAGTTCGACCCAGGTCTCCAGCGACATGGCCGAAGCCGCCGGACGCCAGCGTGAAGCGGTGGACATGGTCTCCACGGCGTTCCACGAAATGGTCGCCACCGCCAACGAAGTCGCACGCTCTTGCAGCCAGGCGGCGGAGTCTGCCGACAGTGGCCAGCGCCAGGCGCGCGAAGGTCAGCAGCAGATCGATGCGGCGGTGAACAGCGTGGATCGCCTGAGCCAGGAAATCGAACAGTCGGCCCAGTCGATGCAACAGCTCGAACGCGACAGCAACGACATCCAGTCGATCCTGGGGACCATCCGCTCGATCGCTGAACAGACCAACCTGCTGGCACTGAACGCCGCGATCGAAGCGGCCCGGGCCGGTGAACAAGGACGCGGCTTTGCCGTGGTGGCCGACGAAGTGCGGGCCCTGGCCAAGCGCACGGCCGACTCCACGGCGGAAATCGACGGGCTGCTGGGCAACCTGGCCAAACGCACCAGCCAGGTGACCCAGCAGATGCACGCCAGCCTGGAAGTGTCCCAGCAATCGGTGACGCGCATCGGCGAGGCGCGCAACAGCTTCGGGCAGATCCGCGAGTCGGTGGACGTGATCCGCGACATGAACACCCAGATCGCCACGGCGGCGGAACAACAGCATCAGGTGGCAGAAGACATCAACCGGCACATCAGCCAGATCCATGGCGATGCGCAGTTGGTGGCGGAACTGGCCAACTCGGCGCGCATGGATTCCCAGAGCCTGGCCGGGTTGTCCAATGAGCTGGACGGGTTGGTGCGCAGGTTTCGTACCTGATCAGCCGGCACACCACCAATCCCTGTGGGAGCGGGCTTGCTCGCGAAAGCGGTATGGCAGTCAACATTGATGTTGATGGCCTCTTCGCGAGCAAGCCCGCTCCCACAGTTGTTTTTACTCAGCGCTCGATGATTGCAGTCACACCCTG
>NZ_JAHBDN010000088.1:0-25624 GCF_019956445.1 Pseudomonas sp. BF-R-19
ATCCCGATCCACCCTGCCCACTGGCGAATTCCCCACAAATTTATACAGGTTCAACCCATCCACCGCTCCCGCCGGATCCGGGTTGATCCAGCGGCTCAGCCACGGCGCAAAGTAGCGATACCCGTAGTAATACAGCCCGGTGGCATCCCGCTCCTTGCCCGAGTAACGAAGGGTTTTCCAGGCACCGCTCTGATCGCTGTGGTCCTCCCACGCCGTGCCGCCGAACGGGTAATACGCTTCGCGACTCTGCACTTGACCGTGATCATCCAGTTCCAGCGTGCCGCAGCCCAAATGGTCGGTCAGGTGGTAGCGCAACGCGAACGCAGGCGCGTGCGGTCCTTGCAGCCATGTCACCCGATTGCGCCCGGCCTCCAGGTCGAGTGCCTGGTGCGTCGGGGTGCCGTTGCGAAAGTGGATTTCCAACCCCGGCAGGTAGCGCACTTCGGTGGTTACGGTTCGAGCGTCGGTCAGGGCGGTGCGGACTTTGCGCAGGCGTTTGCCTCCGCCGCCGTAGAGGTAGCGTTCGGTGTCGTCGGCTTCGTTTTCGCGTTGTACCGGCGAAACGCTGGCGAGTTGGTTGCGCCAATCCCAGGTCATGGTTTGGCCACGCTGCAGAAAGCGCAGGTTGCCATTGCGGTCGAAGCTGTTGGTGAAATCCGGTGGCTGCTCATCTTCAAGCAGGCTGCGATTGCTGTTCGGGTCGACGGCCCAGCGCCGGGTGAATGGCTGCGCGCCGAGGTGCCGTAGCTCAGTCATGTTGCCGGCCGGATCGTAGGCGTAGTCTTCGCGGTAGTTCACCACGGCGTTGGCGTCGTTCGAGGTGCGGTAACGGGGCATCGGGTAAGAGGCGGCTTGCTCGGCTTCCCAGCCGGTGGCGCTGATCAACTGGCCGAGGCTGTCATAGCCGAAGGTGCGCCGTGCCTCGACACGTTGGTTCTTATGGAAACGCACGGGCTGCGCGCGGTCGTCGATCTCAAGGATGTTGCCGACCGGGTCGACTGCATAACGCAGATCCTGCAAGGGGGACGCGCCGGGCAACCCGGCGGCCAAGCGCAGCAAACGCCCGTCGTTGGGTGCGTACTCGGCCTCGGTGACTACACCGTTGCCAGCGGTTTCCCGTTCGACCTGATCGCTCGGGTTGTAGCGGATGTCGTGCACCAGGCACTGTCCGGGTGCCGGGCTATTCGCCGGTTGCAGCCAACCGTCCTTGAGCTGTCCAGCCACGCTGTAGCTGAAGCGCCGACGGTTGCCGTTGGCGTCGGTAAGGCGCAGCAAATCCCCGGCAGGGTTGTAGGCCCAGCGACTCTCGAACCCCATCCCGGACTCCAGCAGTGCCTCACGTGCCGACTCGTCCAGCGGCCAATCGGGTGTGTCCAACTCAGTGAGAAAGTGGCTGATTTCACTCTGCGCCAGCCCCAGCAGATCGTACTCGGGCATATGCCGGGTGCCGGCCGGGTCGTCGTGGCGAATCAACCGACCACACTGATTGCCAACCTCAATTTCGGCGGTGCCATACTCGAAGCGCTCGACCACCCGCACCGGCTCACCCCGCGCCTGCTCCATCACCGCCGTTGGGCGTAGCGACGTGTCGTATTCATGGTCCTGCCGCGTGCCGCGACTGTCCCAAAGGCTCAGGGTTTTTTCCGCTTGCCCCCATAACGACACACGCCAACCGGCATCGACGCTGTCCGTCGCCAACACCGTCCCTGTCAGGCTAAATCCATGACTCAACGCCGAAACCGGCAACCGCGCATCCCACTGTTCAACCCCACGCCCCGCCGCATCGAACACCTGCCGCGTGACTCGCGCCTGCGGCGTTTGCCCAGTCTGCGCACGCCAGTAGCCGACGCCGCGCACAGCGAGCCCTCGCGGATCCATGACCGCGAGGGTGGGTGTTGCGTGGTGCACACCGGGATTGTTCATGGGCTCTGGATAGCATTCGCTGTCGGCTAGCGTCTACTGTCAGAAATTACAGGTTGGTGGAAAAAAACCTTGATTGACCGCCATAAAAAAACGGCGACTGCTGGTACAGTCGCCGCGAAAGACCGGTGCTTGTAGCACCGGTCTGGAGCCCCACGGCATGAGGAGTCAACGCCGTGCAGCCCTGCCATAAAACGAACGAATGGCGACGCGCTCAGAGCCCCCAGTGCAGCAGCAACAGCACCAGCACGACCAGGAACACCGTCTCCCCCACCATCAGCAGAATCGGTTTGATCCCGACCGCCGCCAGCTCCTTGAGCCAGGTCTTCATACCCAGAATGCGCGAAGTTGGAACACCATCCCTGTGGGAGCGAGCTTGCTCGCGATGGCGGTGTGTCAGCCGCCATGAGTGTTGAATGTGAAACCGCTATCGCGAGCAAGCTCGCTCCCACAGGATCTGTCTGATACCTAGAGCCCCCAGCGCAGCAACAAGAGCACCAGCACGACCAGGAACACCGTCTCCCCCACCATCAGCAGAGTCGGTTTGATCCCGACCGCCGCCAGCTCCTTGAGCCAGGTCTTCATACCCAGAATGCGCGAAGTTGGAACACCATCCCTGTGGGAGCGAGCTTGCTCGCGATGGCGGTGTGTCAGCCGCCATGAGTGTTGAATGTGAAACCGCTATCGCGAGCAAGCTCGCTCCCACAGGATCTGTCTGATACCTAGAGCCCCCAGCGCAGCAACAAGAGCACCAGCACCACCAGGAACACCGTCTCCCCGACCATCAGCAGAATCGGCTTGATCCCGACCGCCGCCAGCTCCTTGAGCCGGGTCTTCATGCCCAGGGCGCTGATGGAAATCACCAGGCACCAGCGCGACAGTTCGTTGACCGAGCCTTGCACCGCAGGCGCTATCCATCCGGTGCTGTTGATGCAGGCCAGAATCAGAAAGCCGACGGCGAACCACGGCAACAGCGGCGGGCGTTTGCCGGTCGGGTCGGCGCCTTGCATGCGGGTGATCATCGCCGCGGTGACGATCACCGGCAGCAGCATCGCAACGCGCATCAGCTTGACCACCGTGGCCGTGTCGCCGGTCTCGGTCGACATGCTGTAGCCGGCACCGACCACCTGGGCCACGTCGTGGATCGTGGCGCCGAGGAACACGCCCGCCACCTGCGGCGACAACTGCAGCCAGTTGGCGATCATCGGGTAGACAATCATCGCCAGCGTCGACAACGCCGACACGCCAATGACCGTGAACAGTGTCGCCCGTTCTTTCTGCGGATGGTTCGGCAGTGCCGCCGCCAGTGCCAGAGCCGCCGAGGCGCCACAGATGGCCGTCGCGCCGCCGGTGAGCATGCCAAACAGGCGCTGGAAGCCCAGGGCCTTGGCGGCGATCACAGACACGCTGATGGTCACCACCACCAGGATCACCACCAGCGCAATCGGCTTCCAGCCCAGCGCCGCCATTTGCTCCAGGGTGATGCGCATGCCCAGCAGCGCCACGCCGATGCGCAGCACGGTGCGGGCGGTGAACTCGATACCGGCCTTGCAGGGGCCGTCATCGGCGAGAAAATTCAGGGCCATGCCCAGCAGCAAGGCAAACAGCATGACCGGCGCACCGTAGTGCTCGGACAAGAACGACGCGGCAGCTGCCACGATCAGACTGACGATAAGCCCCGGTGCCAGTTCGCGCGTGCGAGTGTGGATACGGGTGAGAGCAATGGCGCTCATGGCGCGGACTCCTCGGTTGCGATGACGATATACGCCTGGCCGTCGATGATCTCGACCGGGTAGTTGGTGACTTTGACCTGCCTTGAATTGAGCAGGTAGCCGCTGTGCAAATCGAAGCGCAAACCATGGGCAAGGCATTGAATCACCCGGCCCTCAAGACGCCCTCCGCATAGTGAAGAGCCCTGGTGCGGGCAGCTGTCGTCAATGGCAAACAACTGCCCGTCGACGTTGAACAGCGCCAGGCTTTTGTCTTCGAACTCGAACAGCGCCCGGCCACCGGCCTGCGGGTGCTTGCCGGCTGGCACGGGAATGCGCCGGGTCATGCTGGCTGCCGCTCGCGATCACTTTCCTTGAGGGCTTCGGTCATGGCCGCGAGCAGCGCCTGTGCAGGTTGTGCGCCGATCACCGTCATGCGGTTGTCGAACTTGAAACTCGGCACGCCACTGGTCGCGCCGGGAGATCCTTCAAACGGCGTGGCATCGCCCTTCAGGCAATCGAGCACCCCGTCCGGGGCGACGCCGCAGGAGCGGGCAATGGCAAGCAGGGTCTCACGGCACCCGAGGTTTTCGCGTCTCAGGAAATAAGCGGCGAACAGTCGTTCGAGCAACATTTCACACTGGCTGGCATTGCCCAGTGCGCTGGCACGCTCGAACAAACGATGGGCGTCGGCGGTATTGGGCATCGTCTCGATACGGCTGAGGTCGATGGCCAGTCCAACCGCCCCGGCAGCCTGCTGCACCTGCTTCTGGCGCATGGTCATTGCGTCGGCATTGCCCAGGCGCTTGCGGTAGAAATCGGCGAAGGGTTCACCTTCTACCGGTATCTGCGGCAACAGCTGCACGCCATGCCACACCGTGGTGATCTGCACATCCGGGTGACGACTGCGAAACTGCACCTGCGCATGCTCCAATTGGCGTTTGCCGATCAGGCACCAGGGGCAGATAAAATCGAAAAACACATCAATACGTAAACGACGACTCACAACTTCACCTCTATCCCGGCTTCACTGACAGGGTCAGGCACGCTCTGACCCTGAAGGCGGGCAATATCTTTGTGGTAATGACACTTGGCATAAAAGAACACCGCTGCCGCCGCGAGGCTGACCAGTGGCACCAGTTGAAACGCGGCATGCAGACCG
This sequence comes from Pseudomonas sp. BF-R-19, assembly GCF_019956445.1. Classification (NCBI taxonomy): domain Bacteria; kingdom Pseudomonadati; phylum Pseudomonadota; class Gammaproteobacteria; order Pseudomonadales; family Pseudomonadaceae; genus Pseudomonas; species Pseudomonas sp. BF-R-19. The sequence continues at coordinate 4,792 of NZ_JAHBDN010000088.1, forward strand.
ATGAGGTCCGACACCCGGCCGGTGATGAACGGCCCGGGCGCCAGCCCCAGCATGTTGTTGGCCAGGGTCAGCGTGGCGAACGCCGTACCGTGCACCGAGTAATGGGTCAGGTTGGCAACCATCGCGCCAGCGGGGCCGGTGGTGCCAGCGGCAATCAGCATGCCCAGGCAGATCAGCGCCAGCTGCAAAGGCCCCGCCGATAGCGCGAACGCCGCCGACAGCAACAGGCAGCTGCCCAGGCAAAAAGCGATGGCCAGGCTGACCTTGCGCTCCGGCGAGTTGCGACACAGCCGATCGCTGAGCATGCCGCACAGGATCATCCCGGCACCGCTGCACAGGACGATGATCGCGGCCAAGCCGCCCGCCTTGCCCGTGGGCATGTCGTAGTAGCGATTGAGGTAGCTCGGTATCCACACTATCACCGTGCCGCCGACGAACAGCTGCAAGCCGCTGCCGATGTAGGTCGCCACCACCGAACGGCTGGACCACAACGTAGACAACGGACGCTTGACCGCTGCCACCTTGTTCGCCAGCTGGGCTGCACGCTTGGGCGCAATGCGTGCTTCCTTGACGATGAGCGGGTAAAGCACCGCCAGAAACAGGCCAAACAGCGACATGCCGGCGAACGACCAGCGCCAGCCCAGCTTGGCGGCAATCGCACCGCCTAAAGCCATGCCCAACACCGAACCGAACATACCGCCAGCCATGAAGGCGCTGGCCAGGGTGGCGCGCATGTGTTTGGGGAACACCGAGATCACCACGGCGATGCCCACGCTGCCGTAGGCGGCTTCGCCGACGCCGACCATGAATCGCGCGATGAACATCTGCTGGTAATCCTGCGCCAACGCGCAACCCAGGGTCGCCACGCTCCACAAGAAAGCCATCAGCGCCAGGCTCTTGACCCGGCCGAAACGGTCCGCCAGCAACGACAGGGGAAACGTCAGCAGGCCGACCATCAGGGCAACGATGCCACTGAGCAGACCGAGCTGTCCGTCGCTCAACGCCCACTCAGTCTTGAGCAGGGGGAATACCGCGTTCAGCACCTGACGCGACATGTAATCGGAAATCAACAGGCCGAACGTCAAGGCAAAGACGATCCAGGCATATTGGCGCGCAACGCCGACGCAACCTGCGTCGTCATCGTCGGCGGCGATTGGGTGAAAGGCCATGCAGCCTCCTCAAAGCTTTGTTTTATTGTTGTTATCAAGCGTTTGCAGTGCGGTGGACGAGAGGTCACGGCCTCTCGTCCCCGACTACAGGTCAGCCGCGTTGCGGCACACCTTTCTGCCCAGCCTTGCGGTTGGGGGCCATGCCGTTGGCCAACAGGGTTTCCTCGATGGTTTCGTACTGCACGCCGATGCGGTAAATCTCGCGGGCTTCTTTGCCGGTGGCGATTTCACGGCCCAGTTCATGGGCAATGCGCACGGTTTGCTGGATCTGTGCCACCGAGCCGAAACGGTCGCCCTTGTGGTCAATGATAGTGTCTTCGTTGCCCACACGCGGGTGCATGCCCATGGCCATCGACATGGTGTTGAACGGCATGACGTTTTTCAGCAGCGATTCGGAGGTCAGGGTGCAACCGTCCGGCGCGCGGTGGATGAAGTTGAAGAAGTTGAACGGGTTCGGGCCATCGAAACCGCCGCCGATGCCGATCCAGGTCAGGTTCAGCGGGCCCTTGTAGATGCCCCTGCGCACCAGGCGCTCGAGGGTTTCCATGGCGTGCATGCCGGTCAGCTGGAAGTGTGGCTGGATGCCGTTGTCCATCAGGCGCTTGAGGTGCTCGGCAACCCAGGCCGGGCCTGCCGGTACGGTCATCTCGCTATAGGCAGCCTGGGTCATCGGGTTGGCCAGGGAGGTGCCTTCCAGGTATTCCGGGTACAGCAGCTCCATGATGTTCATCTGGGTGGTGTTGATCGCCACCGTGACCTGATCCGGCTTCGGGGTCAGCTCGGCCAGCATGTGGCGGGTGTCGTCGGACAGCCACTTGGCCGCTTCACCGTCGCTTTCCGGGGCGAAGGAAATCGAACCGCCGACCTGGATGATCATGTCTGGCACGGCTTCACGCACACCGGCGATCAGCTCGTTGAATTTCGACAGGCGCTTGGAGCCCTTGCCGTCCAGTTCACGCACATGCAGGTGCAGCACGGTGGCGCCGGCTTCATAGCATTCGACCGCTTTCTGGACTTGCTCATCCATGGTCAACGGGATGTCTTCCGGGAAGTCTTCAGGCATCCATTCCGGGCCATACGGGGCCACGGTAATGACTACCTTTTCCATGTTTTCCGGGTGCAGGGAATCGTCGAAGAATTGCATGGGTTACTCCAGTTCTTATGCCAGTTCTTATGATTGTCCCGCCCACCCGGGGTCGTGCCGGGCAGACGTGTTTACGAGTGCGAATGCTGCGAGTGCGAATGCAGGTGGCGTTCGATCAGAACGTCTTGTCGCCGATAATCCCGGCACGCTCCATCTTGCGATGGCACGGCGGGTAATCCATGACGGCGTAGTGCTGGGTACTGCGGTTGTCCCAGATGGCGATGCTGTTGGGCTTCCAGCGCCAGCGCACCTGATACTCAGGGATGTACGCCTGGCTGATCAGGTAACGCAGCAACTCGCCGGCGCCAGGGTTGGCGTCCTGGCCGAAGCGCACCCGCTCAGGGGTGTGGTAGTTGCTGAAGTGGGTGGTGAAAGCGTTGACGAACAGCACCTTCTCGCCGGTTTCCGGATGGGTGCGCACCACCGGGTGTTCGGCGTCCGGGTACATCGCCTTGAGCGCCAGGCGTTTTTCAATCGGCATGGCGGCACCGAAGCTCGCTTCGATGCTGTGGCGGGCGCGCAGGTCGGCGATCTTGACCTTTACGTCTTCCGGCAAGTTCGCATAGGCCTGGACCATGTTGGTCCACATGGTGTCGCCGCCCACTGGCGGGCATTCCACGCAACGCAGCACGCAGCCCATCGGCGGTGCTTCGCGCCAGGTGGCGTCGGTGTGCCAGGCGTTTTCGTAGCGGTCCATCGGCTGGTCCGGATTCTTGTAGATCCGCACCAACCCCGGATGATCCGGATCACTGCCGGCCACCGGATGATCTTCCAGCTCGCCGAAGCGTCGGGCGAAGGCCACGTGCTCGGCGCGGGTGATGTCCTGGTCACGCAGGAACACCACGCGGTGCTTGAGCAACTGGGCACGAATCTCGGCAAACAGACCGTCGTCATGCACCGCGTCGGCCAGGTTGACGCCGATCAGTTCGGCGCCAATGCTGCAGGTCAATTGTTCGACTTTCATGGCTGGCTGCTCCTTAAATGACGAAAATCGACGAACCGGTAGTCTTGCGAGATTCAAGGTCGCGATGGGCCTGCACGGCATCCTGCAAGGCGTAGTGCTGGTTGATCTCGATCTTGATCCGGCCGCTGCCGACATGGTCGAACAACTCACCGGCCAGCGCGGCTTTTTCCGCAGGGTCGCTGATGTAGTTGGCCAGGGCCGGACGGGTCAGGTACAGCGAACCTTTCATCGCCAGCATCACCGGATCGAACGCCGGGATCGGTCCGGATGCGGTACCCACGCAGACCATCAGGCCACGGGGTTTCAACGAATCCAGCGAACCCATGAAGGTGTTCTTGCCAACGCTGTCGAACACCACGTTGACGCCCACGCCATCGGTCAGTTCGCGAACGCGAGCGGCGACGTCTTCATGGCTGTAATTGATCGTATGGTCGCAACCGTGAGCCCGGGCGATTTCCGCCTTTTGCTCGGTCGAAACCGTGCCGATCACGTTCAAGCCCAGCAACTTGGCCCACTGCGAAACGATCAGGCCGACACCGCCAGCGGCGGCATGCAACAGGATGCTGTCGCCCGGTTTGAAGTCGTAGATGCGGCGCATCAGGTACGAAGACGTCAGGCCACGCATGGTCATCGCGGCAGCGGTTTCGAAACTGATGGTTTCCGGCAGCTTGATCAGCGGCGCGGCCGGGATCAGGCGCTCGGTGCTGTAGGCGCCGAGGGTGTTGAGGAAACCGGTGTAGGTGACGCGATCACCGACTTCGACGTTGGTGACCCCTTCACCAACGGCCTGGACTACGCCAGAGGCCTCGACGCCCATGCCGTTGGGCATCGGAATCGGGTAGGTACCGTTACGGAAATAGGTGTCGGCATAGTTCAGGCCAACCGCCACATGACGAAGGCGAACCTGACCCGGACCGGGTTCGCCGACTTCGACGTCCTCATAACGTAGAACTTCGGGACCACCGGTTTCGTAGAAGCGTACGGCTTTGGCCATTTTTCTTATTCTCCAATCTGCAATATGGGCGTGTTGCATCGAATTGCGCTGATTGGACTGTAGGACGAGGCCTGTCGGGACGCTTCTCATCAGACGACAATGGCTTTTCATTTGGTGACAGGCGGAAACGGGATCGTCTAGCCGGTCCCGCCGCCACCTGCGCTATCATCGCCCGCTTCCACGCCCCAAGAGTCTTGAACCCGGATGTCCGACACGCTGCCACTGCCCGACGATCACCAAGCCCTGCCGCCAGTCCTGGCCGGCCCGCTGTTGCGGCGTCTGGAGCCCACGCGGCTGGTGCTGTGGCTGGTGGGTTCCCGGGCGCTGACACTGACCTTGCGCTTGCAGGGCGTCGGCGATATCCGTCTCGATGCCGGGCAATGCACGGTGATTGCAGTGGGTGCCCATGCCTTTGTGCACTTGATCGATGTGCAACTCGATGGCGCCCTGCCCTGCGATGAATCGATCGACTATGACCTGCTGATCGATGGCACAGAAAAAGGCATCGCCGACTGGGCGCCGCACCTGCTGTATGGCGATGCCCATTGCCCGAACTTCGTCCTGCGCGCGCGGGTCGATCAGTTGCTGCACGGCTCTTGCCGCAAGCCTCATCACCCGGCGACAGACGGCTTGCTGTGCGTCGACCGGTTGCTGGCGCAGGAACACGCCGCCAAGGACCGCCCGGCACTGCTGATGATGACGGGCGATCAGGTCTACGCCGACGATGTCGCCGGGCCGATGTTGCGGGCGACTCACGCCTTGATCGAGCGCCTGGGCCTGTTCGGGGAACACCTCGAAGGCGCGGTGGTCAGCGACAGCGCCAGGCTCTACGAGCATCCGGCCAGTTACTACCACCGCGCGGATCTGCTGCCGGCACTGCAAAGCAATGAAACCCTGCGCGAGCGATTTTTCGGTGGCGCGCGCAAGCCGATTTTCACCAGCAGCAGCGCCGACAATCACCTGGTGACCTTCGCCGAAGTGATGGCCATGTACGTGCTGGTCTGGTCGCCAGTGCCCTGGACCCTGATCGCGCCCCAGGCACCGACACTGACGCCGGAACGGCTCAAACGCTACGCCCTTGAACAGACGCGCATCGATGCCTTCAAGGCAGGCCTTGGCAACGTCGCCCGGGCACTGGCGCATCTGCCGACGCTGATGATTTTCGACGACCACGACATAACCGATGACTGGAACCTTTCCGCACAATGGGAGGAAACGGCCTACGGCCATCCGTTCTCCCGGCGCATCATCGGCAACGCGCTGCTGGCGTACATGTTGTGCCAGGGCTGGGGCAACAATCCAGATGCGTTCACTGCCGTGCTGAAAAAGGCCGGTGCGTTGAGCGCCAGCACACACCAGAGTCACCTCGACAGCACGGTTCAGGATGATTTGATCAGTGATCTGCTGAAGTTTCAGCACTGGCATTACGTGCTGCCCACCACTCCGGCCGTGGTGGTGATCGACACCCGCACCCGGCGCTGGCGCAGCGAGATGAACCTCAAGCAGCCTTCCGGCTTGCTCGACTGGGAAGCCCTCAGCGAACTGCAACAGGAACTGCTGGACCACCCAAGTGCGATCATCGTTTCGCCGGCGCCGATCTTCGGCGTCAAGCTGATTGAAACCGTGCAGCGGATATTCAGCTGGTGCGGTTTTCCACTGCTGGTGGACGCGGAAAACTGGATGGCCCATCGCGGCGCGGCACAGGTGATCCTGAACATTTTCCGGCACTCGCGCACGCCGGGTAACTACGTGGTGCTGTCGGGCGATGTGCACTATTCCTTCGTCTACGAAGTGCTGATCCGCCACCGCAAGGCCGGGCCGCGCATCTGGCAGATCACCAGCAGCGGCATCAAGAATGAATTCCCCGCCACCCTGCTCGAGTGGTTCGACCGCCTCAACCGCTGGCTGTACTCGCCACGCTCACCGCTGAACTGGCTGACCAAGCGTCGACGCATGCGCATCGTGCCCCACGTGCCCGAACACGCCGAAGCCGGTGAGCGGCTATGGAATTCGGCGGGAATTGGCCAGGTGTATTTCAATGACCTGGGGCAGCCGCAGACCATCTATCAGCACAACTCGAACGGCGCACCGAAGACCCGGATGATTGCGCCAGCAGGCGATGATTGAGGTAGAGAAGACACCACAAAAAACTGTGGAAGCGACTGTGCGGCGATCCGACCTGCTCGCGAATACTGTCTGTCAGTCTCTACAATTGTGACTGTCATACCGCCTTCGCGAGCAGGCTCGCACACACTGGATTTCTGGCGTATACACTTTTTGTACTATTTCCAGACCCTGTGGGCCTGCTCGCGAAGAGGCCAGTTAAATATTGGGGGAATCCATTCTGTAACCCGCACCCGGCGAACCTTCATGGAGTGCCACCTGAATTTTCGAATACAAGGCATTCGCCTCAGCAGTGGTGATTGATCGCGAACAATCACGCAGTACAACACGTAGTAGCACATTCTCCTGCCCAGGCAGCAATCCGAGGCGATCAACGGCCTGCAGAGGCAGCTCTGTGAACGCCCAGCGTCCTTTGATCTGCATTTCCTCGATCCAATCTGAACAGTCGCCAGCTGCCTGCAACATCCTTTCAGTCAACACTTCCTCGCTCAGCCCCGGCGTTACCGCTAACGAAATATCACGAGTAATCGAAGGCAACCGAGAGACGGCGCGCCACGGATTCAGATCATGCATCTGTGCCTGTACTCGTTCGTTCTGATCACGTAGCAAACGAATATCCGGGATGCCTTTGCGCAGCATGGTCAAGCGATCCAATCCCATTCCCAGCGCCAGTCCTCCATGACGCAAAGGATCGATCTTCAGTCGCTCCAATAATGATTTGGCAATTCGACCGCACTCCAGAACCTCTACAGGGACGCCGTCATTCAACAGGTTTACTTCGATCCCGCCCTCAGTGTAGTGATGCGGACTATTACTGTAGATCCAAGGCATATCAGGCACGGCAGATTTGAGGATATCGCCGACCAAGCAAAGTAAATGCTCATGCGTCGACAAATCAGGATCACCGAGCACCCAGATATCCATCTGATGCGGTTGCGCACAATGCCAACGATCCCGGCTGTCGCGACGAAAAGTGATACCAGGCGCGGCCAATAATATTGACTGCCCCGGTTGTCGTAGCTTGGCCGCTCGCTGAAGCGCAGACGGAATTTGGCTAGTGGTTTGCGTCCGTAACAGAGACCACTCGTCAACCCATCGAGTGTGTGCACTTCCAAGCGTAATCTCAGATGGGTCATAACCAAGTAATCCGTAGTTTTCTTCAGCGGAGACAATTCTCGGACCCGTCTGCACTTGCGCTTGTGGCCAGCCTTTATCCGTTAACCCTTGAAGGACCTCCTTGAGTAATAATCGAATGGCGTGATCGGGTGCAGCGGGTTCTGTTAGGTCAGCCAGTAACAAGGCTTGGTGTACGGACGTATCCGTCAGATATTTCTTTGATTCCTGCACTACACAACCCCTTATTAACAATTGAATGTAGCCCCCCGCAAAAAGAGCCCCATAGACCAACCTAACGATTTCAGATCGTCCATCACAACCAAATTCGGTGAAAAACTAAATTTTCAGAAGAGGACTACAGCCACTACTTACACAAATAACCAAGAGCTTCTTATAAGACACCTCACGAGCATCATTAATTCTAAAAAAACCTCAAGCAACCTATTTAATACATCAAAAAAATCTGTATTAATTATTTCGCCCCCTCAAGACCACCAGGGAGCAAAAAACCAACAAAATGAAAAAGGATGATCAAATGAAAAAGAAAAATGTCGTTAAAGAAAAGCTCACCCGCATAACTTCCGGCCCGGAAAATTTTGGCTGGGCACCGTTAGCTTGGGCTCATACTGAAGAGTAAATGATGAAAATGGGCGTCAAGATCACTCTTGCCGCCCACCGACAAAAAAGGAGGTACCAATGTTATCCAGGACGATGATAACAACGCTCTTTGGACAAGAAGAGCCTTCTATAATTGCGGACCTTGAGGAGTTCCTCCAAGAGTGCTCTAAATTAGGATTCAAGACACTCAACATCTCTGACATCGACAGTCTTCCCAGAAACAGCATCATCTTTTCATTCACTAATGACGCAGCGAAAAAAACATTTGAAATTGCGAAAAACACCAAACACAAAAAAAGCATCTTTTGTGCAACACAAGTATTCGAGCCTACTTTAAAAGCAGCACTTTATAGTTTGAACTTGTTATTGATAAGCGACTTTCAACGAGCGCTAAGCACACAAAGACGTGTACTGAACATGCTCAACTCACACAATTCATTTTTCTTGACCGGAAATGATGCTGACGCGCAAATAACGATAGCCCCTCACGCTCAGCCTTATGCTTTGATTACCGAGGATATAGAAAACGATTTCATTCAGTCCGTGGCGGAGTTTTTTGAAGTTCATTATGCTCACATGAACCCACAAGAGCCGAGTCCGTTTTCCTTTCACGGAGCCCTAAAAATATCCGGAATACTTACAGTTCTTAGAAGAGCCAACCCAGCTTTACCAGAAGGTTTAAATACTTCTTTAAAATGGTTGAGCGATCGCATATCTGAAGAAGGTGCAATATTGACCATTGAAGACAACACAATCACCTCACTGAAAACAAATGACAATGAACACATAAAACTATTGGATCTTGCAGCAGGACCTAGAGGCCTCAAGCTGACTGAGTTTGCTATTGGAGTAAACGACACAATCGCAAATAGCATTGACTACAAAATCAACTCTCAATTAAACGAAGGGATTAATGGCGTTCATATAGCAATTGGGGACGGCTCCTCTGGCTATCACATAGACTTCCTGAGTCCAGCAGTAAAGGTAAGCCCAACTCACAACTGAGCCAACCTGATCGCCCTCACTACAACCACCCACATCACAGCGATGTCTAAAAACTGACACTATAAAATGGCTTACAGTAATGATGAACAGTGACGCGCGGCAAGTTACCGATGGACCTCAAGGCGCACAGGCCGGCGGATTCTGGTGCACCTGTAGGCTTGCCCGCGATAAGACCAGCACATCCAACATCAATGCTGACTGAAACACCGCTTTCGCGAGCAGGTTCGCCCCCACAATTGATCGGTGTCTCTCATGAACCTCACCCGAACCTTGATCATCGGCAACTCCGGCTCGGGCAAGAGCTGGCTGGCGCAGCGGCTGGCCGAACAACTGTGTGTGCCCTGGACCGATCTCGACCGGATTCACTGGCTGTCCGACGAACACAGCATCCCCCGCCCCCGAAATGAAGCGCTGGGTATGGCGCACGGGGCGGCAAGTGAAGAGCGCTGGGTGATCGAAGGGGTTTACGGCTGGATCGTCAGCGAAATCCTCCACCGCGCCACGGCGTTGATCTGGCTGTGTATTGATGACGTTGATTGCATCGCCAACATTCGCCGGCGGGAAGCAAAGGATGACGAACGACTGGTGGCATTGCTTGAGTGGGCGGGCAGCTATCGCACCCGTGACGACTCAAGTGGTTTTTCTGCGCATCAGCGACTGTTTGAAGGGTTTACCGGTCCCAGGATTCAACTGATGGATCGGAAAGAAATCACCGACTTCGCTTCAGAAGTAGGAACAATACCCATCAGTTAAGGCACAAAACCTGTGGGAGCGAGCTTGCTCGCGATGGCGTAATGTCAGCCAACAACGATGTTGACTGTGCAATCGTCATCGCGAGCAAGCTCGCTCCCACAGGTATTGCGATGCTCAACGAGCGTATTTCAAGCCTCTTTCACCACGCCACTCACCCCTCTGACAATCATCTCCACCTCCCGCTCATCAATGGTCAGCGGCGGTAGCAGGCGGATGGTTTTGCCCCGCGTGACGTTGATCAGCAAGCCATGATCCCGGGCGGCGATCAGGCTCAGGTCGCGGATCGGTTGCTTGAGTTCGATGCCGATCATCAGACCCTGGCCGCGGATTTGCGAGACGTTCGGGTTGCCCGCCAGTTCTGTGCGCAGTCTTTCAAGCAGGCGTTCCCCCTGAAGCCGGGCGTTTTCCAGCAGCCCTTGTTCTTCAACGATATCCAGCACGGTGCAACCGACCCGGCAGGCCAACGGATTACCGCCGAAGGTGCTGCCGTGGCTGCCCGGCGTGAAGAGTTCGGCCGCCTTGCCACGGGCCAGGCAAGCGCCAATCGGCACGCCGTTGCCCAGGCCCTTGGCCAGGGTCATGACGTCCGGGACGATGCCTTCGTGCTGGAACGCGAACCACTGGCCGGTGCGGCCGATGCCGGTCTGGATTTCATCGAGCATCAACAGCCATGAGCGCCGGTTGCACAGTTCGCGCACGGCCTTGAGATAGCCCGGTGGCGCCAGCTGCACGCCGCTTTCGCCCTGGATCGGCTCCATCAGGATCGCCACGATCCGCGAGCCAAAGGCCTGTTGCACCTTGTCCAGCGCGTCGAGGTCGCCGAACGGCACTTTGACGAAGTCCCCCGGCAGCTTGTTGAAACCGAGGCGCACCGCCGGGCCATCGCTGGCGGACAAGGTGCCGAGGGTGCGGCCATGGAACGCATTCTCCATGACCACCACCAGCGGCTGCTCGATGCCTTTGTACCAGCCATGCAGCCGGGCGATTTTCAGGGCGGTTTCGTTGGCTTCGGCCCCGGAGTTGTTGAAGAACGCCCGGTCCATGCCCGCCAGCCGCGTCAGTTTCTGCGCCAGCCGCTGTTGCCAGTCGATGCTGTAGAGGTTCGAGGTGTGCAGCAGCAACCCGGCCTGTTCAGTGATGGCGGCGACGATTTTCGGGTGAGAGTGGCCGACATTGGTCACCGCCACACCGGCGACCGCATCCAGGTACTCGCGACCGGCCTGATCCCACAGGCGAGTGCCCAGGCCCTTGTTGAAACTCAAGGCCAAGGGTTGGTAAGTGCTCATCAGGCAGGCGGCGGTCATGACATCAAGCTCCAGCAAGGGTCGGTGTTTTTGCAGTATGGTTAGCCACCCGAGCTGGATAAACATCGTAAAACTTCAATCATTTAAAAGCAGAGCTTGATAATGGACCTGTTCCAGGCAATGACCGTCTACGTGAAAGTGGTGGAGACCGGCAGCATGACCGCCGCCGCCTTGCAGTGTGAAATGTCCACGACCATGGTCGGCAACCATCTCAAGGCCCTGGAGCAACGGCTGGGTGTGCGCCTGCTCAACCGCACGACGCGGCGCCAGCGGCTGACCGAGTTCGGCGCCGCGTATTACCAGCGCTGCCTGGAAGTGTTGGGGTTGGTGGCCGATTCCGAGCGCCTGGCCGAGCAGGCGCTGGACGAACCGAGCGGCATCTTGCGCATCACCGCGCCCCTGACCTTCGGTACCGAACGCCTGGCGCCGGCACTGAGTGAGTTCAGCCGGCAAAACCCGCGGGTGAAACTCGACGTGGTCCTGACCAACCGACGCCCGGATCTGCTGGAAAACGGCCTCGATGTAGCGTTTCGCCTCGGCGCGCTGGAGCCCTCCAACCTGATCGCCCGCCCGCTGATCGACTACACCCTGACCATGTGCGCGTCACCGGAGTACCTGGCCCGGCGGGGCACACCGCAAACGCCTGAAGACCTGCGACACCACGATTGCCTGTCCTTCGCCTATCCGGCCGGGGATGACTGGCAATCGGTGCAAAAGGAATGGCGCCTGGCCGGTCCCGATGGCGAAGTCAGCGTCGGGGTCGGCGGACCGATGCTGATCAACAGTTCGGCCGGACTGCATCAGGCGGCGCGAACAGGCATGGGCATCGTGATGATGCCCGACGCCCTGGTCGAGCAGGACCTCAAGGACGGAAAGCTGCTGGCCCTGATGCCCGACTACTGCCCGCCCAGCCGCCCGATGCACCTGGTCTATGCCCAGGATCGCCACCGTTTGCCGAAACTGCGGCGCTTCGTCGAATTCGCCGTACAGATGTGGGGCAAGTACTAGCTGGCCGAACAGGCCATGCAGTCGCTGATCGCCATTTACATCCCCGCCTTCACCAGCACCGGCTGTTCCTGATAACGATTGGGGTACAGCTGCTTCAACTGCGCCACTTTCGGTAAGTCGTTGATCACGATGTACGGATAGGTCGGATGCTCGGTCAGGAAGTCCTGATGTTCTTCCTCCGCCGGGTAGAAACCATTGAAGGTTTCGAGCTTGGTGACGATCGGCTTGTCGAAGGCATGGGCGGCGTCGAGCTGGGTGATGTAGGCCTGTGCGACCCGCTGCTGCTCGGGACTTTTGGTAAAGATCGCCGAGCGATACTGGGTGCCGCTGTCCGGTCCCTGGCGGTTGAGTTCGGTCGGGTTGTGCGCCACCGAAAAGTAGATCTGCAGCAAGATGCCGTAGCTGACCTGAGCAGGATCGAAAGTGACTTCGACCGATTCCGCATGGCCGGTATTGCCATTGCTGACGCGCTCGTATTGCGCGGTATTGGCCGCCCCGCCCGCGTAGCCGGAGACGGCGTTCTTCACGCCTTTGACATGCTGGAACACCCCTTGGACGCCCCAGAAGCAGCCGCCGGCGAACACCGCGGTTTCGCTGCGGGCCTGGGTGGTTTCGTCGAGGGCCGGCGGTGGAAGGATTACCCCCTCTTCGGCACCACCGAAGGAGAAGGCCGAGCATTGGCTGATGATGCCGGCAGCCGCCAGCCCCAGCAGGGTACGGCGCCAGGCAAAGAGTGTTTTCATGGGGCGAACTCCTGAAGCGTTGATAATTATCAGCCGAAGGTGAAGGCGTAAGCCGACGCACCCGGGTCAAGAAACTCGATACTGAAGGTCCGGTCGGTCACGCCGCCGCTCTGGCGCACCAGTTGGTACAAGCGTTGGTCGGTCACGGTGCCGCTGCCATCGGGGGCCACGTCCATGCCGTGGTCATCGCCCGGCGCGTTGCCGTCGATCAGCACCTTGAAGCGCACCGGCTTGCCATCGGCGCCGGGGCCGAGCACCAAATGCAAATCACGGGCGTGGAAGCGATAGACGATGCGACTGGCCGGTGCGCTGGCGGTGGCCCGCTCCGGGCCGACATGCCACTGGCCGCCCAGGCTCCAGTCGTTGAGGGCCAGTTGCGCCGGCGGGTTGTAGGCCGCGACCTGGTCCGGCACCAGCGCGGTTTCCGGTACGAAGTGTTCCGCGCGCTGGTAGCCGACATAGGTTTCCGGCGACTGCACGGCGTCGCTGTCCGGGGCCATTTGCACGCCGTCGGCCTTGGCACTGATCAGCCCGTCGGCGACCTTGGCTGTCCCTGCCTCGCGCAGCAATTGCTGGATGACTCGCTCCGATTCGGCGTACGCGCCTTCGCCGAAATGGTGATAACGAATGCGTCCCTGGGCGTCGGCAAAGTAATGCGCCGGCCAGTACTCGTTGTTGAAGGCGCGCCAGATCTTGAACTCGTTGTCGATGGCCACCGGGTAGTGGATGCCCAGGTCTTTCATGGCCTTGGTGACGTTGCTGACGTCGCGCTCGAAGGCAAACTCCGGCGCATGCACGCCGATCACCACCAGGCCCTGATCACGATACTTCTCGGCCCAGGCTTTGACATAGGGCAGCGAACGCAGGCAGTTGATGCAGGAGTAGGTCCAGAAATCCACCAGCACGACCTTGCCCTTCAAGGCCTGGGCATCGAGGGGTGGCGAATTGAGCCACTGCACGGCGCCGTCCAGCGGCGGCAGGTTGCCTTCGACCGGCAAGGTGCCCGGGGATTTCTCGGCCACTTGCGCCGCGCCCCCGGTGGTCGTGTTTTGCGCCATCATCGCGCCGCTGTTACGCGGTGACTTACCGCTCAGTTTTTCCACCAGCGCTTGCTCGATACCACCGGTCGACGCCGTGGAGAGCCGCGCCAGAACTCCCGTGTCCAGGCCCAGGGCAATCGCCGCCACACCGGCCAGCATCGCCGCGCCCAGGCCGCGACGCAGCCATTCGCCAGCGCCAATCGAGCGCTTCATCGCCGTGAAGACTTTGCCGCCCAGCAACAAGGCCAGCGCGAGGGACGTGGCGGCACCGGCGGCATACGCCAGCAGCAAAAAGGTGGTTTGAATGCTGGCGCCTTGCAGCGCCGCGCCGGTCAGCAGCAGACCGAGAATCGGCCCGGCACACGGTGCCCACAACAGGCCGGTGGCCACGCCGATCAGCAACGACGCACCGGGACGTGGCCGCGCATCGGCACCCGCCGCCTCCGACAAACGACTGCCCGCCGCCACCAGCGGCCGGGTCAGGCGTTCAGCCAATTGCGGCAGCAACAACGTCAGACCGAACAACGCCACGAACACCAGCGCCAGCCAGCGCCCGTACTGGTTGAGTTGCACCACCCAGCCACCGCCCACCGCCGCCAACGTGGCAACCAGCGCGAAGGTCAGCGCCATCCCCACCAGCAGCGGCAATCCGCTTTTGACGAAGGGTTGCCCGGTGCGGGCGAAGACAAACGGCAACACCGGCAGAATGCACGGGCTGACAATCGTCAGCACACCACCGAGATAAGCGAGGACCAACAGCCACATGGCGATTACCTGCAAAAAGTGAGTGGAAGGGAATCACACCGTCTTGGGCACGAATTTCAGCGCCAGGCCGTTCATGCAGTAGCGCAGGCCGGTGGGTTTCGGGCCGTCGTCGAAGACATGCCCCAGATGCCCGCCGCAGCGCCGGCAGTGAACCTCTTCGCGGACCATGCCGAACGCGCGGTCCTGGCGGGTCGCCACGGCCTTGTCCAGCGGCGCCCAGAAACTCGGCCAACCGGTGCGGCTGTCGAATTTGGTCGCCGAGGAAAACAACGGCAGGTCGCAACCGGCACAGACGAAGGTGCCATCGCGGTGCTCGTTGTTCAGCGGGCTGCTGTAGGCCCGTTCGGTGCCCTCTTCGCGCAGGATGTCGTACTGCTCATCGCTGAGGATGGCGTGCCATTCTTTGTCACTGTGGGTCACTTCGAATGCCTCCGCTGCGCTGGCCTCGCTGATTAATGCGGTGCCTGTGGAAAACTTCGGCAACAGGCCGATCGCCAGGGCTGTCACCCCCAGACTGCCGCTCGCTAGAAGAAATTGCCGTCGTGAAAACATGCTCGTCTCCCAAAAATCCAGAGGTGTTTCATGGAACACAGCCTAGGCTTTGGGTGATCGCCAAATCCTCACGGGAAGTTAAACAATTCGTGATAACTCAGACCCCGAAAAACCCGCACAATGCCCATGCAAGTGTAGGAGCGAGCTTGCTCGCGATGGAGGCCAACGATAACGCGGGAGACCTGC
Source organism: Pseudomonas sp. BF-R-19 (assembly GCF_019956445.1). Classification (NCBI taxonomy): domain Bacteria; kingdom Pseudomonadati; phylum Pseudomonadota; class Gammaproteobacteria; order Pseudomonadales; family Pseudomonadaceae; genus Pseudomonas; species Pseudomonas sp. BF-R-19. The sequence goes on from NZ_JAHBDN010000088.1 coordinate 20,277, forward strand.
CGCCCCGCGGCGTCCTCAGGTTTTTCGCGAGCAAGCTCGCTCCTACAGTGGCATTACGCACAATGCGCTCATTGCGCCGAAGGATTGAGCTGTATGGAACAGACCAAACGCGTCCTGGTGGTCGAGGACGATATGCATATCGCCGACCTGATCTGCCTGCATCTTCGCGATGAGCAGTTCGAGGTGGTGCACAGCGCCGATGGCGATGAAGGCATGCGCCTGCTGCAGCAAGGCAACTGGGACGCACTGGTCCTCGACCTGATGCTGCCCGGTGTCGACGGCCTGGAAATCTGCCGCCGCGCCCGGGCCATGGCCCGCTACACGCCGATCATCATCACCAGCGCGCGCTCCAGCGAAGTGCACCGGATTCTCGGCCTGGAGCTGGGTGCCGACGACTATCTGGCCAAGCCCTTTTCCATGCTCGAACTGGTGGCCCGGGTCAAAGCGCTGCTGCGCCGGGTCGATGCCATGGCGCGCAACCTGAAGATGGACGCCGGCAGCCTGCTCACCGACGGCCTGGCCATCGACCCGATCACCCGCGAAGTGTCCCTCGACGGACGGCGCCTGGACCTCACGCCCCGGGAATTCGACTTGCTGTACTTCTTCGCCCGCCAGCCCGGCAAGGTGTTTTCGCGCATGGACCTGCTCAATGCCGTGTGGGGCTACAGCCACGAAGGCTACGAGCACACGGTCAACACCCACATCAACCGCCTGCGCGCCAAGATCGAGGCCGACCCGGCGCAACCGGTGCGCATCCTCACGGTCTGGGGCCGCGGCTACAAATTCGCCACCGGTGAGGAGCCGCAGCCATGAGGCTGACCCTGACGCAACGCCTGTCCCTGGTGTTCGCTGTGCTGCTGCTGGTGTGCTGCGGCACGTCGGCGTGGTTGCAGGTGCGCTCCAACCAGATGCATGAGCAGGAAGTGGTGCAAGGGTTGTCCCGGGACCTGGCGCAGCACATCGCCAGTGACACGGTGCTGATGGACACCCAGGGCCTGATGCCCAATGCCGTGCGTGACCTGTTCAGCAAACTGATGCAGGTCAACCCGAGCGTCGAGGTGTACCTGCTGGACACCGAGGGCAAAATTGTCGGCAGCGCCGCGCCCGAGGGCCGGATCCGTCGTGAACGGATCGACCTGGCGCCGATCCAGCGCCTGTTACGGGGCGATGCCCTGCCGATTCTCGGCGACGACCCGCGCAGCGTCGATGCACACAAGGTGTTCAGCGCGGCACCGCTGAAGGTGGATGGCAAGCCGGCCGGTTATCTCTACGTGGTGCTGCTCGGCGAGGATCACGATCGCCTGGCCGAACGCGGTGCGACCAGCGCGGCGCTCAACACGGCATTGCTGTCCATCGGCCTGGTGGCGCTGCTGTGCCTGATTGCCGGTCTCACGGCGTTTGCCCTGATTACCCGGCCGTTGCGCCGCTTGACCGAAACTGTCAGCCAGTTCGACATCGATGGCGTTCCGGTCACCGCGGCCCTGCCCGTCGTGGTGGAAAAAGCCGCCAGCCACGATGAAATCGCTGTGCTCGATGCGGCGTTCCGGCAGATGCAGGCACGCCTGGGCGAACAATGGCGCTCGTTGACCCGCCAGGATCAGGAGCGCCGCGAACTGGTGGCGAACATCTCCCACGACTTGCGCACGCCGCTGGCCTCGTTGCACGGTTATCTGGAAACCCTGTCGCTCAAGGACGCCACGCTGTCCCCTGCCGACCGCCGTCGCTATCTGGGCATCGCGCTGGACCAGAGCCGCAAGGTCGGCGGTCTGGCGCAGTCGCTGCTGGAACTGGTGCGACTGGAACATGGCTTCGTGCAACCGGTGCTGGAACGTTTTTCCCTGACCGACCTGGCCCAGGACATCTTCCAGAAATTCGAACTCACTGCCGAAGCGCGCAAAGTCGAACTCAAGGCCACCTTCGCGCCGAATGCCTCGGCGGCCTGCGCGGACCTCGGGTTGATCGAGCGGGTGCTGACCAACCTGTTCGACAACGCCCTGCGCCATACCCCGGCCGGTGGCGAGGTGGAGCTGGGCCTGCGCCCGCAAGGCTCATTCATCGAAGTCACGGTCAGCGATACCGGCCCAGGCATCGCCCCGGAACTGCGCGAGGGGTTGTTCCTGCGTCCGTTCAATATCGGCGGCGCACGGCGTGATGGCGGGCTGGGGCTGCGGATTGTGCATCGCATCCTGCAATTGCATGGGCGCGAGATTCAGTTGATCGATGTGCCGGGGCGCGGGGCGACGTTCCGGTTTTCGTTGCCGATCGATGAGGAAACGGCGACTGCGTTGGCGGAGCGGTCGATGAATCTCAATACACCGAGGCAGGCCTGACGGACCGCGGCGTCTGCTTTCGCGAGCAGGCTCGCTCCCACAGGGGTTATGTGTCGATCACAAAATCCGCGGCAAATCAGATCAATTGTGGGAGCGAGCCTGCTCGCGATGGTCTCAAGGGCACCGCACTTATCCAGAATGAACGCGTTATCGTTAACGTCCATCGCGAGCAGGCTCGCTCCTACAGGGGAGCAAAAAAATGACCAGCCGCCCGTTGATCCGTGACAACGCCGCCCCGGTCCAATAGATTAGGCGACCTGAAAAAGCCCCCGGGCTTTCTCGCCCCAATTCAAGTTATAGAAGTAGTGAAATTTCAATGTCCGATTCCAATACCGCTGAAACCGTAGTCACCTTGTCGTCCAAAGCGGAATACGAAAACTCCATCAATCTTTCACAACACGTGTCCCAGGCCAAGACCATCAGCGAGATGGTGCTGGACGCTTTCCAGTCCACCCGCGAAAGCGACCAGATCCGCGAGCTGCGCACCGCGATCCGTCAGGCCCACGACAGCTTCGACGATGACAAAGCCTACGAACTGATGGGCCAGCTCAAGCAGCTCAAGGACGCCGAGGCCTCCGACATCGCCGCCCTCGAAGACCTGAGTAGCAAATTCCCGATCAGCCGCATCCTGTCCAGCTTCAAGGACGACCCGGCGTTCCAGGAAATCGTCTACGGCCTGGCCCTGAAAGTGCTGAACCAGACCCACCAGGCCATCAGCAACCCGAGCGGCGGCAAGAGCAAAGCCGCCAAGGCCAAGAAAGAAGTCGAAGTGTTCACCATCAGCAAGGACGGCATGAGCGTCACCTTGCCGCTGCGCACCCCGCGCTCGCGCCTGAACATCGACCGTGAAGCCCTGGAATTCCTCGGTTTCACCTTCGTTGGTGAAGGTGAGGAAGCGGAGCTGGAAAGCGAGACGTTCCTGGACAACAGCGGCGCCGAGCAAGCGGTCAACCGCAAGAACATCATTACTGCCCTGCAGCAGCAGACCGCGTTCGATGGTTATTCCATCGCCGCACAGTAAGGCGACCTCGACACACAGTCCTCAGCGCCCCCCTAAGAGCCCCGCCATCAGAGCGGGGCTTTTTATTGCCCGTGATTCGGGCAAAACCGCGATTACTCTTCCAGTATCGACGCAGAACACCACTTCCCTTCACCCATGAGCACCACGGGTCCGCCTGCGGGGAGCGTCAACTCACTTTCCAGCCCAGACCTCAGTGGTGCAACTGCCGAGGTCATCATGAACACGCCCCCCTTGTATCGCCAGTTGGCCAACCACTACCTGGACGCGATCCGCAGCGGCACCCTGAAAACCGGTGAACGCCTGCCCTCGATCCGGTTGATGATGGAGAAACACGCCGTCAGCCTGTCGACCGCCGTGCAGGTGTGCCGGGAACTGGAAGACTGCGGTGTGCTGGAAGCCCGGCCACGCTCCGGCAACTACATTCGCCAGCCCGACACCCTGCCCAGGCCCGCCCCGATTGCCCTGGCGCCAGCGCTGGATACCCGCGCGTATGTCGGCATTCATGAACAGGTCTGCGCGGTGCTCAAGGCCAGTCAGCGCGCGACGATCAAGGTCAACTTCGCCAGCGCCTACTGCGCGCCTGAGCTTTATCCGCTCAAGACTTTGCAAGACAACATGATCAAGGCGCTGCGCTACAACGCCTGCCTGCTCGGCACCGCGGGCGGCGCCTGCGGCAACAGCGATTTGCGCAACATCCTGGCCCGGCGGGCTCTGGCCAGCAAGACCCACCTGGCCCCCGAGCGGATCGTGATCACCAACGGCGCCACCGAAGCGATCAACCTGGCCTTGCGTGCGGTCACCCGCCCCGGCGACACCGTAGCCGTGGAGTCGCCAACCTTCTACGGTCTGCTGCAAATTCTCGAAAGCCTGAACCTGCGCGTACTGGAAGTTCCGGCCTCGGCCCACACCGGGCTCAATCTGCAGGCCCTGCAACGTCTGCTGCAAGGCCCCGAACGGGTCAAGGTGCTGATCGTCATTCCCAACCTGCAAAACCCGCTGGGCAGCATCATGCCCGACGCCAACAAGGCACGGCTGGTGAAACTGTGCGCCGAGCACAACACCGTGCTGATCGAGGACGACACCTACGGCGACCTGGTGGACACCGAGCAGCCGCTGTCCACGCTCAAACATTGGGATAGCACCGACAACGTGATCTATTGCGCCTCGCTGAACAAAACCCTGGCACCGGGCATGCGCCTGGGCTGGATCAGCGCCGGCAAATGGCACGACCGCGTGGAGATGCTCAAACATGCACAGTCGCGGGGGTGCGAGGCGTTATCGCAACTGGCGGCCAGCGAATTCATGCGTACACCGTCCTACGAGCGCTACCTGCGGCGGCTGAGGAAAACCCTGACCCAACAACGTCAACAGATGAGCGAGGCGATTATTCGCTACTTCCCCCTCGGCACCCGCGTGACCAATCCCCAGGGCGGCACGTTGTTATGGGTTGAACTGCCTCGCCGGCATTCATCGATGACGTTTTTTCACGAGGCGCTGAAGGTCGGCATCCAGATTTCGCCTGGGGATATCTTTTCCAATGCCAGGCGTTTCGATCATTTTGTGCGCATTGGCTGTGGCGCGCCGTATTCGCCGCGGATTGATGAGGCACTGCAGACGTTGGGACGTATCCTGAAAAATCAGGGCTAACACTCCCCCCTGTGGGAGCGGGCTTGCTCGCGAAAGCGGTGTATCAGACACATCAATCTTGAATGTGCTGACGCCTTCGCGAGCAAGCCCGCTCCCACAAGGGATTTTCGGTGAACACGCCATCGGTGAACGACAGCAATCAACTGTGGGAGCGGGCTTGCTCGCGATAGCGGTGTGTCAGGCACATCAATGCTGAATGTGCTGCCGTCATCGCGAGCAAGCCCGCTCCCACAAGGGATTTTCGGTGAACACAACATCAGTGAACGACAGCAATCAACTGTGGGAGCGAGCCTGCTCGCGATAGCGGTGTGTCAGGCACATCAATGTTGAATGTGCTGCCGTCTTCGCGA
>NZ_JAHBDN010000089.1:0-24553 GCF_019956445.1 Pseudomonas sp. BF-R-19
GAATGTCGCCCCCGGCCCCGCCATTGATAGTGTCGTTGCCGGCACCGCCGTAGAAAATCTCGCTGGCGGCGCTGCCCAGCAGAGTGTCGTTGCCGGCCGTACCATGCACGGTGGTCATCGGCACCGTGGCGCTGACGTAGCTGCCGTCGCCGTAGATCAGCGTGGCGCCCTTGCTGGTGTGACTGATGGTGTTGCCGATAATGGCGTTGCGATCAGTGCCGTCTTCGTTGCGCTCGGAGACGCCGTAGGTCGACAGGTCGCTGCCGATGATGATGTTGCCCTGGATCGTGTTATCGCTGCCGTTGAAGTACTTGCCGGACACGCCGAGGGTATCGTCGTAGGACTGGATGATGATTTCCGGTACGGGGTTGCCCAGGGAATTGTTGTTGAGCGTGTTGTCGATGATCTCGACGTGGTTGCTGCCGTAGATGCGGATCCCGGCGCTGGCGTTGTCGTGAATGTCGACGCCGCTGACGGTCACCTCGCTGGACAGTTTGATCAGCACCCCTTCGGCGCCGTTGCCGTACACCTCGCCACCGGTGATGGTGATGTTGCTGGGGGAGGGGATGTCCTCGCTGCCGCGCTGCACGACGATGCCATTGCCGCCGTTGTTGTAGGCAACGTTATTGGTGAGCGTGAAATCGTGGGTGCTGGTAACGACGTTGAAACCGTGCCGGTCATTGTCGTAGGCGACGTTGTTTTCGAAGGTGCTGTCGCTGAGGAAGTCGGCAACGAAACCGTCCAGGCCGTTGCCGTGGGACACGCTGTTCTTGATGACCATGTTGACGGTCTGCTCGTGGGGGTCGAAACCGTACCCGGAGCAATCCTTGATCTCGACGCTGTCGAGGGTGACGTTGGAGTCGTAGCCCGCTTCGCCGGGAATGTAGCCGTTGAACCAGCCGTCGATCTTGCCCGTGGTGTTGTCACGGTTGCCGTCGATGGTGAGGTTGCTGACGCCGAAGTCGTGAGTTTGCTCGCCATAGGCGGAGCGGATGACCCCGGTGATCTTGGTGTCGGAGCCGTCAGCCACCTTGACGGTGGTTGCGCCCATGCCGTCGCCGTACAGGTAGACGTTGCTCTTGAGCATCAGGCAGCCGTCTGAGGGTTCCTCACCTCCCGAAACGATATAAGTTCCGGTCGGCATGTACACCTGCCCCCCACCTGCAGCCGCCGCCGCATTAATTGCATTTTGTATCGCCGCCGTGTCGTCAGTGATGCCATCTCCTTTGGCGCCAAAATTTTGTACATTGAAAATCATGAGTTTATCTCCGTATCAGGCGAGAACCTCGGTAGATGCCAATATTCCATCGGCAGCTACCGTGTTATGACCCAACGGAGCGCAAAAGTTGTGACCGCATATCGGGGGGAGTGTCAAAAAACCGAACTAACTGATTAGCGGCTGTGAAGTATTTCAAAAAAATAACGTTTTGTTGACGCTCGCCGCCGCGCGGCGGTCCGCATTACAAGCGATCAATCACTGAACACGCAGTACGGATGCTATTGACTCTCCGGCCTCAAGACGTTCCAGCAGGCCGGGTTCTGCACGATCACTGGCCAGTGCCTGGTCGATGACTGCGGCGAGTGCCTGACTGTCGAGAATCAGCAAGCCGTTATCGTCACCCAGCACCAAATCGCCCGGGTGCACCTGAACCCCGCCACACTGCACTGGTACATTCAACTGGCTCTCGGCGTTGCCGTGCAGTTTGGTGGTCAGCAGGCTGGTGCCACGGGCGAAAACCGGCAGTCCGGCTTCACGCAGTTCAAGGATATCGGTCACCAGGCCATCGACCACGATGGCCCTGGCGCCTCGCGCTTGAGCCGCACAGGCGGTGACCGTGCCGACACAGGCGTGACGTCGATCGCCATTCATGTCGATCACCAGTACGTCGCCGTCTTGCAGGCTTGCCAAGGCGCGGTTGACGGCAATGGCATCGGCGTCGATCACGCTCAGCGTCACGGCGCGACCTACCACTTTGACGGCGTTCAGCATGGAGCGAATTTCGGCACTGACAAAGCCGTCTTCGAGCAAATGCCCGAGGGTGGCGAAGCTGACCTGATGGAGTTTTTCAAGCAATTGAGTAGGGGCGTTCATGGCTTACCTCTGCTTTGCTGAATCAATGAGTTCGGCCACGCAATCGATCTCAAGTGCCACCCCCCAGAGTGCCACGCAGACCGTGGTTCGTGCCGGCGGCGCATGGCCGAGCACTTCGGTATAGACCCGGTTGAAGGGTTCCAGTTGAGCTGGATCGGTGAGATAGCCGTTAACCTTGATTACGTGATCGAAGTCCGAGCCCGCTGTGATCAGGATGGCCTCCAGGTTGCGCAAGGTCTGGCGCACTTGCTCTTCGAAGCCTTCGGGTTGCTGGTCCAGTCCGCCTACAGCGGGTATTTGGCCGGCAGTGAACACCAGATGGCCGCTGACCACTGCCTGGGAATAAGGACCGACCGGGCCAATTGTGCCGGGTGCTGCCTGGATGCGTTTCATGAGAGAGCCTCGCTGAGAATAGAGGCCCGCCGACCCGACATGGGCGGCGGGCCGGTGAATCAGAACAATGCCAGGGTGTAGCTGACGAACACGCGGTTCTGGTCCTGATTGGCGTCGGCCTCGGAGTGCAGAACGCCATAGCGCCAACCGAAACCCAGGCCTGTGAACGTGCCGTCCTGGATCACGTAATCCAGGGCCAGGTCACGTTCCCATTCCTGCTGATCGCTGCCAGACGTGGTCTTGATCTGGCTGCCTTTGAGATAAACCAGCGACGCACGAAGGCCAGGAACGCCCGAGGCGACGAAGTCATAGGCGTATTGGCCGAACCAGGTGCGTTCGCCGGCCCGGTTGAAGCTGGTGAGCATGCGGTCGGTGAACAGATACAGGCTCGCGCCACCGGCCCCTTTGTCCACCAGGGAACCCTGGTTGAGCTGGACGAAGTTGCTGCCATCGGAAACGCTCTGGTAACCGCCAGTCAACCCGTGGCCACCAAGGCTGTAGGTGAAGATGGCGCTCCAGGTGCGGTTGTCGATTTCACCGGCACCGTTTCGGCTATAGCCACCGACCCGGAAACCGTCAGCGCGCCCGCTGGCCGAGCTGTTGGCGCCGTCGGAAGATGTATCGAAGTAGCGCAGGTCGGTCTTCAACGACTGGCCTTCGCCCAGTGCGAGCACATGCTGCAGCCCGAAAAAGTGCTGGGTGTAGTAGTCCTCGAGATTGGCCAGGTAATACTGGGCGGTCAGGTCCTTAGTGACTTTGTAGTCGGCACCGGCGAAGAGAAACTGGTTGCTCTCCTGACTCCCACCGCTGACCGCCAACCCGGTGCTATCACTGGAGCCACGCCCGGTAGCGTGCTCCAGACGGCCGGCGGTCAAGGTCAGCTTGTCGAGATCGCTGCTGGTAATCTGGCCGCCTTCAAAGGTCTGTGGCAACAGGCGACCGTCGTTCGCGATCAAGATCGGCAGCTTGGGCGTCAGCGTGCCGTAACGCATTTCGGTTTTGTTCAAACGGGCTTTTGCGGTTAAACCCAAGCGGCTCCATTCATCGGCAGCGCCATTACCTTCAGTCGGGATCATCGAGCTGCCGCGATGGCGGCCCTGGCCGCTGTCCAGAGTCAGGCCCACCAGCCCCAGCGCATCGATGCCAAACCCCAGGGTGCCGGCGGTGAAACCGGAGGTGTAATTGAGCATGAGCCCCTGCGCCCATTCCTCGGTCTTGCTCTGGCCGGCGCTGCCGGGCCGGTCGCGGTAGTCGTTGTTGAAGTAGAAGTTACGCAGGCCCAGTGTGGCCTTGCTGTCGCTAATGAAATCGGCTGAAGCGACCTGGCTCAGGGTCAAAAGGCAAGCGCCGGCGCTCACACCAAAAAGGTGCAGGGTTTTTTCCATGGTGTACGAATCCAGAGGGTGCGTGAATGGCAGCAGGGTCAAGTGCAGGTGGATTTATTCTTGTTGTGGGTCACTTGGTGCTATTCAGCCCGTCCAGCGCTCAAGTCGCGCTTGAAGGTTTCGGTCAGCAGTAACAGGGCAATCAGGGAGATGACCGCAGAGCCGATCAGGTACCAGGCCACTGACGAGCCTTTGCCGGTCATCGCCAGCAGGGCCGTGGTCACGATAGGCGTGGCCGCGCTGCCCAGCAGCCCGGAAAGCATGTAAGCCACCGATAGGCCGGAATAACGCACACGGGTGCCGAACAGCTCGGCGAGGAAAGTTGCGATAGGCCCGTAGTTGGCGGCGAACGCGGTCATCAACAGGCCATAACCGAGAAACACCAGCGGCAGCTCGCGAGTATCCATCAGCCAGAACATCGGGAAGGCGACCAGCGCTTCACCGACGATACCGGCGATGATCACCGGCTTGCGGCCGAAGCGGTCAGACAGTGCACCGAAGGCTGGCAAGAGCACAATGCACAGCGCACAGGAGGCCAGTACCACGCTGAGCATGATGGTGCGGCTGAAGCCCAGGGTCTGGGTCCCATAGGTCAGGCCGAAGGCGACGATGATGTTGAAAGATGCACCGGTCGACATGGTTGCCACGCCGCCGAGCAGGACTTGCTTCCAGTATTTGCTGAAGACTTCGGCCAGCGGCAGCTTGATTTGCGGTTCGCTGGTTTGAGCCTTGTGGAACGCAGGTGTCTCGGTGATGTTGAGGCGGATGTACAGGCCCACGGCAATCAGCAGCGCGCTGGCCAGGAACGGGATGCGCCAGCCCCAGGCAAGCATGTCTTCAGCCGGCAGCAGCCAGGCGATCGCCAGGAAGGCCAGGTTGGCAATCATGGTACCGGCCGGCACGCCGATCTGTACCCATGAGCCATATAAACCACGCTGGTTGGCGGGGGCATGCTCGACGGCCATCAACACCGCACCACCCCATTCACCGCCCAGGGCCAGGCCTTGAATGATCCGCAGGGTTAAAAGCAGGATCGGTGCCCAGATGCCAATGGCGGCGTAATCCGGTAACAGACCGATGGCAAAGGTTGCCGCGCCCATGGTCAATAGCGAAATCAGCAGCATCGATTTGCGCCCAAGCTTGTCGCCGTAGTGGCCGAACAAGGCAGCCCCGACGATGCGTGCACCATAAGCCGAAGCAAAGGTGCCGAACGCCAGGAGGGTGCCGATCAAGGCATCGAACGCCGGGAAGAAAATCTTGTTGAACACCAGGGCGGAAGCCGTGGCGAAAACAAACAGGTCGTACCATTCCACCGTGGTGCCGATGACGCTGGCGACGGCGACTTTTTTCATGTTGACGCTGGGTTCGACCGTCGGGGTAGCGGTCTGGATGCACGCGGAGCTGTTCATGCCTTTTTTCTCCAAGTTGAGCGTCGGGCTCAGTGGATTGATTTATTGGATGGCAGTGTGGGTAACGGTGATGCTGTGGCCGGAGATCGGTTTTATTGTTTTTTCAGGCGCAAGCGGGCCCTGCCTCCGAGGTCGTGTGGATGACACGACCTCAGAGGTTCGGTGTTGCTTGCATAATCAGTCGCTCAGGTGCTGAGCTCGCCGCAGCACCGCATTGAGCAGCACGTCGCAGCCCATACGAACATCGTCCGGCAGGGCGTCTTCGGCTTCGTTGTGGCTCAGGCCACCGACACAGGGAATGAAGACCATAGTGGTGGGGCAATGCCCGGCGAGGTGAATGGCGTCATGCCCGGCACCGCTGACGATGTCTTGATGGGGGTAACCCAGCGCCTGGACCGCCGAACGTACAGCGGTCACGCAATCGGCATCGAAGGGTGTCGCCGGGCTGAGCCAGTGACGACTGATCGCCAGGCTCAAACCGCGTTTGTCGGCAACGATTTGCAAGCGCTCGCATACGGCGTGCTCCATTGCGGAAATCTGTTGGTCTTCGTGGTGGCGCAGATCGACAGTAAAGTTGATCCGGCCGGGGATGGTGTTGCGCGATGACTTGGCGATCTCCAACTGGCCCACCGTGACCAGCCCCTTGGGTGCGAAGTCTCTGGCGATGGATTCCAGCACGCTGGCCATTTCCGCGACACCGAACAGGGCATCCTTGCGCAACGGCATCGGTGTGGTGCCGGCGTGGGCACTGACACCGCCAACCTGCACATCCAGCCAGCAGATCGCTTGGCCGCCAGTGACAACGCCTACTGGCAGGCCGCTGTCCTCCAGGATTGGGCCTTGTTCGATATGGGCTTCGAAGTAAGAATCGAAGGCCCGCTGCAGGGGAAGGTCTCCACCATGGCCAATATCGGCCAAGGCTTCAGCGACGCTGATGCCCTGGGCATCACGGGCACCCAATGCGGTTTGCAACGGCAGAATGCCAGTGAACACCGCCGAACCGAACATGGCCGGGGTAAAGCGCGCGCCTTCCTCGTTGGTCCACACGGCAATTTCGATGGGCTGGCGGGTTTCGATGCCTTGATCATTCAGGCAACGCACCACCTCCAGTCCGCTCAGCACGCCGTAGATACCATCGAAGCGGCCACCTTTTGGCTGGGTGTCCAGGTGGCTGCCCATGACGATCGGCGGCAGGGCGTTGTCCTGGCCTTCGCGGCGGGCGAAAAGGTTGCCAATGGCATCGAACGCGATACTCAAGCCAGCCTCACGGCACCAGCCCATGAACAACTCGCGACCGGCCAGGTCTTTCCTGGAAAGGGCCAGGCGACAGTTGCCGCCGCGCTCGGTGGCGCCAACTTTGGCCATGTCCATCAGGCTGCCCCACAGGCGCTCACCGTTGACCTTGGATACTTTCATCATTCACCTCTTGTCGCGTGTCTTAATAGCCCAGGGACGTATCGACCGGGTTGTTCAGGGGTTCGCCTCGCGCCAGCCGCCGCGTGTTTTCGGCAATCTGGCTGGCGATGCAGTCGTGGGACGCCGCCGATGCCATGTGCGGGGTAACGATCACCCCGGGCATGCGCCACAGGCGATCATCGACCGGCAGGGGTTCATGCTCGAAGACGTCGAGCACCGCACCGCGCAGCCGACCACTGCTCAATGCCTGTTGTAGATCGTCGATGCGTACGTGCTGGCCGCGACCACAGTTGACGACCACCGCACCAGCCGCCATAGCCTGGAAGGTTTCAGTGCAGAGAATGCCTTGGGTAGCCGGGGTCAACGGCAGCAGGTTGATCAAAAGATCGAGGCCTTCGAGAAATCCGCTGAACGCCTGATCACCGCTGTGGCAGACCACGTTGGGTATGTTTTTGACACTGCGCGCCCAGCCGCGGACGCTGTAGCCGGCACTTGCCAGGTCGTCGGCAATGGCTGCGCCCAGCGAACCCAGGCCCATCACACCGACCTTGAAATCCTTTGCCTGAATCTGTACCGGGCGCTGCCAGAGCTGGTCAGGTTGTTGCTGCAAGACCTGATCGAAACGCCGGTGATAGTGAATCACCGCCCAGCGTACGTACTCGGTCATGCCTTGGCGGTGCGCGGGATCGACCACTCGGCACACGTGCAAGTTCGGGCAGCTGGGATCGGTGTGCAAGTGATCGACGCCCGCGGCAACCGAATGCACCAGTTGCAGATTGGGCAGCGCGCCCAAACTGTTGGCCGGCGGGAACCAGCATGCCGCGACCTGTGCTTCACTGGCGACCGGGTCATCGGCCAGTACCACCCGTATGTCTGGCGCCTGTCGGGCAAAGGCCGCCTGGAGCTGGCTGAGCAGGATGCTGTCGCGCGACAGCAGTACGACGGTGTTCATGAGCAATAGGACTCGCGCTGGTCTTCAATCAAGGTCAAGGCGGCATTCCAGCTCAGCCCCATGATTTCCTCGGCTTCGTCGCGGCCGAACTGTTCTGCAGTGTGTTGGCAGACTTCTTTGCTGGGGTAGACCAGCTGGCTGCCACCGGCCAGTGCCGCGACCTGCGCCTGGCAGGCGCGCTCCAGGAAGTGAATTTCGTGGAAGGCTTCAGCTGCGTTTCCACCGGCCGCCAGCAGGCCATGGTTACGCAGGATCATGGCCTTGTGTGGTCCCAGGTCGGCGACCAGTCGTTCACGCTCGGCCAGCGACAGCGCAATGCCTTCATAGGTGTGATAAGCCAATTTGCCGTAGAACTTCAGCGCATGCTGGCTGATCGGTAACAGGCCTTGCTCCTGGGCGGCCACGGCCATGCCGGCTGCGGTATGGGTATGCACCACGCAGTTGAGATCCGGGCGGGCCATGTGGATCGCCGAATGAATCACGAAGCCTGCGGCGTTGACACGAGTGCGCTCGTTCGCACCTCCCACCACCTGACCATACTGGTCTATGCGCACCAGGTCGCTGGCTTTCATGCGATCGAAGATCACGCCGTAGCGGTTGATCAGGAAGTGGTGTTCAGGGCCTGGAATGCGCAGGGTGATGTGGGTGTCGATCAGGTCGGTCATGCGAAAGTACGCGACCAGTCGATACAGTGCGGCCAGTTCGCAACGGGCCTTCCACTCGGCGGGGGCAATGTTGTCGGGTGTGTACATGTAAGTTCCTTTCTCTAATTATTTTTCCGACAGGGATCAATCGGATCACGGTAACGCTCTGTCCCTCTGGCGCCTTCGTGCTTTATCTCGTAGCCTCTATAATTAAGCAATTTGCTAATTCTTAAGCGCTGATTAAGCCACGCTAATAATGGACATCAAGATGAGCAGCAAAAACTCAAATGAAGAGCTGATGCAGGCTAGATGGGGAGGGCGGCGTTTCCTCAACGATCGTCTGGATTGGAATTTGTTGCGCACGTATCTGGCGATTGGTCAGGAAGGGAGCATCAGCCGTGCTGCGGCGCGGCTGTTCATTACCCAATCGGCCGTTAGCCAATCGCTCAAGCGGCTGGAAGAGCAGTTGGAGTGCGCCTTGATTTCGCGTAAGGGGCCACGCTTCGATCTCACTGAGGCGGGGGAAGAAATACTGCGGATTGCCGAAGAGATGTACGGCAACGTGTCGCGCATCGGCTCGGCCATCGAAGGCCCCCAGGATGATGTGGTGGGGAAGGTTCGCCTGCTCTCGATCAGCCGGGTGCAATCGACGGTCTATGATGATTTTCTCGCGAATTTCCATCTCAATCATCCGCGTGTGGAGTTGGAAATAGAGGTAATGCGCAGCTCCGACATTCTCAGCTCGCTGATGCAGAAGACCGCCACCGTTGGTGTCGGTTTATGCCGTATCGCTCAACCCAAGCTTGAGCAGCGTTGTCTGATACGTCAGCGATATGCGTTCTTTTGCGGAAAACGCCATCGCTTTTTTGGAGTGCGGGGCCTGGATCTGGCTGAGTTGCAAGGGGAAAATTTTGTCAGCTTCACGAGTGACCAGATTGGCGGCAATCTTTCACCGCTTACCGTGTTTCGTGACCAGCAGGGCTTCACCGGCAAGATCGTCGCTTCGTCATCAAACTTTGAAGAAATACGCAGGTTGGTGATCGCAGGATTTGGTATCGGCTGTTTGCCAGAGCACTTACTCGATGTCGACCTCTACAACGGCATGCTCTGGCGTCTGCCGCCCAGGGATGGTGTTTCCGATGTGGACATTCACTTGTTGTGGAACCGCGAGCAAAAAATGACCCATGCAGAAACTGTATTTCTTGAAAGCTTCCAGCATGCCATCGCAGTTGCAGAACAATCCGTTGATCAGAAGGCCGGCCAGGAAGACTGACTTTTGATTGGCATCATCGGTGATTGGGGTATGCCCAATCCCGATAGGTTGCTTTAGCCATCGCGACACACGCCGGTGATCAGTCACCTCGCAACACACCCGATCTAAACTCAAAACAAATTGCCGATGCGACCATTCTTGTAGCTTGACAGCTGCTCGCAAAGTCATATAGCTTGAAATCGTATACTTTCTACCGAGTGGAGAAGCTGATGACACGTCTAAGAGTTTTTTTCGCATCTACCGCAGCAGCCCTTGGGCTTTCATTGGCAATTTCTGCACCGGTACAGGCCGATACCTTGTCGAAAATTCGAGAGCGTGGAGTGCTTGTCTGTGGTGTGCACCCTGGCCTGGTCGGCTTTGGTGCGCCCAACAGTGCGGGTGATTGGCAGGGGTTTGATGCGGATTTCTGCAAAGCCTTTGCGGCGGCGATTTTCGAGAAGCCGAAAGTCAAGTTTGTCCCGCTGTCCGATCAGGCACGTTTCACGGCGCTGCAGAATGGCGAAGTGGATGTCCTCTCTCGGAACAGCACCTGGACCCTGACGCGCGATACCACGATGGGTCTGCAATTTCCGGTGGTCGATTTCTTCGACGGCCAAGGCTTTCTGATCAACAAGAAACTGGGTGTCACCAAGGCGGCGGAACTCGATGGTGCTACGGTCTGCATTCAGCAGGGCACCACCAGCGAGTATGTGGTTCGCAATTTCTTCGACAAGTTGAAGATCACATTCAAACCTGTGGTGATCGAAAGCGGGACTGAATTCTTCTCGGCCTTTTTCGCCAGCCGCTGCGATGTAATCACCAGCGACGTGTCGCAGCTGGCGGTTATCCGGCTCAACTCAGGCAACCCTGAAAACTACGCCATCCTTCCTGATGTGATCTCGAAGTCGCCAATGGGTCCAGTCGTGCGGGGTGATGACAAGCACTTTGCAGACATCGTCAAGTGGACCGTCTTCGCAACCTTTACTGCAGAAGAACTCGGTATCACCAAAGAAAACGTTAAACAAATGCTCACCAGTAACAACGAAGACGTCCGGCGCCTTCTGGGTGTAACGCCAGGTGTGGGGGCAGGGCTGGGCCTCAAGGATGACTGGGTGATCAATGTCATCTCCGCGGTAGGCAACTACGAAGAAATCTTCGAGCGCAACGTGGGTGCCAATACTCCCTTGCAGATGAAGCGTGGCCAGAACTCCCTGTGGTCGGACGGTGGCCTGCTGTACGCCCCGCTTTTCTGATCCGCGATGTGAATGGCTCAAACGCCGCGTAGATGGCGAATCAGAAACGAGAGGTGAAGGTCATGTCGGCAAGAGATGGCGCTGTTAAACACCAACACCGGGCAGTCACGGTGTTGGTCCAGCTTGTAGTACTCACGGCTGTCGTGATTGCGGTTTGGTATTTCGGGCACGTGATCAACGAGCGCCTTACACAGAAAGGGATCAATACCGGGTTCGGCTTTCTGTGGGCTCGCGCCGGTTTCGACCTTAGCGAAAGCATGATTGCTTTCAGCGGTGACAAGTCATATGCGTACGCCCTGCTCGCGGGGTTTTCGAACACGCTCAAAGTGGCGTTTTGCGCCATTGTGTTCTCCGTGCTGCTCGGGGTATTGGCGGCGCTGGCTCAGTTGTCCAAATTCGGCCTGGCCAGACGAATTGCCAAAGTGTATGTCTCGACGATCCGCAATACGCCGCTACTGCTGCAGTTGTTCTTCTGGTTCGCTGTTTTTACTTACGGTCTACCGGTAGTCCGGGAGGCTCTGGAGCCGGTACCGGGTGTGTTCATCAGTAATCGCGGGATTAATTTCCCGTGGCCGTCCCCCTTCGCATTGGCAGCAATTGTCGCGATTTTTTGCACCGTCGTGGCGTTTATCCTCAGAAGCGTGCGTACCGGTGGCAGCGCACTGAAAAATCCGGGAGCCTTGCTGATGCTCCTGAGCCTGATTGCCTTCGTGTCCACGGCTTATGCCCTGTGGTCCGGGCAAATGACATTTGAATGGCCCACGGCAAGCAAGTTTTCAATCGGCGGCGGCGGGCACTTTTCACCCGAGTTCATGAGTATGTTCATCGGGCTCTCTGTGTACACCGGCACTTATATAGCCGAAGCGATCCGTGGGGCCGTGCAGTCCATTGCCCAGGGACAGATTGCTGCAGGTTATGCGTTGGGCCTGACGCACTTTGGCGTTCTGCGTTACATCGTGATGCCACAAGCCTTCCGGATCGCGATGCCGGCGGTGGTCAGTGAACTCCTGAACCTGATGAAAAACAGTTCGCTCGGTGTTGCCGTGGGATACCCGGAACTGGTCTCGGCGGGAAACACCGCCATGAATCAAACGGGGCAGGCCATCGAATTGATCAGCATTTTCATGCTGGTTTACGTCACGGTAAACATTATTACGACGCGGGTAATCGGTCTTTGGGAGAAACATTATGTCTGGTGATCTGAATAATGGTGCCCAGGTATCGATTGCCGCACCCTTGACGCTAATCCAGCGCCTCAAAGGCCTGGGCTCGGGTATGCCAAGCCGGATTGTGCTCGGCGCACTGTTTCTCTGGGGCGTCGTTTTGGTTGGCCCAGGTATCTTCAAATGGTTGTTGCTTGATGCAACCTTTAGCGGTAATGCCGCGCTATGCCACCAGAACGGAGGCGCTTGCTGGGCGTTCATCGGCACCAAGCTCAATCTCATCCTGTTCGGGGCCTATCCTCCGGAATCGCTGTGGCGTCCGATCACCTTCGTTGCATTGATCGCGGCGGTTGCGCTCTGGTGTTTGTTCCGGGTCCGCCATCACACAGTGGCCATTGTGCTGTGGGTACTGGCCGCGTTGATTGGTTATCTATTGATGAGTGGCGGACTGTTCGGTCTTGAGCCCGTGGATCGTGCGCGTTGGGGTGGACTGCCGATCACCCTGCTGATCAGCATTGCCGGCCTTGTATGTGCGTTCCCTTTGGGCGTGCTGCTGGCGTTGGGGTGTCGGTCGCAGATGCCGCTAGTCTCTGTTCCGTGCCGGCTTTATGTGGATCTCATTCGCAGTGTTCCGGCGATCACTATTGTCTTCATGACCTTTGCGATCATTCCGTTGATCCTTCCGGACGAGCTTATTTTCGACAAGCTTTTTCGGGCAGGTATCGGTCTTTCGCTATTTACCGCCGCTTACTTTTCCGAGGCCTTGCGCGGTGCCCTGCAAGCACTTTCAGTCGGTCAGCGCCAAGCGTCGGCAAGCCTGGGGTTCGGCTATTGGGGCAGTCATGCCTACGTTATCTTGCCGCAAGTCATCGCCCATTCGCTGCAACCGATTGCCAACATCGCGATCGCGTTCGTCAAGAACAGTTCGCTGTTGATGATCATCGGACTTTTCGATTTGCTTGGATCGGCAAGATCAAGCCTTTATGACGAAAACTGGCAAGGGTTCTATAAAGAGCTCTATTTGTTTGTCGGCGTCATCTACTTCGTTATCTGCATGTATATCCAACACTACGTCGCGTCGATTGAACGTGAACGTAGGGCCCGCCTGTATCAATAATGGATGCCTCCATGAAAGAAATAATAGAAGTGCCGTTTTTGTCTGAAGCGCTCAGACGTTTGAATACACCGACCTCTTTGCTGATTCGCTCGGGTTCGATGCTCTATACCTGTGGCCTGCCGCCGCTCGATCCACTGACCGGGAATATTGTTCGAGGCACGATTGTTGAACAGACTCACGCTGTATTGCAGGTGATGAAAGTTGTTCTTGAATCGGCAGGATCGTGCCTCGATAACGTCGTGAAAACCACGATCTTCGTGACGGATCCATCGATGATGGATGAGGTGAACGCGGTGTATCGCAAGTATTTCCCCGAGAATCCACCCGTCCGCTCATTCGTTGCAGTCAAGCCTTGGCCGTTTCCGTTTGATATTGAAATCGATGTAGTTGCCCATCTTTAGAAAACGGATGTGCTGGGTTGTATTGTGTAAGAAGTATCAGTTCTCTTGGTCGCTATAAGCTATTCAACTGGTTGTTTTAATATTCTTTCCCATGAACTCGAGCCGAGTGGTTTCGACGTTTAAGGCTTTCTGTCAGATGCTCGATGAAGGAATGTATTCGATGAAAAATGACATTGCCGTACTTGACTCAGTTCAAGTGGCCAAACTGATTGGCCAGATTGATGTGCTGTCCGCATTGCGTCGTATGTTCCTGGCGTTGGGACAGGAAAAGGCTGTGCAACCGCCACAACTGCGCAATCCGTTTCCCAATGGGCAAGGCAACTTTATCAGTTACCTGGGAACGCTGGCCGAGGAGCAAGTGTTTGGCGCCAAGCTCTCGCCCTATATCCCACGCCCGGAGGGGGCCTTGGTGACAGCCTGGACGCTGATGATGTCGATGGAGGACGGTCAACCGCGCTTGCTCTGTGATTCAGGACAACTGACTGTCGAGCGAACCGCGGGAACCACAGCGCTCGCCGTAGACTTGTTGGCGCCTGCGCGTGTCAGCAAACTGGCCGTGGTGGGAGCAGGGCGGTTGGGTCAGGCTCATGCCCGGCATGTCTTGTCGCTGCGCGAATGGGTGGATATCAGGCTGTACGCGCCCAATATTGGCTCTCTGCCAGAGTCCGAGCAGCAGGCACTGCGCGATATCGATCCGCGCGTCAGCCTTCATACCGAACTCGCCAGCGCCGTCGACGATGCGGATGTCATCATGCTCTGCACCTCGGCCGGTCGAACGGTGCTTGACCCTGCCGTGCTGAAAAAGCCAGCGCTGATCACGTCCATTTGCACCAATGCCCCACTGGCGCACGAAGTACCTCCTGAATCCTTGCTGAACATGAGCGTCTATTGCGACTACCGGGCTACAACGCCCGACAGCGCAGGGGAAATGCGCCTGGCAAAAGACCAGCATGGCTGGTTACCCGAGAGTATTTGCGGAGATTTGCCGGAGCTGATGATGGGAGCCGCCCGACTTCCCGATCCCGAGCGCCATACCTTCTTCCGCTCAATCGGCTTGGGTCTGGAGGATATCGCCATCGCCAATGAGCTTTATCAGTTGCATATGAAGAACAACTGAGTAGAGGTTTAGAAGTCGTTCTGCCTATTTCAGCGTAATAATAAGCCGGGGGATGGAAACATCCCCCGGCTTATATTCGGGAGGGTGCCATGGCAGCTGTTACCGATACGCTGAAGCTGTTTCTCGCCGGCGACGTCATGACTGCCCGCGGCATCGACGCAGTACTGCCGCATCCTGGCGATCCGCGGCTTTACGAAGCTTACGTCAAGAATGCCGGCGATTACGTCCGGCTGGCAGAACGAGTCAATGGCTCGATTCCCCGCCCAGTCGATTTCGCCTATGTCTGGGGCGCTGCGCTGGATGAGTTCGAACTTCGCCAGCCACACGCACGCATCATCAATCTGGAAACTGCAGTGTCCCGCTGCGGACGACCGGAGCCAAAGGGCATCAATTACCGCATGAGCCCGGAGAACTTCCCGGCCATCAGCGCAGCCGGCATCGACTGCTGCGTGCTGGCCAACAACCATGTGCTGGACTGGGGCGCAGCCGGCCTGGCCGATACACTGGAGACCCTGGCGAGCAATGGTATGTGCAGCGCCGGCGCCGGGCACAACCGGCAATCAGCCGAAGCGCCCGCCGTGCTGCCGCAGCCTGGCGGGCGACGCTTGCTGGTGTTTGGCCTCGGCGCACCCGACAGCGGCATTGCGCTGGGCTGGGCCGCCACGGATAGGCGCGCGGGCGTCGCGCGGCTGGAGGATCTGTCGATGCAAAGCCTGCACCCTGTGGCCAAACGGATTCTCGAGGGCAAAAAACCGCGGGATCTGGTGGTCGCCTCCATTCACTGGGGCAGCAACTGGGGGTTCGATATCCCGCGCGAGCAAGTCCGGTTCGCCCATGCCTTGATCGACGAGGCCGGGGTTGACGTGGTGCACGGGCATTCCTCGCACCACGTCAAGGGCATCGAGGTGTACCACGAACGCCTGATTCTCTATGGCTGCGGTGATCTTCTGAACGATTACGAAGGCATCGAGGGCTACACAGCCTTTCGCGGCGACCTGGGGCTTCTATACTTCGCCTCGCTGGACCCGGGCGGGCAGTTGCAGTCGCTGGACCTGATACCCACCCGCCTGCGTCGCTTTCGCCTCTGTCGCGCCGAAGGGGATGACCGTCAATGGCTGCACGACACCCTTTCTCGCGAGTGCGCCCGCTTGGGCAGCAGCATCCAGGCGGGCGCGAAAAATGCCTTCGAGTTGCGTTGGTGAGAACACTCCCTTAGCGACCCCGAATGATCAATGTTGCAGGATCTTGGAGAGGAAGTCCTTGGCGCGGGGGGAGCGTGCTTCGGGAGTGCCGAAGAACTCTTCCTTTTTGCAATCTTCAATGATTTTTCCCGCGTCCATGAAAATTACCCGGTCACTGACCTTCCTCGCGAAGCCCATTTCGTGGGTCACGCACATCATGGTCATGCCCTCGTTCGCCAGCTTTATCATGACGTCCAGTACCTCTCCGACCATTTCCGGGTCCAGTGCCGAGGTGGGTTCGTCAAACAGCATCACGATCGGATCCATCGATAAGGCACGAGCAATTGCCACGCGCTGCTGCTGGCCACCTGAGAGTTGCCCGGGAAACTTGTCCTTGTGGGCGCTCAGGCCAACACGATCGAGCATCTTCAGGCCCCGTTTTAACGCCTCGTCCTGGCCACGGCCCAGCACCTTCATCTGGGCGAGCGTCAGGTTTTGCGTCACTGACAGGTGCGGAAACAACTCGAAGTGTTGAAATACCATGCCGACCCGGCTGCGAAGCTTGGGCAGGTTGGTTTTCGGGTCCGAGAGGCTGATGCCATCTACGACAATCTCGCCTTGCTGGAAGGGTTCAAGCGCATTCACGGTCTTGATCAGCGTCGACTTGCCAGAACCGGAGGGGCCGCACACCACGACGACTTCGCTCTTTTGTATGGCGGTAGTGCAGTCGCTCAGCACCTGAAAATTGCCGTACCACTTGGAAACATTTTTTATGTTGATCACGGTGGTTGTCCTGATGTGGTTGCAGATGGCGCAAGAGGGACGAGGACCTGATCGCAAAAGGCTAACCAGGGTGTATCTGTCCTTTCCTACTGTAGAAAGTATACGATTACTGATTCGCTAACGACAACCACAAAGCGATGAATCAGGCTTGTATTTCAGATGAATGGGGAGAGGGGCTGGACTGCAGTTCGGGGGGACCAGGCTGAGGCTGCCGTCCTTGTTCGTTTTCGTATAATCGTATACGGTTGTGCATAGTGATGTAGTTGTTCCTCGTATCTGCCAAACCCAGACACGCCTTTAAATCGCCCCTGGCCACTTAGTGTCATATGTCTAACCAATCACCACTGAAATACATTGCAGGACTGATCCCGCTGGCACGTGTGTCCGCACCGCAATTTGTTGCGGCCGTTATCAGGGAAGCCATCGTCACCGGCGCGCTCTCCGGTAGCGAACCTCTGCGTCAGGACCTGATCGCTACCGAACTCAACACCAGCAAGGTGCCGGTTCGCGAGGCGCTGCGCGAGCTTGAAGGTCAGGGCCTGGTCCAGTTCATGCCGAATCGGGGCTTCATGGTGACACCGCCGTCCCTGAATGAAATGAATGAGTGCTTTGAGTTAAGAGCGGTTTTAGAGCCGCTGGCCGTCCGCCATTCGGTACCGCTCTCGACACCGGAGCAACTCGATGCTGTCGAACGCATCATCGATGAGTTCGAGAAAGTTCAGGATCCTCTCCTGAGCAGTCAATGGAACCTTTCGCTGCATACGGCGCTTTATGCACCTGCGCAAATGAAACACCTGGAAAATATGATCACCCGTGCGCACACCATTGCGCAGCGCTATACGCACATCTATATGCAGCTGCGATCCGCAGGGATTGATAGCCAGGACGAGCACCGTGCGATCCTCGCGGCGTACCGGGCAAAAGACGTGGAGGCGGCCGTTGCGTTGATGACAACGCATCTCAAGCAAGCATCGGATGAGGCGGCTGAGTACCTGAAGGACCACTTTGAGGTGTAGGAGCAGCCGGTCGACACTCGATAGCTTCGGGCGACGTACCGACGATGGACTCGAGGACTGCGCGTTTATTCAGAAAACACGCGTTATCGTTAACGTCCATCGCGAGCAGGGGCGCAGCGCTTAGCCTGCGCACCTTGTTTTTTTCTCCTTATTTAGACTTCAATACTTTCGGATTGGAGTTGCCCCAGATCGTGTACAAGTCCGCCAACAATGCGCCGTTGATGGTCTCAAGCTCCGTCTGGGTAATCTCTTCACCGCCTTGCTTGCCGTACAAAACGACCTCATCTCCCGCCTGCACGCCTTTGATGCCACTGACGTCCACCATCAACGTGTTCATGGTGACCTTGCCGATCACCGGCGCGCGTTGGCCGCGGATCAGCACTGAGGCTTTGTTGGAGAACGCTCTTCGATAACCGTCGGAGTAGCCGGCCGGGATGTTGGCGATCAACGAGTCTTTGCTCAGGGTAAAGGTGCGGTCGTAGCTGATCGTACTGCCCGCAGGATAGGCGCTGACCGCCGCGACCCGCGATTTGAACTGCATCACCCGTTGAAATTCGTTATGCCCACCCACTGGGTAGCCATAGAGCGCAGCCCCCGGGCGAACCATGTCCAGCCAACCTTCCGGCACCTCAAGGGTGGTGAAGGTATTGGCGCAGTGCAGGGTGATCCGGCTGCGGTCCAGTTTGGCGTGCTCGATCAGCCAGCCGGACTGCTCCTTGAACTTGGCCAGACCCTGAAGGACATCCTCGCGTTCCTCGACCGGGAAGTGGGTCATGATTCCGACGATGTTCAGGTGAGCCAGTCGGGTCAGATCCACCGCCTGTTGTTGTCCTGCAGCCGTGCTCATTTCCAGACCGTTGCGGCTCATGCCCGCCGAATTCAGCGCCAGATGAACCGGAAGCTTCACGCCCTGGCGAGTAGCCAGTTCATTGAGCTGACGTGCAACCTCCAGGTTGCCGACCAGTTCTTCGATGTTGTAGCGCAGTGCATTCTCGACTTCTTCAACAGTAGCGCTGCGCAAACGCATCAGGCGTCCCTTGAAGCCTTTTTCCCGTGCGACACGCGCCTCCTCGTTGCTCGCCACGCCGATACAGGTGATGCCCATCCGAATGGCGGAAGGGATCAATAATCCAATGCCATTCCCATAAGCATCGGCTTTCATCACGGCGCACATCTGGCTTTTACCCGCCAGCCGTTGCTGAAGTTTGGTGATGTTTGCTTCGAAGGCGACCTGATCAATCTCCAGCCAGGTATTGGCCTGACCTGATTGATTGTCGGCGCGAGAATGTTCAGGTGTGGGATCGAGTAAAGGTGCGGCATTGACTACCGGCATCATTGCCGTCAAAGCCAGGGCGAGCGTCAGCGTGCTGAGCATGAAACGTGGCATATCGAGTCTTCCATAGTGGATGAGGAAAGACCTCATGCTGGCGTGGATTTGGCATCAGCCAGGTCCATTGGGCATGGGGCGAACAGCCATGGAATTCTTATGCAAAGGCGCCGTTTGTTTATGTGGAACCGGGTGGCTCGCGCAGCGGATGGCGCTGTAAAAAAGGCTCAAACGACCGAGGGATTGTTCAGGGTTGCGCCTGGCAGCCGAAGGGGCCGCCAGGTGAACGCTTTGAAGTGTCGAGTGGAGTTAAGCCCGAAGCCTTGCATCGGCTGTTGCAGAAGGCAGCAGCAGCGAGAACAGGTTCTTGGGATCTTGCAGCTCTGGTACCAGTTGGATGTCGCTGCCAATGTTGAGCGTTCGTGCAACATCCAGCACATAGCGCAAGGCAGAGTAGTCCTCGATGGCGAAGCCGACCGAGTCGAACAAGGTGACTTCCTCGGCATGCTGGCGACCCTGGGTCTGACCGTTGATGACTTTCCAGAACTCGATAACCGGTGAGTCGGCGGGCATCTGTTGAATTTCGCCTTCAATGCGGCTTTGCGGTTCGTACTCAACCATGACCCGCGCACGCTCGACGATGTCCCGGTGCAGTTCGGTCTTGCCGGGACAGTCGCCGCCCACGGCGTTGAGGTGCATCCCGGGCTCGATCATTTCAGGGGTTAAAATCGTTGCGTAGGCCTTGTCGGCCGTGACCGTGGTCACGATATCGGCACCACGCACCGCTTGCGCGACGGATTTGGCAATGGTCACCTGAATGGCGGGGTAGGCCCGCAGGTTGGCTACCAGCTTCGCCGTTGCGGCAGGATCGATGTCGTAGAGACTGATTTCAGTAATGCCGAGCAGTGTATGAAATGCCAGGGCCTGGAATTCGCTCTGTGAGCCGTTGCCGATGAGCGCCATTCGGCGACTGTCCGGTCGGGCGAGGTAGCGGGCCGCGAGTGCGGAAGTGGCAGCGGTGCGAATGGCGGTCGTCAGCGTCATTTCACTCAGCAAAACCGGCTTGCCGGTATCGACGTCTCCCAACGCACCAAACGCCATGACCGTCAGCATGCCATTGTGGGTGTTCTTCGGATGTCCGTTGACATACTTGAAAGCGTAGAGCGATGCATCAGACACGGGCATCAGCTCAATGACGCCCTCGGGTGAGTGGTTCGCCAGGCGCGCGCACTTTTCGAAATCCGGCCAGCGTACGTAGTCTTGACGGATGTACTCGGCCATTTCTATCAGGCAACGAGGCAAGCCTTTTTCCTGGACGAGACGACTCAGATCATTGACGTCAATGTAACGGGTCATATTGGGTTCCTTTGGGCGTTTTTTGGTGTGCCGGTCTGGACTACCTTGCGCTTTGGCGTCTGAGACTCAGGAGGTGGTCCATGTGTTTGCAACGGACCTATTGTCGAGGCAATGGCGAGAAGATTTCGGCCAATACCGACCCCGGACACAGCGAGAGAAGTCGAAAAACAGACAGCGCACAGCGGAATCGGCCGCGTGACATTTACCAGTCGCACCTCGCTCGCACGGCTCAAGCGCGATGTGCTTCACGACGCATCGTCATGCAGATGAAGTAGAAGGCCAAAAGACAATCACACGTTCTGTGCCGCTCCCTTTAAGTGGAAAAACAGTGACTTACAGCAGACGACAGAATCGGCTGTGCAAGCCCTTCATTCAGCACAGGCACGCTGTTTGAACGTGGGGTTACGACACCTGCACCCTCCCGGCAATTGGCATTCTGACGGTCCGTTTCAAGCGCTTGTTGATCGCTGCTTGAGATGGAGTGCAACTCCGACGACTGGCTGCTTCCAGTCGATAACAACAACAAAAACGGCTGCGGTGAAGACCGCATCGACTCTCTGCCCCTGTCAAAAAGTGTGGTCCGACGCAGGCGCCGGATCGCGATAAATCCAAATAATCCGGGACTCAAGAAAATGAACATCAAATGGCTGACTTTGCCGGCACTCGCGTTGCTGTGCTGCACCACGGGCGCCAGTGCCAAGGAATGGAAGGAGCTGCGATTTGGCGTCAACCCAAGCTACCCACCCTTTGAATCCACCACGGCCGATGGTGGGGTCCAGGGCTTCGGCGTGGATCTGGGCAATGCAATATGTGCCGAGCTGAAGCTGACTTGCGTGTGGGTCAGCAATGATTTCGACGGGCTTATTCCGGGGCTCAAGGCTGGCAAGTTCGATGCCATCGAATCGTCGATGACCGTTACCGACGCGCGCAAAAAACAGATCGACTTTACCGATCGCCTGTACGCCGGACCGACCGCCATCGTTACCCGCAAAGACTCCGGACTGCTGCCTACCGCCGAATCGCTGCGCGGCAAAACCATCGGTTACATGCAGGGCACGATTCAGGAAACCTACGCCAAGGCCAAACTGGCGCCGGGCGGGGTGAAACTGCGGGCCTACCAGAATCAGGATCAGGTCTATGCCGACCTGGTATTTGGCCGTCTCGATGCGTCGATCCAGGACAAGCTGCAAGCGCAGATGAGTTTCCTGACCTCGCCACAAGGGGCGGACTTCCACAACAGTGAAGGCATCAGCGACCCGTTGGTGCCGGCAGAGATCGCCATTGGTGTGCGCAAGGACAACGAAGAACTCAAAGGCATGTTCAACGCCGCCATCAAGGCCCTGCACGACAAGGGCATCTATGCGCAGATCCAGCAGAAACACTTCGGTGATCTGGACCTCTACAACAACTGATCCTCGCGCCCCGGTCGCTGTGTTGCAGCGACCGGGGCGTATCAAGACAGGTGACTGGCGTGAATTCCTTCCTGAATGTTCTGGGGGTCGACCTTTCGGCCCTGCAAGGCTATGGCCCTTTGTTGCTGCACGGCACCTGGGTCACCCTCAAACTGTCGGCGCTCGCGCTTCTGGTGAGCATGGCGCTGGGGCTGCTCGGCGCGGCGGCCAAGTTGTCGCCGCTGAAGCTGTTGAATCTGCCGGCGACCATTTACACGACACTGATCCGTGGCGTGCCCGACCTGGTGTTGATGCTGTTGATTTTCTACAGCCTGCAAGGCTGGCTCAGCGCCCTGACCGAGTCCATGGGCTGGCCCTACATGGAAATCGACCCATTCGTGGCCGGCATCATCACCCTTGGTTTTATCTACGGGGCGTATTTCACCGAGACCTTTCGCGGGGCGATTCTGAGTGTGCCACGCGGGCAGCAGGAAGCCGCGGCGTGCTTTGGCCTGAACCGTTGGCAGCGCTTTCGTTTCGTGGTGTTCCCGCAAATGATGCGTTTCGCCTTGCCGAGCCTTGGCAACAACTGGCTGGTGCTGCTCAAGGCCACGGCGCTGGTATCGATCATTGGTTTGTCGGACCTGGTCAAGGTCGCGCAGGAGGCCGGCAAAAGCACGTTCAATATGCTTGATTTCCTGTTGCTGGCCGCAGCGCTTTACTTGCTGATCACCAGCGCTTCGAACTATGTCTTGCGCGTGCTGGAACGGCGCTACAACCAGGGTGTGCGGGGGATGGCGCGATGATCGAGTTGATTGCCGAATACTGGAGACCCTTTCTGTTCAGCGACGGCGAGACCCTCACCGGGTTGGCCATGACCCTGTGGCTGTTGGTGGCGAGTATTGCCATGGGCTTTTTCCTGTCGTTGCCCCTGGCGATCTTGCGCGTCTCGCGCTGGGGCGTTTTGCGTTGGCCGGTTCAGCTGTTTACCTACATCTTTCGCGGCACGCCGTTGTATATCCAGTTGCTGATTTGCTACAGCGGGATCTACGGCATTGCCGTGGTCCGTTCGCAGCCATTGCTCGAAGCGTTTTTCCGCGACGCCATGAATTGCACCTTGCTGGCGTTCACCCTCAACACCTGCGCCTACACCGTGGAAATTTTCGCCGGAGCGATCCGCAGCATCCCCTACGGTGAAATCGAAGCGGCCCATGCCTATGGCCTGAGTGGCTGGCGCCTGTACCTGCAACTGATCCTGCCTTCGGCGCTGCGCCGTGCGCTGCCGTACTACAGCAACGAAGTGATCCTGATGTTGCACGCGACTTCGGTGGCGTTCACCGCAACGATTCCCGACATCCTGAAAATCGCCCGGGACGCCAATGCCGCGACCTTCATGACGTTTCAGGCTTTCGGTATCGCCGGTCTGCTGTACCTCGTGCTGTCGTTCGGGCTGGTCGGCGCGTTCCGCCTGGCGGAGAAACGCTGGCTGAGCTTCCTCGGTCCGGCCCACTGACTTCCATCATTTATCCAGAGCGGCGCCGATAAGCGTGCCGTTCCAGGAGTACTCGCATGTACAAACTCACGGTTGAAAATCTGTATAAACGTTTTGGTGACAATGAAGTGCTCAAGGGCGTCTCGTTAAACGCGAGGGCAGGGGATGTGGTGAGCATGATCGGTGCCAGCGGTTCGGGCAAAAGCACCATGCTGCGCTGCATCAACTTTCTGGAACGGGCGGACGAAGGTGCCATTGCTCTGGATGGTGAGCGAGTTCTCACCCGTCAGGGCGTTGGCGGCATGCGCGTAGCCAATCCAAAACAGTTGCAGCGCTTGCGCACGCGACTGGCGATGGTGTTCCAGCATTTCAATCTGTGGAGTCACCTGACCGTGCTGGAGAACATCGTGCTGGCGCCGTGTCGAGTCCTGGGCATGAGTCGCAAGGCCGCCGAGGAGAGCGCGCGGGCGTATCTGGACAAGGTCGGCTTGCCGCAACGGGTGGCCGATCAGTACCCGGCGTTTCTGTCGGGCGGGCAGCAACAACGGGTGGCGATTGCCCGGGCCCTGGCGGTGGAGCCCGAAATCCTGTTGTTCGACGAGCCAACCTCGGCACTCGATCCGGAACTGGTGGGTGAAGTGCTGAAGGTGATTCAGGCACTGGCCGAAGAAGGCCGGACCATGTTGATGGTGACCCACGAAATGGGGTTTGCCCGGCAGGTCTCAAGCCAGGTGTTGTTCCTGCATCAGGGCCGTGTCGAGGAGCAGGGTGATGCTACGATACTCGACCGGCCAAACAGTGAACGTTTGCAGCAATTTCTATCGGGTCGTTTGAAGTGAGGCAAGGCGTACATGGCGGATATCCGCGATCTGTCGATCGTGCTTGATCGTATCGATCAGGCAATCATTGAAGTGTTGCGCCACGAAGGGCGCATCACCTATCAAAAGCTGTCCGAACGCGTGCACCTGACCCCCAGGCCTTGCCTGGAACGGGTGCGCAAGCTGGAACAGCTTGGGGTCATTCGCGGCTATGGCGCGATTCTCGATGAGAAGAAACTGACGCCGGGCTTGTCGTTGCTGGTGCTGGTGGCGTTGTCGAACCAGAGCGGACGCGCGGCGCAAAAGGCCTTCGAAGCCAAGGTCCGCGCCTGCCCGCAGGTGCTGGAATGTCGCCTGATCAGCGGCGCGTTCGACTACAGCCTGCGCATGCGCTGCCGTGACATGGAGCATTACCGGGTGTTGACCGAAGTCTGGTTTGACGACCCGGATTTACACATCGACAAACTGGTCAGCCACCCGGAGCTGGCGATGGTCAAGACCACCATGGAATAGGCATCGAACGACGTACAACCTGTGGGAGCGGGCTTGCTCGCGAAGGCGATGTGTCAGTCGACATTGATGTTGGATGACACTC
>NZ_JAHBDN010000090.1:0-24295 GCF_019956445.1 Pseudomonas sp. BF-R-19
GTGGGAGGGTGGGTCGAGGGATATTCTTACACCATCGCACAAAATTAAGGAATCAGAAATTCCTTGTACCAGGGTTTGTTGTAGCCGAGCGCGAACTGAGTGTTGCGGCGACGAAACCGACGCGCCGGGAGCGATCCTCCCGGCCGCGCACGGGCTTGCTTCCTTACAGCAGTTATTGACCTGCGGGCCGCTGGCGATGCTTGCCGACGTCGGCCCGATTACCCGGCTAAAGGCGTACTCGATCATGACCAAATCGTTCGATATCCCGGCTTCACAGACCTTCGAGCAGCCTGGCCCCAACCCGGTCGGCGCGCCCACCAGAAAACCGCTGAAACAGACCTTGCGTCCCTGGCTGATGGTGGGTGTTCCCATCCTCTTCGCGACGCTGGGCTATGCCCACCATGTGTCGGGGCAGGCTTATGTTTCCACCGATAACGCTTACGCCCGGGCGGCGAAGGCAGCGATCAATGCGCGGATCTCCGGGCAAGTGGTAGAGATCGCCGTCGAGGACAATCAGCAGGTCCGCAAGGGCCAGGTGCTGTTCCGGATCGACCCGAAACCCTTCCAGATCGCCGTCGACCGCGCCCAGGCGCAGCTCAGCGTGGCGCGGCTGCGTATCGACGGGCTCAAGGCCAGCTACCGCCAGCAACAGGCGGAACTGCAATCGGCAAAAGAGTCGGCTGACTTCGACCAAAAGGATTTTGCCCGCAAGAAGGCCCTGATCGCCTCGGCGTTCGTGTCGAAGTCCATCTACGAACGCGCCGACACCGACGTGAAAGTGGCGCGGCAACGCATCGCCTCCATCGAGCAGCAGATCGCCAGCACCGTGGTTGCCTTGAACGGCAATCCGGACATCGATGCCGACACTCACCCGACGGTGCGCGAGGCCAGGGCGCAACTCGACGAGGCGCAGTTGTACCTCTCGTACACCACCGTGTATGCGCCGCAGGATGGCATCGTGGCCAAGGTCGACGACCTGCAGCTGGGCAACCATGTCAACAGCGGCGCGCCGGCCTTTGCCTTGTTGTCCGGTCACGAGATCTGGATCGAGGCCAACTTTCGCGAGACCGACGTGACCCACATGCGCCCGGGCCAGGAAGCCACCATTCGCATCGATACCTACCCGGATCGCGTGTTCAAGGCCCACGTCACCAGCATGAGCCCGGGGGCCGGGTCGGATTTCGCGCTGCTGCCGCCGGAGAATGCCACCGGCAATTGGGTCAAGGTGACGCAACGGGTGCCGGTACGGCTTGAGCTCGACGAAGTGGACCCGACGCTGCCGCTGTTTTCCGGGACCAGCGCCACGGTGCGGATCGACACCCGGTTTCAAAGCCCCTGGTGGCACCCGCTCAAGGCGTTGCTGAGCGCAGGTAACTCCTGATGAATAGCCAATCGATGGTAAGCCCCGGTGGGGAGGGCGCACGTTCGCTCAGGTTCGCCGCCTTGCTGGCGACCTACATGCAGTCGGCGAATCTGCCGCTGCCGAACGCGGCACTCAGGTTGATTCAGGGCAGCCTGTCGATGAGCGACGACCAGGCGGGCTGGATTTTCACCGCGTACCTGGCCGCGAGTGCGATCAGCATGCCGCTCGCGAATTGGCTGGCCGGGCGCTTTGGCTTGAAGTGGGTGTATCAGGCAGCGCTGGTTTTTTTTGTCCTTGGCTTGCTGCTCGCCACGGCGGCAACGACGCCGCTGGAGTTCGTGGGGGCGCGCATCGTTCAAGGCATCGCCAGTGGCGTGTTGGCACCGTTGTCGATGGCGATTGCCTTGGAAACCTTGCCGCTGGACAAGCGTGGGAAATTTGGCGCGAGCTGGACCGCCATCGTGCTGTTCGGCATCGTCAGCGGCCCGAGTATCGGTGGCTGGATCGCCGAGCATTTTGGCTGGCGGCCGATGTTCTATCTCAGCGTGCCACTGTCGGCGTTTATCTTCCTGGTGGCGGCGCTGTTGCTGACCGAGAAGAAGGCCGAGAAACCGCCGGCGTTCGATTTCTTCGGTTTCGGCACCTTCACCCTCGGCATGATCAGCCTGCAAATGCTGCTCGACCGGGGGGAGCGCCTGGACTGGTTCGCTTCGCCCGAGATCTGGCTGGAAGCCGTGGCGTCTGCGCTGGGGATCTACCTGTTCGTGGTGCATGTGCTGACCTCGAAGGTGCATTTCCTCAACAAGCGCCTGTTCAAGGACCGCAACTTCGTGTTGTCGACGGTGATCTTTTTCGCCCTCGGTTTCGTGCTGTTGTCGACCATGGCCCTGACGTCGCCGATGCTGGACGAGATTCTCGGCTACCCGCCTGACACCACCGGCGCCTTGACGATTCCCCGTGGCATCGGTCTGGTTGGCGCCTTTCTGCTGATGGGGCGGCTGCCCGAGCGCTTCGACCGTCGCCTCTTTGTGGCGGCTGGTGTCGCCATCGTGATCTATGCCAACTGGCTGATGCTCGGCTATTCGCCGCTGATGGACGAGTGGCCCGTGGCCGTCGCCGGTGCGATCCAGGGCGTGGGCCTGGGCATCCTGATGCCGGCGGTGACCAAAGTCGCGTTCAGTACGCTCGACCCCACGCTGCGCCCCGAAGGCACCGGCCTGTTCAATCTGGCCCGTGTCTACGGCAGCACGCTGGGCGTGGCGATCGTGCAGCTGTTCTTCTTCAACAACACCCAGGCGATGCACATGGCGCTGGTCAGCAACCTGACGCCCTACCGCGCCGCTGCGCATTCGCTGGCCTCGGCGCCCTTGCAGGTGCTCGAAGGACTCAACGAAATGATCACCGGCCAGGCCGCGTTCATCGCCGTGATCGACCAGTTCAAGATCCTGATGGTGGTGATGCTGGTGGTGAGCCCGCTGGTGTTGTTTCTTCGCAAGCCCGTTGCGGCCAATTAGTTTTCGTGGAGTTTGCCTAATGAATGCTTATGCGCTGGTCCTCAACCGCTATCTGTTGCAAACGAAGTTCGCGGGGTTGTCGCTTCTTGCCTTCCTGACCGCCTGCACCGTTGGCCCCGACTATCAAGCACCGGCGACGAGTGCCTCGCAGCACTATGACCCACAGGCCGAGCAGCGTCTGGCCCAGGGTGGCAACCCTCGCATCGACCTCGGCAACAAGGTCAATGGCGACTGGTGGACGGCCTTTGGCTCGCCGAAACTCGACCGCGTGGTGCGGCGTGCCATCGACGGCAACCTGGATCTGGTGGCCGCCGATGCAACGATCCGGCAAGCCGCTTCTTCTGTTGCGGCGGCGCAGGGTGCGCTGTATCCGCAGGTCGATTTCGCTGCGGTGGCCGGTCGTCAACGGCTGCACAACGCCAGGGAACCCTCCATCGCCAATTTCTACGCGATAGGACCGAGGGTGGGGTTCGACCTTGATGTGTTCGGCGGCAACAAGCGGCTGGTTGAACAACAGCAGGCGTTTACCGACCTGCAAAGGCACCGCTACGAAGCGGCGTACCTGACCCTGACCGGCAACGTCGCCAGCCAGGCGCTGCTGGTGGCCTCCGCCAACGCGCAGATACAGGCCGTGGAAAAGCTGCTGGCCAATGACGCGAAAAACCTTGAGCTGGTGCGCATGGCCCACCTTAACGGCTCCACCACGCAGATCGATGTGTCACTGGCCGAGACCCGTCTCGCCCAGGACCGCACCTTGCTGCCGCCCCTCGCTCAACAGCGCGATGCGGCACGCCACGCATTGTCGATTCTGACGGGCAAGGGGCCAGCGGACTGGGTCGCTCCCGACTTCGACTTGAGCGAGTTTGCCCTGCCGTCGAACATGCCGGTGAGCCTGCCTTCGGAGATGGCCCACGACCGGCCGGATGTGCTGCAAGCCGAGGCGCAACTGCACATGGCCAGCGCGGCGGTGGGCGTGGCGACGGCGAACCTCTATCCCCATGTCACGCTGTCAGCGTCCCTGGCGCAGGCGGCTTCCGGCAATGGCGGCGCGGCACTCTGGGGTTTCGCTGCGGGGCTGGCCGGGCCGATCTTCGATGGGGGCACGCTCAAGGCTGAACAACAGGCTGCCGTCGACGGTTACAAGGCGACGCTCGCCGGTTACCAGCAAACGGTCATCACCTCGTTCGGACAGGTCGCCGACACCTTGCAGGCGATCAACCATGACGCCGAGGAGCACCAGGCCCAGACCGATGCCTTGCGCGCGGCCGAATCCAGTTTGCAGTTGAACCAGCAAGCCTTTGCACAAGGCGAGAACAGCATCCTCCAGGTCCTGGAAGCGGAGCGTGCCTACGAGCAGGCGCTGCTGGGGCAGATCCGCGTGAATACCGCGCAGTACCTCGACACCGTGCAGCTGTTCATTGCGCTGGGCGGCAACGCAGTCGGTGCCTTCGAGCAACGCGTGGCGTCCGGCGACGGGCAGAAACCTTCGTATCAATAACGGCAGCGGCCTGGAGTAATGACATGACCTATGAAGCCTTTCACGACGGACTGCGCGAGACCCGATTCACGCTCAACCATGGGGCGGTCGAGATGCCGGCGGCTGGATTCGGGACCTTGTTCCGTGATCTCGTCACCACGACTGAAGCGGTGAAGGAAGCTCTGGACGCCGGTTTCCGCCATTTCGATTGTGCCGAGCGCTATCGCAACGAAGCACAGGTTGGCGTTGCACTGAAGGAGGTGCAGGAGGCCGGCAAAGTCCGCCGCGAGGAGCTGTTCATCACCACCAAACTGTGGAACACCAACCATCGTCCGGAGCGCGTCGAGCCCGCGTTCGAAGCCAGTTGCCAGCGCCTGCAAGTGGACTACATCGACTGCTACCTGATCCACACGCCGTTTGCCTTTCAACCCGGCGACAACCAGGACCCGCGGGACGAGCAGGGCAATGTCATCTACGACGACGGCGTGACGCTGATCGAGACGTGGCGGGCGCTAGAGCGGCTGGTGGACGAGGGACGGGCGAGGTCCATCGGTGTGTCCGACATCACGCTGCAGGTGCTGCAGGCGCTGGTCGCCGTCGCCCGGATAAAACCCGCCGTGGTGCAGGTCGAGGCCCACCCTTATTTGCCGGAGTGGGAGTTGCTCGAGTTCTGCAAGGAGCACGGGATCATCGTGCTGGCGTTCGCGCCACTGGGGCATGGCATGGAACCGAATGTGCTGGCAGACCCGGTGCTTACCGGCATCGCCCGGCACGTGCAGAAAACCCCGGCCCAAGTCGCGCTGGCCTGGTCGGTACAACGCGGGGTGGCGTTCCTGACCACCTCGGCAACGCCGAGCCATATCCGGGAAAACATCGATATCTCGACCTTGCCGCACAGGGCCATGGTGGAGATTCAACAAGACATCACAACCCGTATACGCTTCAACTCGGTGGTTGAAACCGGTGTCCCCGGGTTCATTCCGCGCAAGCAGTAGTTGCCGACACCAGGGCGGTTCGTCACGGGGCCGTCCTGCTTGCCTATCCCTTGAGGTGAAAACGATGGATGTTTTCCAGACCCTGCGCTGTTTCGCGGCGGTGGCCCAAAGCGGCAGCTTCACTGCAGCGGCCGCGATGTTGGACACCACTACGACCAACGTTTCAAAAGCCGTTTCCAGCCTGGAGGCCCGGCTGCAAACGCGGCTGATCAACCGCACCACCCGACGCCTGGCACTGACCGAAGCCGGTGTGCGCTATTTGCAGCGCTGCGAGCGGATTCTGCAGGACATGCGCGAAGCCGACGAAGAGGCGGGCACCGCTCAGGTCATGCCCGCAGGACGACTGAAAATCCATGCCATGTCGGCCATCGGCAACCATTACGTGATCGGCGCCATTGCCCGCTACAGAGAAACCTATCCTTCGGTTCTGTTTGACCTGACCGTGACCAATCGGCTGCCGGATTTGCTCGAGGAAAGCTATGACATGTCGATTGTGCTGGCGCGGGATCTGCCCGATTCCGGATTCGTCGCCCAGCGGCTGGGCATCACCTACAGCATTCTCTGCGCCTCGCCGGCCTACCTGAGCCAACGCGGGACTCCCGAGTCGCCGAGTGAGCTTGGCGGCCATGATTGCCTGCGAATCGTCAACACAGTCATGCCGGTCGAGAACTGGGTATTTGAAGGTCCGCAGGGGATAGAGACGTTCAGCGCACCGGCGTCGCCCTTTCACGTCAACACGGCGGACGCCATGACATTCGCGATCAAGAACGGGATGGGGATTGGCATTCAGCCGATTGCTTCGGCCGTTGAAGGCCTGAGGGCGGGGACGTTGGTGCGGGTATTGCCGGGGTATCGGCTTGAAGAGCTGAACCTGTTTGCGATCTACCCGTCACGCAAGTTCGTGGATGCAAAAATAAAAACCTGGGTGGAATTTCTGAAGCATTCCATTCCGGGGTTGCTGGCGGCTGATGAAAAAATTGTCGGTGCATCTGTGTAGCGTTGTGGCTGGCGCTGTACGCATGGAGTGTCGACCCTCCATCGTCCATACAGTGTTCAACTGTTCGAGCATCCGCTGCCCATGACTTGATATTCGATAGTGCGGCGTTGACCCTGGGAATCTTCGTAGGTCATGAGCGCCGGGACGGGGCCGCATTCATTGGCGATTTCCGAGACTTCGATGACGCGTTTGATATCAAGCCTGGTGCCGTATGTGTAGGTTTCAATCGGCGGTTGGCCGGTGGCGGCAGCCGAGTGGCTGTCGTCTGCAAAGGCCTGGGTGCCGGCGGTGCCAAGCGCTAACAAGAGTGCGACTTTCAGCAGTTTCATGATCTTCACCTCGTGGTAAAAGCGTTATCCCTAGAAGGATTTCTCCCGCGTGAGTGGATTGCGCCTGTTTGGCTTTACTCGCTTGGGTAGAGCCGATGTTAGGCGTTTGGCAGGGGCGCAAATATCGGTCGGCGGGATAAACACTGTTGCCGGATTGCTCATGAATCGAGGGGGAGGGGGCTTTGGTGGGGAGTTGGTCTCAAGTCTTCTCCCCCCAGCCAAATCAGGAGCTCTGCCGATCAATATCGCGGCGCAGAACGACAGCGGTGGTGATGTCTTCAACGGATTCGTGACTGGCTACTGCATCTCTGACTCGATTCAGGTCATCAATGGTTCGCGATTCGACCTCAATGACCAGATCGAGCTGGCCACTGACCGAGGAGACTCGTCGTACCTGTGAGTTTTGGGCAAGCAGGTCCAGCAAGCTGATGGCTGGTGTGCGTTTCAGGCATACAAGAAGGATTGCGCGAATCACGTTGGCATCGATTTCGCCGATATCAGCTCGGTAGCCTCTGATCACACCATTGCGTTCAAGGTTGATGACTCGTTCACTGGTAGCACTTCTTGAAAGCCCGATTCTCGCTGCCAGGGCCTTCAGGGCAATTCGAGCTTCTTTGGAAAGAATTTCGAGTATTTCGCGATCTTTCGTGTCCAGGTCGCGCATCAGAACTCCCTAATTGTGCTACCGAAATTGTGCCGGTCAATTCCGACAATATGCAGGCTAAAGCCGACCGTATACCTACTGCCGTCCAAGGCTTTGCGTGCCAAGCTATCTGAAAAAAATGGCTTGGAAAACAACTACCATGACAAATCTTTCCCATCCCGCTCCCCAGTTCTCGACAGGGGATGCCGAAAAACTGAGTGAGCAGCTTTTCAACGTTATCGGTACGGCCACGCCGCTGGATGGCGAGCGCGACCGCAACTACCGGTTGAACACTGGAACCGATGCGGGATGGATTCTGAAAGTCGTCAATTCGACCGAGCCGCGAGTTGAAAGCGAGTTTCAGACGGCCATTCTCAGTCATCTGGCCAGTAACAGTCCCGAGCTTACCGTGCCTTTTCTCAAGAAAAGCCTTGCGGGTGAGTATCTGGCCTCGGCAGTAGCGCACACCGGCGAAACCCATGCGGTGCGCCTGGTAAGCTGGTTGCACGGAACGCCGCTTGCCGAGGTCAAGCGTACGTTCGGATTGATGCGCAGCCTTGGCCAATCGTTCGGTGAGATAGATCGTGCACTTCAAGGTTTCATGCATCCAGGCGCGGTACGCGATCTCGATTGGGATTTGCGTCACGCCGCACGTTCGAAATCACGCCTGCACTTCGTGAAAGATCCTGACAGAAGGGCAATTCTGGAACGGTTCATTGAGCGTTTCGAAAAAACGGTTCAACCGAAGCTTTCGCGTCTGCGTGCACAAGTCATTCACAATGACGGCAATGACTGGAATATCCTCGTCGACTCCCGCAATCATCAGAAAGTCTCGGGCGTCATCGATTTTGGCGATGCGGTCCACACGATTCTGATTGCCGAAGTAGCCATCACCTGCGCCTATTCCATTCTCGACATGGAAGATCCAATCGGCGCGGCCGCCGCCCTCACGGCCGGTTTCCATGAGAAGTACCCTCTGCAGCCGGACGAGCTTGACGTCCTCTTCAATCTCATTGCGATGCGCCTGCTCACGAGCGTCACCTTGTCGGCATCGCGATACGACCAGACGCAGGACAATCCCTACCTTGGCATCAGCGAAGCGCCGGCCTGGCGCCTTCTGGAGAGGATGGATCGCATGAACCCCCGACTGGCGACAGCGATCCTGCGTAAAGCCTGTGGCTTTGACGCGATCGAAGGCGCTGGTGCGGTTCGCCGCTGGGTTACCGAAAACAGTAAGTCCTTCGCGGATATCGTGCGTCCATCTGCTGCAACCATGAACAAGGCTATTGCACCGTTCGCAGATGCTTACCATGTGATGACTATTGCTTCAGCCGAGCAGCGTCCAGCAGAGGCAACGAAGTGGTGGAATGATTTTTCTGCCGAACACAAAGTGCCGCTCGGTATCGGGCCATGGGGCGAGGAAAGAACCATCTACACCGATACGGCGTTTGAATCACGCTTCATTGAAGGGAAGCGCCGGATCATTCACGTTGGTGTCGACTTGATCATGCCCGCTGGAACGCCTCTCTATACGCCTGTTGCCGGTGTAGTGCAGAGCGTCGAAGTCGAGCACGAGCCGCTTGGCTATGGTGGTTTGATCATGCTCGAACACTCGCCTGAAGGTTGCCCGCCATTCCTGACGCTGTGGGGGCACATGGCTCATGAAGCTCTGGCTCGCCTGAAACCCGGGGACCACCTTGAGGCTGGTGCGCTTGTAGGGTACATGGGGCAGGACACGGAAAATGGTGGGTGGATCCCCCATGTGCATTTTCAAATGTCCACTGACACCGGGTTGAAAGCGGGCG
Organism: Pseudomonas sp. BF-R-19; assembly: GCF_019956445.1. Classification (NCBI taxonomy): domain Bacteria; kingdom Pseudomonadati; phylum Pseudomonadota; class Gammaproteobacteria; order Pseudomonadales; family Pseudomonadaceae; genus Pseudomonas; species Pseudomonas sp. BF-R-19. Next base: position 9,124 of record NZ_JAHBDN010000090.1, read on the forward strand.
AGTTCATCGGCGTAGGTGAACGGGCTTATCTTGAGGTATGGGCCGACATTTTCCCCGACGCGTCGGCTCTTGCGGGGATTCCTCCGGAAACCTACAGCCGGGACGGGCGCACCAAGGCAGAGATTGTTGCGAAGCGTAAGGAGTTGTTGCTCCCAAACTTGTCGATTTCCTATTCAGATCCGATCAAGTTCGTTCGCGGTGATGGGGTCTGGTTGATCGATAACTTTGGTAGGGCGTATCTGGACTGCTTCAATAACGTCTGTCATCTCGGCCACTCTCATCCGGACGTGGTGCAAGCGCTTTCCCGCCAGGCTTCACGCCTGAACACCAACACGCGCTACCTGCACGACAATATCGTCGAGTATGCAGAGCGGCTCACCACCACTTTGCCTGAAGGTCTGGCGGTCGCTTCCTTCGGTTGTTCGGGAAGTGAAGCAAACAGCCTCATGCTGCGTATGGCGCGCAATCATACCGGGCGTAACGATGCGATCGTACTGGATTGGGCTTACCACGGCACTACCCAGGAACTGATCGACCTGAGCCCTTACAAATACAAGCGTAAAGCCGGTAAAGGGCGCGCAGACCATGTGTTCGAGGCGGCCGTCCCGGATGCCTACCGTGGTGTGGATCAGTGGGCGTTCGAGGAACTTGGCAAGCGTTACGCCGAGAGCGTGGCGGATCAGATCGAGCTCATGCGCAAGCAGGGCAGGGCGCCGGCGTTCTTCCTGGCGGAGTCCATTCCCAGTGTCGCCGGGCAACTGTTCTTCCCGGAAAACTACTTGAAAGAAGTCTATGCGATGGTGCGTGCAGAAGGCGGTCTTTGCCTGGCTGACGAAGTCCAGGTCGGCTTTGGTCGTGTAGGCAGCCACTGGTGGGCTTTTGAAACCCAGGGTGTGGTGCCCGATGCGGTGTCCATGGGCAAGCCCATTGGCAACGGCCATCCCATGTCGGCGGTGGTGACCACGCGGGAAATTGCAGACAGCTTCAACAATGGCATGGAGTACTTCAATACTTTTGCCGGCAGTCCGGTTTCATGTGCTGTAGGGCTCTCCGTGCTCGATGTGATTGAGCGCGATAACTTGAAACTCAACGCACTGACGGTGGGTAACTACTTGCTCGATGGCTTCCGTAAGCTGCAGCAGCGATACGATGCAATAGGCGATGTGCGCGGGCTGGGTCTGTTTCTTGGAATAGAACTTGTCACGGATCGTAAAACGAAGGTTCCAGCCACGGCGCTGGCCAGGAAAGTAGCCGATGGTGCCAGGGAGCGAGGCATTTTGATCGGTACTGAAGGCCCACATGACAATGTTTTGAAAATGCGTCCCTCCATGATTTTCAGTCATTCAAATGCTGATTTTTTGCTTGAGGTCCTGGACGAAAGTTTTAAGGCCGCACTCCAGTAAATCGTAGACTTCGGGGCGTGCGACAAGTGGTCTGGCGTGAACTACCAGCTCAGTCTTGTCGCATGTGTCGGTGTTTCAGAACGAGCTTTCCAAGGCTACCCGACATAGTGTCGGCCAACTCCGGCAATGTGTCAGTCAGGCTGGCACCTTGCTTGGTGCTTTCCAAAATGGGCTATGCAAAGCTCTTCGTGAAGCCCGGGTGAATAGCCCAAGGAAAATAAAAAATAATTCTTCGAAGGTGCCATCCAATGCTAACTAAAAAGCTCAAGGGTTTGATTGTCGCCTCCACTGTGGCGGCTGCGGCGCTACTTTCCACCTCAGTTGTTCACGCTGATGATTTGAAGTCGATCCAGGATTCCAAAGAGATCCGTATCGCGATGAGCGGTCAATACTCGCCCTTCAGCTTTGCAAACGAGCAGAACCAGATTGTCGGTTTCGACGCCTCCATCAGCGAGGCGCTGGCTGAGCGGATGGGGGTAAAAGTGACGATCATTACTACGCCATTCGACGGGATAATTGCGGGTCTTCTCGCGAAAAAATATGACGCCATCATCGCTTCGATGACCATTACCCCGGAGCGCCAGAAAGCAGTGGATTTTGTCGGGCCTTATTACCACGCTGGCCGAACGATCGTAGTGAAGGACAGCTCTTCGATCAAAAGCCTTGATGATCTTAAAGATGTAACTGTTGGCGTAACGCTCGGGGATGCACACGATAAATGGGCCAGGGCTCGGGGCAACCTGAAGGTGAGAGCGTATAAAGGTCTTCCCGAAATGCTTGTCGATCTGGACGCCGGACGTATCGATGCGATTGTGATGGACAGTGTTCCAGTATTGGTCGCCGTCAAGGAAACCGGCCAGAAGGTTCGCATCATTACTCCACCGGATAGCGATGGTGCTCTTGAAGGAATGGGTATTGCGTTGCGCAAAAATAACCCTGAACTCAAGGCGACGATGCAAAAGGCGCTTGAAGATATGCTCGCCGATGGCACCTACGAAAAGATCTCGATGAAGTGGATTGGCAACGATATTCGCTAATTCGTATTCAGCATGGCTCGACTGATCGTCGGGCCGGCCAATCGGACTTTTCTGAGCGTTCCCATGGATCTGACACTCATACAGCGCACATTCCCATTTTTCCTGGAGGCAGCCTGGATTACGGTGCAGATCTCTGTACTCGCACTTCTACTTGGTTTGCTGGTCGCTATCGTGCTGGTTGCAGCGCGGTTGTCCACTGTTCTCATATTTCGATACCTCGCAAGAATCTACATAAGCGTTTTCCGCGGCACTCCATGCCTGGTTCAGCTGTTCATCATTTACTTTGGTGGGCCGCAGATCGGGCTTGAACTGGAGCCATTTGCTGCGGGCGTAATCGGCTTGGGCCTGAACATCGCTGCTTACATGGCGGAATCTATTCGTGGCGCAATCATCAACGTTGACCCCGGCCAGGAAGAAGCTGCACGTTCAATTGGCTTCGGGCGTGGTCAAACCTTATGGCTTATCACGCTGCCACAAGCTGCAAAATTAATGATAAGGCCGCTAGGCGTTAACGCTGTCGCACTTGTCAAAGGTTCTGCATTGGTGTCGACGATCTCGGTTGTTGAGCTTTCATATACAGCGCAACGCTTTATTAGCTCAACGTTCAAACCTTTTGAAATGTTCATGATGTCTGCTCTGCTTTACATCGTGATGGTCTACTTCGTCAGGTTTATTGTTGACTATCTCGATAACCGATTCGCGGCAAGGTGAGATCGTTAAAATGCAAAGCCTGGATCTTAGTATAGTTGCACCTTATTCCGAGCTGCTGGCGACGGGTCTTTGGTGGACGGTTGTAATGTTTTTAAGCTCCAGCGTATTGAGTTTGATGGCAGGGGTAGCCTTTGCACTCATTGTTCTTTATGCGCCTAAGTTGTTGGCTCTACCCGTGCGCTTCATTACGTGGTTGCTCATGGGGACTCCACTCCTGCTTCAGTTGTACGTGATTTATTATGGTCTTGTGCAAGTAGGGATCGATATTCCTGCGCTGGTGGCAGGCATCATAGGTCTTAGCCTGCATTTCGCCGTCTATAACGCCGACGTCATTCGTGCCGGCGTGATGTCAGTAGACCCTGGTCAGATTGAGGGTGCCCGGTCTATTGGCTTCAGCCGTGGGCAGACCCAGCGTTACATCATCGTGCCGCAAGCGCTTCGCAGGACTATTGCACCGCTGGGAAATAATCTGATTGTCCTTTTAAAGGATACCTCTCTGGTTTCCATAATCGGTATTGCGGAGTTGGTGTACAGCGCGCAGCTTGCCGTAAGCGAAACCTATAGCCCGTTTGAGTTTTATCTGACTGTTGCGGTTATTTATTATGCAGCCAATCTTGTTCTCGAAGCCGGCCTGCATCTTCTCGAAAACAAGGTAGAGATGTCACGATGATCAGAAAAGAATTCATGGTTGAGGTGAAGGGCGCTCGCAAGGCTTACGGAGCACTTGAAGTACTCAAGGGAATCGATCTTTCCGTATCTCGCGGACAAATCGTCGCCATCATCGGCCCAAGTGGATCTGGCAAAAGCACGCTGCTGCGGTCAATCAACCACCTGGAAGTGCTTGATGATGGCGAGATCTGGTTAGAGGGTGAACAAGTCAATCGACCATTGAAAGGTCGTGCGTTTGAACAACATATAAATGCCGTGCGTCAGCAGATGGGCATGGTATTTCAGCACTTCAATCTGTTTCCGCACTTGACCGTATATGAAAACATCGCTCTTGGTCCGATAAAACTCAAGGGGCTTACAAAAAAAGCATCTCGTGATTTGGCAATGGAGTACTTGTCAAAAGTTGGATTGGCCAACAAGTTCGATGAGTATCCTTCTCGCCTGTCGGGTGGACAGAAACAGCGCGTTGCCATAGCAAGGGCACTGGCGATGCAGCCAAAGGTCATGCTGTTCGATGAAGCTACATCGGCACTGGACCCTGAGCTTGTCGAAGAGGTCAACCAGGTCATGAAACAACTCGCTGCGGAGCACATGACAATGTTGATCGTCACTCATGAAATGCGCTTTGCAGGCGAAGTTGCAGACCGGATTGTCTTTATGGACGGCGGGGTTGTAGTAGAAGAAGGGGCGCCGCAAGAGATCCTGCAAAACCCTGTCCAGGAACGAACCCGGTCGTTCTTGAAAAAGCATTTGCACGACAGATAAGGTGCGCTTTCCTGCAAACCTTGCATGATCTTGCAAAACGTAGTCTCGCAGACCAGATCTGCGCTGATAGACAAGCTGGCGGATGTCCTCATCGGCATTCAGTGATACCGCTGCCGCTCACTGGTACTCATCATGCCGACGCCACCAGGGCCCCGTCTCATTGCGGCCCTTGGGCGCGCGGTCGAGCCATTGGTACATGCCCCACAATCCGTCCAGGCCACGCGCGTAGGTGGAATAGGTGTGATAGATCTCGCCGTCCTCCAATACAAACGTACTCAACCCCGGCCGGTCGCGGGTGTAGGTCGGCGCATCGGTACCACAGGTCGCGGCGAACTGTTTCACCGGTTCCGGTATTTCACTGGCGTCCATGGCATGGCCGCCGCGCTGGTAGTTGTATTCGACCAGCCCTTCACGCTGCTGGGCTTCGGTGAAGTAGACGTTGAAGTCGGCGGTGAAATCGCTGTCGGCGGCGGAGGCCCAGGGGAAGGTCCAGCCCATTCGGCGCTTGTAGGCCTGCAGTTTCGCCAACGGCGCGCGGGATATGGCCATCAGGGTCACGTCGTGGTTCGCCAGGTGGACGACGACGGGGTCGAAGCCATCGGCGATGGCTGAGCAGGACGGGCAGCCGGCGGTGTAGTCGGGGCCGAACATGAAGTGGTAGACCAGCAGTTGCGAGCGCCCTTGAAAGAGTTCGACCAGGGTGGCGCTGCCGCTGTCGGTATCGAAGCGGTACGTCTTGTCGAGGCGAACCCAAGGCAATGCCTGGCGTTGCCTGGCCACTTCATCACTGCGTCGGGTCAGGGCCTTTTCCGCTTCGAGCAGTTGCAGGCGTGCCGCCAGCCATTGGTCCCGGGTCGCGGTTTTGTGGGTGTTCATCGTTGTGCGCTCCTGGTGAAAGGTCGTGATTTAGACTAAACCCGGGTGTCAGATAATGGGAGTGACAAGCGTGGCGGGATTTCCATGGACTCGATGATTACGGCCGCCGCAGAGGCACTGGCGGCGGGCAATCCGCTGGGCGCACTGGACCGCGTGGCCTTGCGCGACGATGCGCCGGCCCTGGCCCTGCGCGGTATCGCCATGGCGCAACTGGGCGATCTGGTGCGGGCCAGGGCGCTGCTCAAGCGCGCGCAACGGGCCTTTGCGCCCAGGGAAGTGCTGGCCCGAGCGCGATGTGTGGTGGCCGAGGCCGAAATCGCCCTGGCTTCGCGGGAGCTCGGGTGGCCGGTCAAGGCGCTCGAAACGGCGCGAGTCACCCTTGAACACCACGGTGACCGGGTCAATGCCGCCCATGCGCGCTATCTGCAAATCCGTCGTTTGCTGCTGATTGGTCAGCTCGATGAGGCGCAGCAGTTATTGGCCGAACTCGACCCCGACCCATTGCCGCCAGCCTTGCGGGCAACCCATGAACTGCTGCTGGCGGGGATCGCCATTCGACGCCTGCAATCGCACGCGGCGCGGGAGGCGTTGAACAGGGCCGGGCAGGCTGCCGGTCAAACCGGGATTGCCGCGCTGATCGCTGAGGTCCAGCACGCTGCGTATCTGCTGGATGCCCCCGCCGCACGCCTGATTGCCCAGGGTGAAGTACGGCCGCTGTTGCTCGATGACGTTGAGGCGTTGTTCTGTTCAACGTCACTGGTGGTGGATGCCTGCCGGTACGTTGTGCACGGCTGTGGCATGTCGGTGCCGCTGGTGACGCGGCCGATCCTGTTCGTGCTCGCCCGTGCGTTGGCCGAAGCATGGCCCGCCGACGTTGCGCGGGAAACGCTGATCGCCCGGGCGTTCCGTTTGAAGCTCTCGGATGAATCCCATCGCGCCCGGCTTCGCGTGGAAATCGGCAGACTGCGTAAGGCACTCAAGCCGTTGGCCGACGTCATAGCGACAGCCCGCGGTTATGCCCTGCAATCGTCGGTGTGTACGGAGGTGGTGGCGCTGGCGCAACCGGTCGAGGAGAAATTTGCCGGGGTATTGGCCTGCCTCGCCGACGGAGAGTCATGGTCGAGTTCCGCCCTGGCACTGGCGCTGGGTACCAGCCAGCGTACAGTGCAACGGGCGCTCGATACGCTGGCGGAGCAGGGCAAGGTGCAGTGGTTTGGCCGTGGCCGCGCGCGGCGCTGGATGACGCCACCCGTGCCGGGATTCGCGACGACCTTGTTACTCCCGGCACCGCTGCCCGGTGGCTAGGATGAACGCCACCAACCCCCATCGAGGAATGCCAGATGAAACACGCAACTGCTGAAATCATTCGTGAATATGGCCCGTTTGCCGATGTCGATCATGTGTGCGGCGTCACCTGGGACGGCGAAAAGGTCTGGTTCGCAAGCAACAGCAAAATCAACGCCCTGGACCCGGAAAGCGGCAAGGTGCTGAGCTCGATCGATGTCGCTGCCCATGCCGGCACCGCGTTTGACGGGGAGCACCTGTTCCAGATCGCCGAAGACCGCATCCACAAGATCGACCCCCGCACCGGTCGTATCCTCTCGACCATTCCTGCCCCCGGCGCAGGCACCGATTCGGGGCTGACCTGGGCCGAAGGGACGTTGTGGGTGGGCCAGTACCGCGAACGCAAGATCCACCAGATCGACCCCGAGAACGGCAAGATCCTGCGCACCATCGAATCCAACCGTTTCGTCACCGGCGTGACCTGGGTGGACGGTGCGCTGTGGCACGGTACGTGGGAAGGCGATGAAAGCGAGCTGCGCCGGATCGATCCGCAATCGGGCGAAGTGCTGCAGAGCCTGAAAATGCCCGAAGGCGTGGGCGTGTCGGGGCTTGAGTCCGATGGTGGCGAGCGGTTGTTCTGCGGTGGCGGCGATAGCGGCAAGGTGAGGGTGGTGCGTAGGCCTTCGTGAGGCTCTCCAGCCAGGTCACCAGGTACAACCTGTGTGGGAGCGAGCTTGCTCGCGATAGCGGTGGGTCAGTCACGCCGATGCAGGCTGTAAGGACGCCTTCGCGAGCAAGCTCGCTCCCACAGGGTTAGTGGGTGTACGCAAAATCTGCGAGCAGTCGAAACCAATGTGGGAGCGAGCTTGCTCGCGATAGCGGTGGGTCAGTCACACCGATGCTGGCTGTAAGGACGCCTTCGCGAGCAAGCCCGCTCCCACAGGGTTAGTGGGTGTACGCAAAATCTGCGAGCAACCGAAATCACTGTGGGAGCAAGCTCACACCACTCAGTCCGTTTGTGGATGCTGATCGTTGATGTCGTACCAATCCGTTTTCGAGCCGACACAAACATGTTTTTGCTTGCGTGTTCGTAGCGGCGTATCCAGCGTGCCGAGGGCAATCGAAACCCACTCGGAAAACTGTCCTGTCGAGTCAGTCCAGAACAGTGAAGATCCGCAGTGAGAACAGAACTGCCGCGTGACACCCCTGGACGATTCATACGCTTGCAGTGAATCTGCGCCGGTCATGATGGCTAGCGCCAAGGCGGGCGCGCTGGCATAGGTTGCAAACGCAGCCCCATGGCCCTTTCGGCATTGGCTGCAATGGCAATGGGTGACGGCTTTCAGCTCGGTCGACAAGCGATATTTGACGGCGCCGCAGAGGCAACTGCCTCGGTGAAACTCATCCATGTAATGTCATCCCTGGATCGATAGTATTTTTCCGTCCAGCCATGTTTTCTGCTGGTCGAAATCGGTCTAAAAGCCCGGTTGGCAATCGCTCCTGTTTTGCTATCCTCAAAACTGTAGGTGAAGACGCAGACTGATGCGCAAAAGGATAGCAAGGAGACGTGGGGCGCGTTCCGAAGGGTACACGGTTAGAAAGATCCCCGCGCTGGGATCCAGCCCTTATGCCGTGTGAAGCAGAAGAGTTCCATTACAGTTTCACGACTCTTTTGTGGGAGGCCTGATAAACCTTGTAAGCCGGAGACCAGCACCGGCCACCTACTTGTTACATTCACCCACGAAGCCCGCTCAGTGCGGGCTTTTTAATGCCTGCAAAGTGAGTCCGGTCAGCGGCTCAAGGCGCGCCAAACAACATCGTCCAGTAGACACCGTTGTCGCTGCGCGCGTTGGCGGCGTAAGCGGCACCGACCTGGGTGAACATCGGGTTCATCAGGTTGGCGCAGTGCCCGGGGCTGGCGAGCCAGCCGGCCATGGCCTTGCTGGGCGATCCTTGCCCAGCGGCGATGTTTTCACCGATTTGCCGGCCACGGTAGCCAGCGGCCCTGGCGCGATCGGAGGGCATGTCACCGTCGGGGTCCTGGTGGGCAAAATAGTTGCCGTAGGCCATATCCTTGCTATGGCTTTGTGCTGCGGAGCCCAAGGCTGCACTCCAGGACAGCGGCCGCGCGGCGGCAAAACGCTGGCGACCACACATGCGCGGCTTGGCCCGGGCTGCGTTGACCTGCGCCAGCAACGCCTGTGCGGCGCTGCGCGGATCGCCGGTTTTCCCGTCGAGCACTGGCCGCGCCAGCACCACTTGCCACTCGCTCCCGGCGCGGCTGACGCCGATGTCGGCGTATTGGTTGTCGAGCAGCGCGGCGCAGTGCTCGTCCTGGAACATATCGAAGGCTTCTTCGGCATCCCGTGCACCCACCACGCGGATGGACCGCACCATGGTTGCCTGATAGCCGGAAGCCTTTAACCGGTCCCGCAACCCACCGCCATAGCCAACGGGCAGGGCCAGGTTCGACTTGAGTGTCAGGGGGGATAAGCGTTGCGTCGGCCGCCGGTCGCAGCGTTGCGGATGGGCGCGATAGTCGTTGATGGCGTCTACCAGTTGCCGTTGCCCATCGGCGTGGGCGGGGCTTGAAAAAACGGGGAGCAGGGAAAACAGGCACAGCGAAGAAAAGCGCAAGGCAACGACAGTTTGGCGCATGGACGGACAACTCTGATGAGATGACAACGAAGAAAGTGGGGAAAAGCGCTGGGCTATGACTGGTGCCTTGAAACAAGGTTCACGGCGGACAACCGTCTATTTGCGGGCGTAGCCATGAGCCCGACGAAGGAGGGGGGGCATCGGGTCTGTATGATGGGACTTTTTCGCCCCAGACAAGGATCAAACCATGGGTTTAAGCAAACGCGATCAGGCGCATATCGAACGGCGTCTGGTCGCCACCCTGACCGAAGCGTGCGAGACGGCCAAAGCGGAAATCGTCGGGTTTCAGTGGTTGACCCATGTCGCCGACTACGCCCGGTTTCCGGGCAGCCTAAAGGTGGTTTGGGTCTTCGATACTCAGGCCAACAGGGAGCAGGCGCTGGCCAAGGGGCAGGGCGAACGCATGGTCGAATTCACCGCCATGGCCCTGGGTGAGGCGCAGGTTCAGCTCGGCCCGGTGGCGGCCCATGTACTGTTCGACTCTGAAGAAGCCTGCCAGCGGGACAACGCCGGAAACTGGCAGCAACGGCTGTCACGCAAGCGCTAGGCAGGCTGATCGGTATCGGCTGGAGCAGCGTCAGTCGAGACGTCCGGGGTTTCGCTCGGTCGCAGCCTGAAGCGACAGACATGCCCGCCACGCACCATGCACTCGCTGTGCTCGACTTCACCGCCGCCCAACGCGCCGATCAAGGCCAGGTCCAGTTCGCAGACCACCGGGTGCTCGGCGGCCAGGCGATGGAACACGCAGTTATGCGCGACGATTTCCGGGGTGTCGCCTGAGCGAAAAAACACCTCGGCTTCGTAACCCGCCTGGTTCATGTGCTGGACGATCCTGGCTTCATCCACGACCTGTTGTTCTCGGTCCAAAGCCAGTTTGCGACCCATGCTGCGCATCAGCGAGGCCATGGCTTCAGGACCGATGATGGCGGCGACTTCATCAATCAAAACGCTGGCCAGTAGCTGATAGTGGCGAGGGAACTGCTCCCGCGCGTGGTCGGTGAGCCGATACAGCTGCTCGGGGCGACGACCCGTCGGACGGGTGTCGCCGCGCAGCACCAGATCGTCACGCTCCAGCGCCGCCAGGTGTTGGCGGATCGCGGTGCGCGTGACGGCCAGGTGTTCAGCCAACTCGTCAATGCTCATGCCGCCCCCATGGTGCAGCAGTGCATTGAGCAGGTCCTGCTGTGTTCGGCCCAGTCCTTCCAGCATGGTGTGCCCTCGCGCGATATCAGAACTTGTCCGGGAATTGCTTGACCAGCGCGCCGGTCAACGCGTCGGCCAGGGCCAGGATGTGCGTGCGCATCATCGCCCAGGTACGGGCTTCGCCGGCGTAATCATGTGCCGCGAATTCATCGATCTGGGTGATGTGGTGACCGCCATGGGCTGACAACATCGTCACCAGTGTCGCCTCAGGCAGATTGGGGTTCGCCGTGGCCAGGAAAGCCGCAATCGCCTTGGCATTGCTGGTCAACTCGGTGACGGCGGCCTGCTTGCCCTTGGCGTCTTTGGCGACGGTGGCATCGCTGTAGTGTTTCACCGCGCCCCAATGGCCGGCAAGCAGCTTGAGCAGTTGATCCGCCGCCGGTTGGCCGTAGAGCGGGGCGATGCTGTTGGCGATTTTGGTGGCGTTGTCGACCACCTGGTCCGCCGCGACTTTGGCTTGCTTTTTGTCGGCGGATTGATTGGCCAGCACGTAGTTTCTGATCCAGAAAATGTGTTCGACCCAAAGGTCACGCTCGGCCAGGCGCGTGGTCAGTGCGGGGCTGTCGGCAGAGGCGGGAGACGCGGCAGGCGTCTGGCTCCAGACCGGTTGCGCACACAAAGCCAGCAGGAGCAAAGCCAGGGTTTTGATATTCATGACGGCACCCTCTGAGAGTGGGAACATTCGACAATATCAATATAGGCATAAAAATATGTTTTTATTGGAAGGAGACATAATCTCGGACCAATGGTCGCCACGTTCTACTTTGCTTGCTACAACCCACCCTCCAACGCCTTGAGGTATTCAGGGCTTTCGCCGATCGAGTTATGCCCCGTCCCCGGTATCACCTGCAGTGTCGCCACGCCTTTGGCGAAGTGTGTGTACAAACGCTCGGTGCTCGGGCGCGGAATCACTTCGTCATGCTCGGCCGCGATCAACAGTGTCGGCACCGTGATGCGGGCGGCGTACTGCCAGGACGGGTATTTGTCCTTCAACAACCAGCGCACCGGAAACCAGCGGAACTGGCGGGCGGCGAGCCCTTCGAGGCTGTTATAGGGCGTGATCAGCACCAGTCGTGCGGCCGGGCGCTCGCTGGCAAGGCGCACGGCCACCCCGGAACCCAGGCTGCGTCCGACCAGCGCCACATGCGGATGGCTGGCATACACCTGGTCGAACAAGGTGATGGCATCGCGGGCAATGGCCTCTTCGGAAGGCGAGCCGGAACTGCCGCCATAACCACGGTAATGCAGCAGGTACAGCGCGTATTCCGGGAACGCTTGGGAGAACTCGGGCAGGTTGCGTGAGACGTCTTCGGCATTGCCGCCAAAATAAATCAGTGCGTTGGGACCCTCGTGCGGTCGGATGGAAACCAGCACCTGTGCGTCGGCGACCGGCAGGGTGAGCAGCGTCCCGGCGGTACCGATGGCGCGCGGTTGCGGGTAATAAATCAGCGCCCGCTGGAACACGAACAGCGCCACGCACAACGCCAGGTACGACGCAGCGACGATGACGACGAGTAACACCAGGGTGCGCGACATTCGACTAACGTTAGTGGGCGGCATTGACGGCTCGGGGTTTGCAAGTGGCTAGCGCAAGGCTTCTTGAGTGTAGTCAATCGACCCTTGGCGCGGGGTATCCGGGTTGTCGGCGCAACAGCTCGGACCCCGGCGACTGGTGAGAAACGTTTTATGAGCCATCCTGAGGGTTACACCCGTAGAAAAGTACTCACGCTGGCTGCCGGTGCTTCGGCGGTCTTCACGTTCGGTCCGGTGGGTGCACAACCCGAGACGTCGACGGGAACAGGAGGCAAGACCATGCAGACCCGTGCCATTCCTTCCAGCAACGAGTCCTTGCCGATCGTAGGGTTGGGCACTTACCGCGGATTCGATGTCGAGCCTTCGCAACCGGCTTACAAGGACTTGCCCGCGGTGCTGGATGCCTTGTTCGACAAGGGTGGCAAGCTGATCGACAGCTCGCCGATGTACGGTCGCGCCGAACAGGTCATCGGCGAACTGCTGTCGATCCATGAACCGCGCTCGCCGGCCTTCCTGGCCACCAAGGTGTGGACCCGGGGCCGCGAAGAAGGCATCGCGCAGATGAAACAATCCTTCGCCCTGTTGCAGACCGACCGGATCGACCTGATGCAGATCCACAACCTGCTGGACTGGCAGACGCACCTGCCGACCCTGCGCCACTGGAAGGAAGCAGGGCGCATCCGCTACATCGGCATCACCCATTACACGGCGTCGGCCTATGAAGAAGTGGAAGCGGTACTCAAGGCCGAGCCGCTGGATTTCTTGCAGATCAACTACGCCATGGATGATCGCGGCGCAGAGAAACGCCTGCTGCCGTTGTGTCGCGAGCGAGGCGTGGCGGTGATCTGCAACCGGCCGTTTGGCGGTGGCGGCTTGCTGGCCAAACTGAAAGATAAACCGCTGCCAGGCTGGGCGGCGCAAGTCGGGGTCAAGAGCTGGCCGCAACTGGCGCTGAAGTTCCTGCTGTCGCATTCGGCGGTGACCTGCGTGATTCCCGGCACCGGCAACCCGCGCTACATGGCGGAAAATGCCCGGGCCGGTTTCGGCCCGATGCTGACCGATGCCCAGCGTCAGCAACTGATTGCGCTGGTGGGCTAACGACTTGTTCCAAGCGTTGCGGCGAGTCGTCGAACCTCTCCTATACTGTCTCGCGTCCATGCCGTTTGAAGCGCATTCGTTGCCCTGACGGCGTCCCTGTCCATCACTGCAAGGAGATCGAACATGGCTATCCGCATTGGCGACGAAGCACCGGATTTCAGCGCCGACACCACCGAAGGCACCCTCAACTTTCACCAATGGATCGGCGATGGCTGGGCCATCCTGTTTTCCCATCCCAAGGATTTCACCCCGGTGTGCACCACCGAACTGGGTTACCTGGCCAAACTCAAGCCGGAATTCGACAAGCGCAACACCAAGGTCATCGGCCTCAGCGTCGACCCGGTCAGCGACCATAACCGCTGGGTCGGCGACATCGCCGAGACCCAGGGCACGGCGGTCAACTATCCGCTGATCGGCGACGAAAACCTGGTGGTGGCCAAGCTCTACGACATGATCCACCCCAATGCCAGCGGCGGCGCACGCACGGCAGTGGACAACGCCACGGTGCGTTCGGTGTTCATCGTCGGCCCGGACAAGAAGGTCAAGGCCATGCTGATCTACCCGATGAGCGCCGGGCGCAATTTCGATGAAGTGCTGCGCCTGCTCGACTCTCTGCAACTGAACGCCAAGCACACCGTCGCCACGCCGGTGAACTGGCAGCCGGGTGAAGACGTGATCATTCCGACCTCGGTGTCTGACGAAGACGCGAAGAAGAAATATCCGGATGGCTTCAAGACCCTGAAGCCGTATCTGCGGACCGTGGCTCAGCCGAAATAACTGCTGCGGCCTTAAGATCGCCTTCGCGAGCAAGCCCGCTCCCACAGGGGGATCTCCAGTGAACACAAAATCTGTGTACGACAGAGATCCAATGTGGGAGCGGGCTTGCTCGCGAAGGGGCCAGTCCTGCTGCCCTCAACCTCTGGTCAAACCAGATACTTGCGAAACCACTCCAACGTCCGTTCCCACGCCAGCTTGGCCGCCTCCTCGTCGAAGCGCGGTGTTGAGTCATTGTGAAAACCATGATTGCAGCCCGGGTAAATGTAGGCCTCATAGGTCTTGCCGCCGGCCTTCAAGGCTTTCTCGTAGGCGGGCCAGCCTTCGTTGATCCGCGTATCCAGCTCGCCGTAGTGCAGCATCACCGGTGCCTTGATGCGGGGCACGTCCTCGGCCGCTGGCTGGCGACCATAAAACGACACGGCGGCTCCCAGTTCCGGATAGGCCACGGCGGCGGCGTTGGTCACGCCACCGCCGTAGCAGAACCCGGTGATGCCGACTTTTCCAGTGGCGGCAGGGTGTTTCATCATCCACTCTACGGCGGCGAAAAAGTCGTTCATGAGCTTTTCCGGGTCGACCTTCGCCTGAAGCTCGCGGCCCTTGTCGTCATTGCCGGGATAACCGCCGACCGAACTCAGGCCATCCGGGGCCAAGGCGATGAAACCGGCCTTGGCCAGACGCCGGGCCACGTCTTCGATGTAGGGATTGAGCCCGCGGTTTTCGTGCACGACCACCACCGCCGGCACTTTGCCGGTGGCCTTGGCCGGACGCACCAGATAACCGCGAACCTGGCCGTGGCCCTTGGGCGACGGGTAGGTAATGTACTCGGCAACAATGTCAGGATCGGTGAACGAGACCTGCTCGGCCAACGCATAGTCGGGGCTTAGCGCGACGAGCAGGGCTCCAGCGGTCAAACCGCCGAAGGTAAACAACGCCGCGCGGTCGAGAAACTCTCGGCGGTTGATCTTGCCGTGGGCGTAGTAGTCGTACAGCTCCAGCAGTTCAGGGGCGAAGTCTTTGGCAGTTAGACGGGTCATTGCTGCAACTCCTCTCGGCTGGTTTAACACGGATCCTGTGGGACGGACCCTGTGGGAGCGAGCTTGCTCGCGATGGCGGCTGAACAGTCGACATCTATGTTGAATGACACTCCGCCATCGCGAG
>NZ_JAHBDN010000091.1:0-21917 GCF_019956445.1 Pseudomonas sp. BF-R-19
CGCGAAGGCGGTGTGTCAGTCCGCATAGATGGCGACTGACACACCGCCTTCGCGAGCAAGCCCGCTCCCACAGTTTTATCGGTGTAACGGCTTAGTCGGTAGAGAGAACACCACGACGCACCTGGTCACGCTCGATGGATTCGAACAGCGCCTTGAAGTTGCCTTCGCCGAAACCGTCGTCGCCCTTGCGCTGGATGAACTCGAAGAACACCGGCCCCATCAGGGTTTCCGAGAAGATCTGCAGCAGCAGACGCTTGTCGCCCGACTCGGACGAGCCGTCCAGCAAAATACCCCGTGCCTGCAGTTCGCCCACTGGCTCGCCGTGGTTCGGCAAACGGCCTTCGAGCATTTCGTAGTAGGTCTCCGGCGGCGCGGTCATGAAGCGCATGCCGATGCTTTTCAGGTGGTCCCAGGTCTTGATCAGGTCATCGGACAGGAACGCAACGTGCTGGATGCCCTCGCCGTTGAACTGCATCAGGAACTCTTCGATCTGCCCGGCGCCCTTGGACGACTCTTCGTTCAGCGGGATGCGGATCATGCCATCGGGTGCGGTCATGGCCTTGGAGGTCAGGCCGGTGTACTCGCCCTTGATGTCGAAGTAGCGGATTTCGCGGAAGTTGAACAGCTTCTCGTAGAAGTTGGCCCAGTAGGCCATGCGACCGCGATACACGTTGTGGGTCAGGTGATCGATGATCTTCAGGCCGGCGCCGACCGGATGGCGGTCCACACCTTCGATGAACACGAAGTCGATGTCATAGATCGAGCTGCCTTCGCCGAAACGGTCGATCAGGTACAGCGGCGCACCGCCGATGCCTTTGATCGCTGGCAGGTTCAGCTCCATCGGGCCGGTTTCGATGTGGATCGGCTGGGCGCCGAGTTCCAGGGCACGCTTGTAGGCTTTTTGCGAATCCTTGACGCGAAACGCCATGCCGCACACCGACGGACCGTGCTCGGCCGCGAAGTACGAGGCCACGCTGTGGGGTTCGTTGTTGAGGATCAGGTTGATCGCGCCCTGGCGGTACAGGTGCACATCCTTGGAACGGTGGGTCGCCACCTTGGTGAAGCCCATGATCTCGAAGATCGGCTCCAGGGTGTTCGGGGTCGGCGATGCGAGTTCGATGAATTCAAAGCCCATCAGGCCCATTGGGTTTTCGTATAAATCTGCCATGGTCGGCGCCTCATCATTCTTTTATCAATTAACAAAGGTTAGTTGTAAGCAATGCTGAGACCGGTGGGTGGCGCACAGGAGATGCCCCGCACACTGCGGGCGAGAAAGTCACCGTAGATCAGTTGAAACCCGAATATCTTCATTGTCGACCCAAGGCTCTTGCGGGCGAGGCTTCTGCTGCCAGAAGACGATTATTATTGTATGCGTAACCCGATTCTACACAGCGTAAATCAGTTTGTCCGCCTTCTGTATAAAATCCCCTTTTTCCTTGCCCGCGCAAGGGGTTTGTTGCAGAGGAAAATTCCCGCCAGTATCAGCCCGCCACCCAGGCACATGGCCAGCGTCAGCAGCTCATCCAGTAGCAGCGCGCCAAGGATCACCGCTGTCAGCGGGTTCAAGGCAATGAACACCCCGGAACGGGTCGCACCGATTTTGCGGATGCCGTCGTAGTAGCCGATGTAAGCCAGCGCCGAACCCAGTACCCCAAGGTACAAAAGACTCAACCATTGCTGCGCACCGAGGTGGGCGATCGCGGCGACACTCACCTCACCGCGTACGATGCAGGTCATCCAGAGCATGACGGTGCCCAGCAGAATCGAATAGGTCACGGTTTGCACCGGTCCCAGGGTGTGGTTCAGCTCTTTGGAGAACAGCGAGTAGACACCCCAGCCGACAACGCAACCGAAAATCAGCAGATCGCCGAGCCAGGCACCGACACCGACACCGCCGGCCAGTAGTTGCGGGTCGCGACTGACGATCACCATGCTCGCGCCCGCCATGCAGATCGCAATGCCGACGACTTTGGCCCGGTTCAAGCGCTCCTTGAACAGCAGCCAGGAGGCCAGGCCGATCACCGCCGGATTCAGCGCCACGATCAAGGACGCCCGTGAAGCGTTGATGTAATGCAGGCCATAAAAGAAGCACAGGTTGTAAAAAAAGATCCCGAAAAAGCCAAGCAAAAGCAATTGCAGCCATTGCCGGGGGCTAGGCCGGACCAGCGGTGTCCGCGCCATGCGTACAAACAGCAGCAACGCCACGCTGGCCAGTAGAAACCGCAGGCTGGCCGCCAGTAACGGGCTGAGACCGCCGGCTAGATATCGCCCGGCGACGAAGGTGCCACCCCACACCATGGTGACCGCTGCCAGTTTCAGATACACCGGCAGATCCGATGGTTTTGACAGGCTTTGCTCGCAGATCGTCATAAGATTCCAGGACCGGATGTCGGAGAGATGACGTATCATTCGACTAATACCCAGTCATCGTAAAATGAGCAAACACTCATGACCCTCACTCAACTCGAGATTTTCTCCTTGGTGGCCGAACTCCACGGCTTCACGGCGGCGGCCAATCGCCTGGGTATTTCCCAATCGGCGGTGTCCCATGCGTTGAAGTCCCTGGAGCTGGAGTTGGGTGTCGAACTGTTGCGCCGGCATCAATCCCAGGTCGAATTGAGCGACATTGGCCAGCAATTGTTGCTGCGTGCCCGGGCGATGCTCGGCCTGGCCAACACCCTGCGCCAGGAAGCGGCCGATGCGCGAGGCATGAAACGCGGCACGCTGCGCATCGGCTCCTTCGGCCCGACCTCATCGATCAAATTGCTGCCGTTGATTCTGCAGCAGTACCGCGTCGCCCATCCCGGCATTGAGGTGCATATCGACGAAGGCCCCGACCGCCAGGTGCTCCAGTGGCTGGAGGAACGACGGATCGACATCGGCTTTGTGGTGTTGCCCGAGGAGCGTTTCGACACGGTCGCTTTGATCGAAGACCAGATGGTCGCGCTGCTGCCCGTCGGCCACCCGTTGGCGGTTCACGACAGCCTGAGCCTGAAGGACCTCTGCGATTTCCCGTTCGTGCTGACCGAGGCCGGTTCTTCGGAGCTGGTTTCACGCCTGTTCACGGTGGCCCGACTGACGCCCAACATCCGTTATCGCTGCTCGCAGTTGATCAGCACCCTGGATGTCGTCGCTCGTGGCGACGGGGTGACGGTCGTTGCCGAAGGTTCATTGCCCAATCAAATTGACCGCCGCTGGGTGAAAAAACCGCTGTCGCCGGCAGTGTTGCGCCAGGTCGGCCTGGCGGTGCTCGACCGACGCCAGGCATCACCCGCGACGCTGGCCTTTATCAGCCTGGCCGAAAGCCTTGACTTGCGTTGAGCGGCATAACCGCCAACGGCCAACTATCATGGCCCATACCCGAACTCTTCATGGGAGGCGCTTTGCCCTGCCATCATTTGAGAGCCTTACTTCTTCGTGACAGGATTCGCGAATGCCGTTGAAAGCCAAAACCCGCAGTCGCAGCACAAGAATTGCTGTCACTGTGATCAGTGGATTGCTCCCGGTGCTGCTGGGGGCCGCCATTCTTTATATGCAAGCAGGACGTGCGCTCAAACAAGACACCGAACAAACTGCCGAAGAAGCGATTCGCCAGTTCGACCTGATGCTCGACAACACCGCCCAGGCCGCTCGTGAACTACTGCCGCTGGCGGGCCAACGTTGCGCTGATGTCAGCCTGGCCCTGCGCGAGCAGGTCACTCGCCGCCCATTCGTGAGCTCAACCAATCTGGTGTGGGACAACAACCTCTATTGCAGCTCTCTGTTCGGCGACTACCAGGAGAAGGTCAACCCCGGCGACTACACCCAGGGCGCCTTATGGCTCATGAGCGGCAATCCGGTAACGCCCGACACCGCCTTGCTGGTCTACCGCCTGGGCGAAGGAAAAAAAGGTGCACTGACGACCCTCTATGGTCATCACTTGAGCAATATCCTGCGCCTGATAAGCCGCAAGACTTTGCTATTGCTGCAGGTTGGCCCGGACTGGATATCCGCCGACGGCAAGGTTCACAGGGGCGCTGCGCCTGACCTGCCCGTTGCGCAAAGTCGATTGACCTCCCAGCATTATGCTTTTGCCGTGGAAGCGGGTTTCCCCAAAGGCGAAACCTGGCGATACATGAGCAGCGAATATCCACCGTTGTTCAGCCTGCTGATTTTCTTCGGTGTGATTGCCGGGGCAATTGGTCACTTCCTGCAAAAGCGCTCATCGGCACCCACCCAGGAAATGCAGCGGGCACTGGAAGCTGCAGAGTTCATTCCGTATTTCCAGCCCGTGGTGCATGGCGACAGCAAAAGCTGGTCTGGCGCTGAAGTGCTGATGCGCTGGAAACATCCGAAGGAAGGCCTGGTGCGTCCGGATCTGTTCATTCCGTTTGCCGAGCACTCCGGGCTGATCGTACCGATGACCCGCTCGCTGATGCGACAAACCGCCGCCCTGCTCGCGCCGCACTCCGTCAGATTCAACAAGCCGTTTCACATTGGTATCAACATCACCGCCAGCCATTGCCAGGACCTGGAGCTGATCAAGGATTGCCGCGAGTTTCTCGATGCGTTTGAACCAGGCTCGATCCATCTGGTACTGGAACTGACCGAGCGCGAGCTGATCGAGCCCACGGCCATCACCCTGCAACTGTTCGAGCAACTTCGCGAACTGGGCGTGAAAATCGCCATCGACGACTTCGGCACGGGCCACTCAAGCCTTGGCTACCTGCGGCAGTTCAATGTCGATTTTCTGAAAATCGACCAGAGTTTTGTCGCCATGATCGGCATCGACACACTCTCCAGCCACATTCTGGACAGCATCATCGAACTGGCGGTCAAACTCGACCTTGCCCTGGTGGCCGAAGGTGTCGAAACCCGTGAACAGAGTGATTACCTGAGCGCTCATCAGGTCAACTTCCTGCAAGGTTATCTGTTCGGCAAACCCATGCCCGGTACGGAATTCATTAGTGCATTAAGCAACCATTAACTAGCGGATTTAACCGACAAAAAAACGATTACGCGCACCAATTTGAATCAAAACACTACTGCCGTTACATGAAAAAAAAGACAGGATTTACTCTTGGCCAATTAACTACTACAATTTTACATGCCTGCGCTAAATTGGCAGGCGAGCCACTATCACCGAGTCGCTTCAAGGCTCTTGGCTTATAGCTTTGTTTGCGGTTGGTATCAGCCAAACACACTATTGGAGTAAAGATATTGTCCAGACTCGCTGAATTTCGTGCAGCCGAAAAGGCTCTTCAAGAACAGCTCAAGCAGCTGGAATCCCTGAAGAACGATGCCGGGCTCAAGAAAGAAATCGAATTCGAAGAAAAGCTCCAGGGCTTGATGAAAACCTATGGCAAGAGCCTGCGCGACATCATCGCCATTCTCGACCCTAACCCGGCAAAATCCGGCCTGCAGCAGGCAGCAGCACCTAAAACCCGCCGCGCCCGTGTGGTCAAGGTTTATCAGAACCCGCACACCGGCGAGCTGATTGAAACCAAGGGCGGCAACCACCGCGGCCTGAAAGCCTGGAAAGAACAGTACGGTGCAGCCACCGTTGATTCCTGGCTGCGCGGCTAACTCTCGCGGCGACAAAAAAGCCCTGCTAATGCAGGGCTTTTTCATGGGTTATCTAAATGCCCGGGGCGGACACCCGTCAACTACCTGACTGCCAGCAACTTTGTGCTTAATCCATTTGGATATCTAAAATTTTCTTCATGCATCGAAAAAGCACTGTCGCTTACTAAAGTTTCAGGCTGTTACGGGCAGCGGCTATTTCATCCTGGCTCGCCTTATAAGCCTCGGCCTGCCCTGCGTAGGAAAGAACATAGGCCTTATCGGCATCCACCGCGGCCACCAATGTTTGAGAAAGCACATGCCTGCCGTTTTGCGTGATGGTGCAGGTTGTTTCCAACGCAGCCAATCGACTCAACGTAGTCGAATGAATGCGCGTGCAGACACTTTGATACCCGCCCTGAAAGAAGTCTTTTTGAACCGACTTGCGCATCTCCAGCAATACACCTTCGAGGTTTACCTGGTGATCGCTTTGCACCGGGCTCATGGTCAGTTCCATCACCATGAGCGGCGATCCATCCTGATCATTTTTTACCGCCCGCTGGCGACTGACCCCCGACGCCGATTCAGGCACGACTTCGACCTGCCAGCCTTGCGGCCAGGTCACTTCTGGCGCATCGGCGCGGGCAACGCCAACCAGCGAAAACAAGCTTAGCAAGATGAACAGCACGTTACGGAATCGAATCATTGCAATGGGCACTCAAGGATCAAGCCGTAAAGTCTGGGCCCAGGCCGGCTGTCAGGCAATAGCCGACTGTTTGGGTTTGGTGATGTCCGAACCCTTGCGTATCATTGTCGCCATTCGTTAGCCCACATATTTCCCGGAGGGCCCATGAGCCTGCACGAATTGAACACCTTCCCCGGCGTCACCGCCCAACCGGACGCCGCTACGCAGAAATTCGTCTTCAACCACACCATGCTGCGGGTCAAGGACATCACCAAGTCCCTGGACTTCTACACACGCATTCTGGGTTTTACCCTGGTGGAAAAACGCGACTTCCCGGAAGCCGAGTTCAGCCTGTATTTCCTCGCGCTGGTCGACAAAAACCAGATCCCGGCCGATGCCGCCGCGCGCACCGAGTGGATGAAATCGATCCCCGGCATCCTGGAGCTGACCCACAACCATGGCACCGAGAACGATGCGGATTTTGCCTACCACAATGGCAACACCGACCCCCGCGGTTTCGGCCACATCTGCATTTCGGTGCCAGACATCGTCGCCGCCTGCGAGCGCTTTGAAGCACTGGGCTGCGATTTCCAGAAACGCTTGAACGATGGCCGCATGAAGAGCCTGGCATTCATCAAGGATCCGGACGCCTACTGGGTCGAGATCATTCAGCCGGCTCCACTGTAAGCAACACCACAAATCCCCTTGTGGGAGCGGGCTTGCTCGCGAAGTGGGAGTGTCAGCCACTTCAATGTCGAATGATACGACGCCTTCGCGAGCAAGCCCGCTCCCACATTGGTGATGTGCAAGGCACAAAAAACCCCATGATCACTCATGGGGTTTTGTGTTTTCAGCGCCGGCGGCTGATGCCCCCTCGTAGGAGCGAGCTTGCTCGCGATAAACCTGAGAACACCGCGGGGCACCTGCCAACCAGCGTTATCGTTGACGACCATCGCGAGCGAGCTCGCTCCTACAGGGTTTTGTGTTTTCAGCGCCAGGATTTATGCCGGGGCGGAAGTCCGGATCAAGTGATCGAAAGCGCTCAGGGAAGCCTTGGCGCCCTCGCCCACTGCGATCACGATCTGCTTGTACGGCACCGTGGTCACGTCGCCGGCGGCGAACACACCCGGTACCGACGTTTCACCCCGAGCGTCGACGATGATCTCGCCACGGGGCGACAACTCGATGGTGCCTTTGAGCCAATCGGTGTTGGGCAGCAGACCGATCTGCACAAAGATCCCTTCCAGCTCCACACTGCGCAACTCGTCGCTCTGACGATCCTTGTAGCGCAGGCCGTTGACCTTCTGGCCGTCGCCGGTGACTTCAGTGGTTTGCGCACTGGTGATCACGGTGACGTTCGGCAGGCTGTGCAACTTGCGCTGCAATACCGCATCGGCACGCAACTGCACATCGAACTCCAGCAGCGTGACATGGGACACGATACCGGCCAGGTCGATGGCCGCTTCGACGCCGGAGTTGCCGCCGCCAATCACCGCCACGCGCTTGCCCTTGAACAGCGGGCCGTCGCAGTGCGGGCAGTACGCCACGCCTTTGTTGCGGTATTGCTGCTCGCCCGGCACGTTCATTTCACGCCACCGTGCACCGGTCGCCAGAATCACGGTCTTGGCCTTGAGCTTCGCGCCGCTGGCGAAGTGGACTTCATGCAACTCGCCCACTTTGCCCGGTACCAGTTTGTCGGCACGCTGCAGGTTCATGATGTCCACGTCGTACTGCTTGACGTGCTCTTCCAGGGCCACGGCCAGCTTCGGCCCTTCGGTTTCCTGCACCGAGATAAAGTTCTCGATGGCCATGGTGTCCAGCACCTGCCCACCAAAACGCTCTGCCGCGACGCCGGTGCGAATACCTTTGCGAGCCGCATAGATCGCCGCCGAAGCACCGGCTGGCCCACCACCGACCACCAGCACATCAAAGGTTTCTTTGGCGCTGATCTTCTCAGCCTGGCGCTCGATGCCGCTGGTGTCGATTTTGGCGAGGATTTCTTCCAGGCCCATGCGACCCTGGCCGAAGTTCACACCGTTGAGGTAGATGCTTGGGACCGCCATGATCTGGCGCTCATCGACTTCGGCCTGGAACAGCGCACCGTCGATGGCGACGTGGCGAATGTTCGGGTTCAGTACCGCCATCAGGTTCAGCGCCTGGACCACGTCCGGGCAGTTCTGGCAGGACAGCGAGAAGTAAGTCTCGAAATTGAACTCGCCCTTGAGCGAGCGGATCTGTTCGATCACTTCGGCACTGGCTTTGGACGGGTGACCGCCGACTTGCAGCAAGGCCAGCACCAAGGACGTGAATTCGTGGCCCATCGGGATGCCGGCGAAACGCAGGCTGATATCGGCTCCCGGGCGATTGATCGAGAACGACGGCTTGCGTGCATCATCGCCGTTGTCGAGCAAAGTAATCTGGGTGGAAAGACTGGCAACGTCTTTCAATAGTTCGAGCATTTCCTGGGATTTCGCACCGTCGTCGAGGGAAGCAACGATCTCGATCGGCTGGGTGACCCGTTCCAGGTACGATTTCAACTGGGCTTTAAGATTGGTGTCCAACATACGGGCGATTTCCTTGAATTCTTGAGACAAAAAAACGCCCGAGCGAATCTCGCCCGGGCGTTTTATTGGGCGGTGCAGCTTGCTTAGAAGGTGCGGAAGTCCGCCCTGATGAAGCGCGTCACAGACTTAGATCTTGCCGACCAGGTCCAGGGACGGCGCCAGAGTGGCCTCGCCTTCTTTCCACTTGGCTGGGCAAACCTGACCCGGATGAGCAGCGACGTACTGGGCAGCCTTGATCTTGCGCAGCAGCTCGGAAGCGTCACGGCCTACACCGCCGTCGTTCAGTTCAACGATCTTGATCTGGCCTTCCGGGTTGATCACGAAGGTGCCGCGGTCAGCCAGGCCTGCTTCTTCGATCAGCACGTCGAAGTTGCGGGAGATGGCGTGGGTCGGGTCGCCGATCATGGTGTACTGGATCTTGCCGATGGCTGGCGAAGTGTTGTGCCAGGCAGCGTGGGCAAAGTGGGTGTCGGTGGAAACGCTGTAGATCTCGACGCCCAGCTTCTGGAACGCGTCGTAGTTGTCGGCCAGGTCTTCCAGCTCGGTCGGGCAGACGAAGGTGAAGTCGGCCGGGTAGAAGAACACCACAGACCACTTGCCTTTGAGGTCAGCGTCCGAGACTTTTACGAAGTCGCCATTTTTGAATGCGTCAGCTTTGAACGGTTTAACTTGGCTGTTGATGATAGGCATCGTTGACTCTCCGTCAGGGGTTAAGAAGTTGATGGAGAGAACTTTACCCACTCGACGGACGGTTGGCTCATTGGCAAACCTGATGCTGCTGATTGGCTTTTGCTATTAGCCAGCTGTATTAATAGAAGAAAACGGTATCTAGGGTGACACGGGCTTTTCGGTGATGCGCGCCATGCCGAGGAACGGACTGGCTTCGATGTAACGCATGGCCGACTTCATGTCCTTCCAGCCCACATAGCTCATCAGTGACTTCAGATCCCAGCCACTCTGATGCGCCCAGGTGGCAAAACCGCGACGCAAGGAGTGACTGGTGTAAAGCTCGCCGGCGATACCTGCTCGCGCCAACGCCTGACGCAATAACGGAATCACACTGTTGGCGTGCAATCCCTCCTCGCCCAGATGCCCCCAGCGGTCGATGCCACGGAACACCGGCCCGCGCACCAGTGCCGCCTCGGTAATCCAGTCGATATAAGCCTGCACCGGACACAAGCGCTGCAAGGCCGGTGTCTGATAGGTCTTGCCGAGGTTGTCGCGATCACTCTTGCTGCGCGGCAGATAGAGACTGATGCCGGAACCGGCGCTGGCCTGCACGTGCTCAACCTGGAGCCGGCACAACTCATCGCTACGAAAACCGCGCCAGAAGCCCAGCAGGATCAAGGCCATGTCGCGCCTGGCCCGCAGTAAACCCGCTCGGTCGCCTTCGGCCCTGGCGACTTGCACTTCTTGCTCCAGACAACTGACCACCTGTTCCAGGTGCTGAAGCTGCAAGGGTTCGGCTTGTTTTTCCTGGGCCGGGTGCAGCGCGCGAATACCCTTGAACACCTTGCGCACCACTGGCGCCTTGGTGGGATCGGCAAAACCCTGGCTGTTGTGCCACTGCGCCAATGCCGACAAACGCAGTTTCAGCGTATTGATCGACAACACACCGGCATGGGCCACCAGATAGCGCGCCACGCTGTCGCCGGTGGCCGGCAGAAAACCGCCCCATGTGACTTCGAAATGTTCGATGGCCGCGCGATAGCTGCGACGGGTGTTGTCGCGAGTCGCGGCTTGCAGGTAACGATCGAGCTCGGTCATGGGGTCAACTCTTGAATTCATACCGCTTTGACGGGTCAAAAACCGGTATTGGGTGTATCACACGGGGTAATACCAGTATATCCCGTGTCAGTTACATTCAGTATTTAACTTTATAGATTGAATGGTACAATGTGTATTTACGTGGTACGTACCACATCATCAAAACCCGGGAGATCTCATGGCACGCGGCGGTGTAAATAAAGCGGTGGTTCAAGCCGCTCGGTTGGCGATCCTCGCCCGCGGCGAAAACCCCAGCATCGATGCCGTACGCATCGAGATGGGCAATACCGGCTCGAAAACCACGATCCATCGCTACCTCAAGGAGCTCGATGACAGGATTGAACCTGTCGAGCCACCGGCGGAACCGATCGACGACGAACTGATGGCGCTGGTGGCGCGACTCGCACAACGACTCAAGGAGCAGGCGCAAGAACCCATCGACCAGGCGCGTACGCAGTACGAGGAACAACGCAAGGCGCTGGATAACCAGCTCGGCAAAGCGCAAGAGGCCAACAGCGAACTGCACCAGCAATACGAATTTCAAAGCCTGGCGCTGACTCAGGAATCCGAGGCCCTGCAAGAAACCCGCGCCATATTGCAAACGGAGCAGACCCGCAACGCCGGCTTGAACCAGGCGCTGGCCGATTTCGAATTGCGCTTGAAAGACAAGGACGAGCAGATCCGCTCCCTTGAGGAAAAACACCTGCACACTCGCGACGCGCTGGAGCACTACCGCAATGCGGTCAAGGAACAGCGCGAACAGGAAATGAGTCGCCATGAAGGCCAAGTGCAACAGCTACAGATGGAACTGCGCCAGGCACAACAAAGCGCACTGGTACGCCAGGATGAAATCACCCAATTGCACCGCGACAATGAACGCTTGCTGACTGAAAACCGCGGCACGCTGCGCGAGCTGAGCCTGCTGCAAGAACAGCTCAAGCAAAGCAATACCCGCCAGGATCAGTTGCTGGAACAGACCACTCGCGTCGACGGCGAGCGCACCCTCCTCCAGGAACGCCTGCGCGTCGCCCTGCTGGAAAGCCAGGCACTCAAACAGAACGTCGATGAGCAGTCGCAGCTCAACAGGTCACTGGAAATGGATTTGGCCAAGACCCGGACGGATCTGGAAGAACGCGTACGTCTGGCCGCGACCCTTGCGGCAGCGGCAGACGCAGCGAAGGACGATTAACCGGCGACCGGCGTACGCATGGTGACGAACTCTTCGGCGGCCGTCGGGTGTACCCCGATGGTTTCGTCGAAGTCGCGCTTGGTGGCGCCGGCCTTCAAGGCAATCGCCAGGCCCTGGACGATTTCACCGGCGTCCGGGCCGACCATATGGCAACCCAACACCTTGTCGGTCCTGGCGTCTACCACCAGCTTCATCAGCGTACGCTCCTGGCATTCGGTCAGGGTCAGCTTCATCGGCCGGAAGCGGCTTTCGAAGATCTGCACCTCGTGACCGGCTTCGCGAGCCTCTTCCTCGGTCAAACCGACGGTGCCGATGTTCGGCAGGCTGAACACCGCCGTCGGGATCATCTTGTAATCCACCGGACGATACTGCTCTGGCTTGAACAGGCGCCGTGCCACCGCCATGCCTTCAGCCAGGGCCACCGGCGTCAGTTGAACACGGCCGATCACATCACCCAGCGCCAGGATCGACGGCTCGGCGGTTTGATACAGCTCATCGACCTCGACGAAGCCTTTCTTGTCGAGTTTGACCCCGGTGTTTTCCAGCCCGAGATTGTCCAGCATCGGACGACGACCCGTGGCGTAGAACACGCAATCGGCTTCCAGCTGAAAGCCATCCTTGAGCGTGACTTTCAGGCTGCCATCGGCCTGCTTCTCGATGCGCTCGATGTCCGCATTGAATTGCAGGTCCATGCCGCGCTTGGTCAACTCTTCCTGCAAATGCTTGCGCACGGAACCGTCGAAGCCGCGCAGGAACAATTCGCCGCGATACAGCAGAGTGGTCTTGGCACCCAAGCCGTGGAAGATCCCGGCGAACTCGACCGCAATGTAACCACCGCCCACCACCAACACCCGCTTGGGCAGCTCTTTGAGGAAGAACGCCTGGTTGGAACTGATGGCATGCTCGTGCCCCGGAATCTCCGGAATCTGCGGCCAGCCGCCGGTGGCGATCAGGATGTTTTTGGCGGTAAAACGCTCGCCATTGATCTCGACCTGATGGGGATCGACGATCTTCGCGTGACCTTCATGCAAGGTCACGCCGCTGTTGACCAGCAGGTTGCGATAAATGCCATTGAGGCGATTGATCTCGCGGTCCTTGTTGGCGATCAACGTTGGCCAGTCGAACTGCGCCTCATCCAGGCCCCAGCCAAAACCGGAAGCCTGCTCGAAGTCTTCGGCGAAGTGCGCACCGTAGACCAGCAATTTTTTCGGCACGCAGCCGACGTTCACACAGGTCCCACCCAGGTAGCGGCTCTCGGCTACGGCCACTTTCGCACCGAACCCGGCGGCAAACCGCGCAGCCCGCACACCGCCGGAACCGGCACCAATCACATAAAGGTCAAAATCGTAGGCCATTTTCAATCTCCTCGGCAGGTGACCAGCATACCTGCAGACATTTGTTGGGCAAGCGCTGCAGTCGATATGGGGCCTGAAAATGAAAAAGCCACCCGAAGGTGGCTTTTCAATACAGTCAGGTCGAAAGCGATCAGTACGCCTTGCCCGTCTTGTAGAAGTTCTCGAAGCAGAAGTTGGTGGCGTCGATGTAGCCTTCGGCGCCGCCGCAGTCGAAACGCTTGCCCTTGAACTTGTAGGCAATCACGCAACCATCCTGCGCCTGTTTCATCAGGGCGTCAGTGATCTGGATCTCGCCACCTTTGCCTGGGTCGGTTTGCTCGATCAGGCTGAAGATGTCCGGCGTCATGATGTAACGACCGATGATCGCCAGGTTCGACGGGGCATCTTCCGGCTTTGGTTTCTCGACCATGTTACGCACGCGGTACAGGTCGTCACCAATCAGGTCGCCGGCAATCACACCGTACTTGCTGGTTTCTTGCGGGTCGACTTCCATGATCGCGACGATGGTGCAGCGATACTGCTTGTACAGCTTGACCATCTGCTTCAGTACGCCGTCACCTTCCAGGTTGACGCACAGGTCATCCGCCAATACCACGGCGAACGGCTCGTCGCCGATCAGTGGACGACCGGTCAGGATCGCATGACCCAAACCTTTCATTTCAGTCTGGCGAGTGTAGGAGAACGAGCACTCATCCAACAGGCGGCGGATGCCGACCAGGTATTTCTCCTTGTCGGTGCCCTTGATCTGGTTTTCCAGCTCGTAGCTAATGTCGAAGTGGTCTTCCAGGGCGCGCTTGCCGCGACCGGTGACGATGGAGATTTCGTTCAAGCCAGCGTCCAGTGCTTCTTCAACGCCGTACTGGATCAGTGGCTTGTTCACCACCGGCAGCATTTCTTTGGGCATGGCTTTAGTCGCTGGCAGGAAGCGAGTACCGTAACCGGCTGCTGGGAACAAGCATTTCTTGATCATATAAGTCCTTGTAAGGGCTGTGCGTGTACGAGTTTCGGCGCAGTCTAATCAGGCGGCGTGCACCTTACAATGCCCCCGCGCTGGCTAACCGATGCCAACATAGAGAAATAAACTTGCCGATAGTTCCCTGCGGGGGTGCGCAGGTCACTGCGCAAGCCCTTATGCATAGCAGAGGCTTGCGCAATTGCACGGCTTAACCGTCCGGAACGAACCACCATACGCCCATCGACACCCGTTGAGTGCGTTTGGCGGTATCATGCCGCGATTGAACCAGACAACGAGGCAAATAGATGTCGGCAGTAAAAAGCGTCAACGGATTCCTGATCAATCAGGAGAAAGACGGTCAATGGTGGGTGGCCAGTGTCGCCGGTGAAAATATCGCCGGACCTTTCCCTTCCGAAGCCTTGGCAATCGAAGTGGCCTCGGTGCTGGAGCTTGAGCACCCGGAACCCAAGCGCCGCGGCAAAGACAAGAGCTGATCGACGCCCGACGGGAAAAGCCCTGCCATGGCGCAGGGCTTTTTTATGAATAACGAAAAAGAAGTGGCCTTTGGCTATAACCTTTTGCCTGGAACGCTGTCTCAGCCTTAGCCCACCCCCCTGACGATGATCAAGCCATGAATAAAATTTTGCCTTTGCTAACGGTATTGGCCCTGAGCGGCTGCGCAACGTCGGAACAGACCTACCTGGCCAACGGAGAGCAAGGTCTATCGATTGACTGCTCCGGGGAAGCCAATTCCTGGGCTGCGTGCTACGAAAAGGCCGATGCGTCCTGTGCAGGCAGCGGCTACAAGATCGTCGGAACCGATGGCACCCCCTCGCTCAAGGAGAGCGAAAAGACTCTCGGCGCCGACGTCGGTAACTACAAGAGCCGTAACGTCGTGGTGATCTGCAAGTAAGGCGCCGCGCCCTACATATGGATTTCGGCGAATTTGATTCCGAGCCCGCGCACGGTATCAATCAGATCATCAAGGCGGCTGAAGGACTCGACCTCATCATTATCATCCACCAGGAAATAGCTGCGCCCGGCACTTTTCTTGAAAAACACGATCCATTCCCCCAGCTCCGCCGGATTTTGAATCACATGGGTGGCAGAGATTAAACCCTCTGCATGACGCTCCCGGACCTGCTCTCGCTTCATATTCGACTCCAGAAATAACGATGCCGCCAAAGCCTTGCTTTGGCGGCATCGGTGCTGATGGTCGATAGTCTATCAGCCGGAAATGCACTCGTTGGCGGCATTCTGTACGTCCTTTGGCCGCACCGGGACATTGGACATGCTCTCGTGCAGCTTGATGCTGCTGCCGCCAGAGCGTTCTTCAATGTCAAACACCGCAGACGGCCCCGCGGAAAACTTGAGCGGCACGATCACGCGCAAGCCATCCTTGTGCGGCTGGATCTGCAAGGCGCCACGGCTCTCGGCCAGTTTTTCGCTCAGGCATTGTGCGTATTCATGGGGCTTCTTGCCAGAAATCACGTTCATCGTCGGCAAGGACTCGTCGATGTCCGAGACGTTCGCACAACCGCTGATCGTCAATGCCATCGGCAACAACCACAAACCCCACTTCATACTAAACCTCCGATAAAGACCCTCGGACAGCGCAACTGCGATTTTTCTCCGAGACAAACTGCTTTATCGCTCATCAAACGTGAAATAAGCGTTTTTAATTGTCAAAGCGGCCGGATAATAAGGCGTTCGGGCTGATAAACTGCGCCAATCGCCCATGCTATCGTTTTGATTTTGTAGAAAAAGCCCTTCTGGAGGCGCCTCATGAAATTTATCCATCAGCGCGAGCACCTCAATGAAGACGACATTGTCGTCATTCAATGCTCCCAAATGTGCAACATCCGCTTGATGAACGACGCCAACTTCCGCAGCTTCAAGAATGGCGGTCGTCACACCTATCACGGCGGTGCATTCGACACGTTTCCGGCCCGCATCACGGCCCCTAGCACCGGCTTCTGGAACATCACGATCGACACCGTCAACCGCCGCGCTATCAGCGTGACGCGCAAACCCACCCTGACGCACTCGATCAAAATCATTCGCCGTTCCAGCACGAAACTGAGCTGATCAGCGAACCCGAAACACAAGACAGGCAGATACAACCGTGGCCCAAACGACCAAGTACGTCATCAAATACAAACTCAACGGTGAGCGCCGCTTCGAGTTTGCCCAGCTTGAAAACGGCACCCCGGAAGAAGCCAAGGCGGCGCTGGATGCCATTCATGGACAGGACGACGTCATCAGCGAAATCAGCGTCAGTAAAGCGCTGTAACACGATCCGGAGCGACAATGGACGTCGGCTCCTACTCGCAGTTCGACCGCAAGCACCGGAGTGCCAGCTTCGTCCTTGCCTTGCAGACTGGCCACCTCAACAACAAGAGGCCCGGCAATGAGCGAGCAATATCTGGACAGGCTGGACTGGCCTCGGCTGGAGCAGCAACTTGATCAGGACGGTTACGCCGTCATCCCTTCACTGTTGAGCCACAAGGCTTGCGGGCAAGTCAGCGCCTTGTACCCTCGAACCGAGCCGTTTCGCTCCCACGTGGTGATGGCTCGCCATGGTTTCGGCCGAGGCGAGTACAAGTATTTCAGCTACCCGTTGCCGGAACTTGTGGCCCGCTTGCGCGGCGCGCTCTACCCACGACTGGTGCCCATCGCCAATCGCTGGCATGAACAGATGGGCTTGCCGATCCGCTTTCCTGAAACCCTTCCAGCCTTCCTCGAACGCTGTCATGCCGCTGGTCAGAACCGTCCGACCCCCTTGTTGCTGCAATATGGTCCGCAGGACTACAACTGTTTGCATCAGGATCTATACGGTGAGCACGTTTTCCCGCTGCAAGTGGCGATCCTGCTGTCAGACCCTGATCAAGACTTCACCGGCGGCGAATTTGTCCTGACTGAACAGCGCCCGCGCATGCAGTCACGCCCGATGGTCATCGGCCTGAAGCAAGGTGACGGGTTGATCTTTGCGGTCAACCAGCGGCCGGTCAAAGGGACTCGCGGTTACTACCGCGTGACCCTGCGTCACGGTGTGAGTCGCCTGCACAGCGGCAAACGGCATACCCTTGGAATCATCTTTCACGATGCGTCATGAGCCCATGAACCCGCTGACTTTCGATCTGTTTGCCGATGCAGAACCCGAGCAACAGCCCTGGCGCGAGCAGATTGGTGAACAGTCCTACGTGCTGAGAGGCTTCGCCCTGCCCTGGCTGGAACGCTTGCTGCCTGCCCTGGAGGCGGTGCTGGTGGTCGCGCCGTTTCGGCAGATGGTCACGCCCGGCGGTTTCACCATGTCGGTCGCCCTGAGCAGTTGTGGTCAATTCGGCTGGACCACTGACCGCAGTGGTTATCGGTACACCCGCGACGACCCACAAACCGGTCGGCCCTGGCCAATGATGCCCGAGGTGTTTTTCCAACTGGCACAAGCGGCGGCGCAGGCAGCGGGTTTCGCCGATTTTGCACCGGATTCCTGCCTGATCAACTGCTACCTCCCCGGGGCAAAAATGTCATTGCATCAAGACAAAGACGAACATTCCTACGACGCCCCCATCGTTTCGGTATCCCTGGGGTTGCCGGCGATGTTCCTGTTCGGCAGCTTTGCACGCAGCGACAAAAGCCAGCGCGTTCCCCTGTTCCATGGTGACATCGTGGTCTGGGGTGGCGTGGATCGCCTGCGTTATCACGGCGTGTTGCCGATCAAGGACGGCCATCATCCGAAGCTGGGCGATCAACGCATCAACTTCACCTTCCGTACCGCCGGATAAAGACTTCGAATTTGACCGCAAGCACCGGAGTGTGTGGGAATTGCCCCATGGTTAATGTGCAGGCAACCCCTCAATGGACGTGACGTCATGACAACCCAATCGACCAAGATCACCATCGAAAACGATCCGCGCTGGGCCGCCGTGGTCGCGCGCGATCCCAAGGCTGACGGCCAGTTTGTCTATGCCGTGAAGACCACTGGCATTTACTGTAATCCCAGCAGCCTCGCGCGCTTGCCCAAACCCCACAATGTCGAATTCTTCGATAGCGCCGAACAGGCCCGGGCCGCGGGTTATCGTCCGAGCAAACGCGCGACAAAGGATCAGAGCGAACTCGCCGCGCAACATGCCGCCACCGTGGCCGCCGCGTGCCGCCAGATCGAAAGCGCGCAAACGCTACCCGCCCTGGGCGAATTGGCCGAGAAAGCGGGCCTGAGCAGCTTCCACTTCCATCGCGTGTTCAAAGCCGTCACCGGCCTGACGCCCAAGGGCTACGCCGATGCTCATCGTTCACGCAAGGTACGCGAGCGACTGGCGGACGGCGGCTCGGTGACCGATGCCCTGTATGACGCCGGCTTCAACTCCAACAGCCGGTTTTATGAAGCGGCAGATCAACTGCTGGGAATGAAACCCGGGGACTACCGCGCGGCCGGTCAAAACAACGACATTCGTTTTGCCGTCGGCCAGTGTTCGCTGGGCGCGATTCTGGTGGCGCAGAGTGAGCGCGGGGTCTGCGCGATTTTGCTGGGCGATGATCCGCATCAACTGGTCTGCGATCTGCAGGACAAATTCCGCCGCGCCAACCTGATGGGTGCCGATCATGAATTCGAGCAATTGATTGCCAGGGTCGTCGGCTTTATCGAGGCGCCGGCCATCGGCCTTGATTTGCCGCTGGACGTACGCGGCACGGCGTTCCAGGAGCGTGTCTGGCAAGCGCTGCGGGAGATTCCCGTGGGCAGCACGGCCAGCTACGCCGATGTCGCCCAGCGCATCGGTCAACCAAAAGCCGTTCGCGCCGTGGCTCAGGCCTGCGGTGCGAACAGCCTGGCGGTGGCGATCCCTTGCCATCGCGTGGTGCGCAGCGATGGCAATCTGTCGGGCTATCGCTGGGGTGTCGAACGCAAACGGCAGTTGCTGGAACGCGAGTCGCAGTGATCAGCGATTCACATCCACCACTACGCGCCCACGCAACTGCCCGGCAAGCAAGCGTGGCGCGGCTTCGATGGCTTCGCTCAAGCCGATTTCGTGACTGATCAGCGGCAACAGGTTGAAGTCCAGATCCCGGGCCAGGCGATTCCAGGCCTCCACGCGTTTGGCTTTGGGCTGGGTCACGCTGTTGATGCCGGCCAGGGTCACGCCGCGCAAGATGAACGGTGCAACGGATGCCGGAAAGTCCATGCCCTGGGCCAAGCCGCAGGCCGCGACGGTGCCATTGGCCTTGGTGCTGGCGCAGGCGTTGGCCAGGGTGTGGCTACCGACCGAGTCGATGACGGCCGCCCAGCGCTCCTTGGCCAACGGCTTGCCCGGTTCGGACAAGGTGGCGCGATCGATGATTTCGCCGGCGCCCAGTTGTTTCAGGTAGTCGTGCTCCGAGGTGCGTCCGGTGGACGCGACCACCCGGTAGCCGAGCCTGCTCAGCAAGGCGATGGCGAAACTGCCGACGCCACCGTTGGCGCCGGTCACCAGAATTTCGCCCTGCCCGGGCGTCACACCGTTGTGCTCCAGCGCCAGGATGCACAGCATGGCCGTGTAGCCTGCAGTACCGATGGCCATCGCCTGGGCAGCGCTAAACGCCTTGGGCAGCGGAATCAGCCAGTCACCGTTGAGGCGCGCCTTCTGCGCCAATCCACCCCAATGCCCTTCACCCACACCCCAGCCATTGAGCAGGATTGCGTCACCGACCTTGTAGTCCGGGTGCCCGCTGGTTTCGACGACACCGGCCAGATCGATGCCCGGCACCATCGGGAATTTGCGCACCACCGGACTGCTGCCGGTGATCGCCAGACCATCCTTGAAATTCAGCGTGCTGTAGGCAACACACACCGTGACATCGCCCTCGGGTAACTGATCGTCCTGGATCTCTTGCAGTGTGGCCCGGTAACCGCTGTCGTCTTTGTCGATCAAAATACCTTTGAACATTACGGCCTCTCAATGGAATCAGTCTGGTGGCGGAGCAATTGAAATAACACATGGCGACGGATTGCCGTACCCGACTTTAAGCCAATCAGGCAAACCGCCGGGCGTTTTCATTGACGGCGGCTATGCTTTTCGCAACCTTGAAATGCCGCAACAAACTGTCTTTGTCGATGGAGCTGACAATGCCTCAACTGCGTTTATTCACCGCTTTTCTGATGCTCTGTCTGGCTCCGCTCAGCGGCGTCCAGGCAGCACCGGAGCAACCCGCCCAACCTCTCGCGAATCAGGTGACCGCCTCCCCCAGCTGGCCACAGGTGCTGGCTGCCGGCGATACCAAATTGACCATCTACCAACCGCAACTGGACAGTTGGGACGGCTACACCCTGAACGCGCGGACTGCCGTGGAGGCCACGGGCACCGATGGCAAATCCACCTACGGCATCGTGCAGTTCAGCGCCCATACGCTGGTCGACAAGGCCACCCGCTGGGTGGCGCTCGACCAGTACACCATCACCAAGGCCGATTTTCCCGATAGCGCAACCAAGGCTGACAGCTGGGTCGCCGCGGTGAAGCAAGACGCCGAGAACCGCACGAAAACCATTTCCCTCGACCAACTCGAAGCTGCGCTCGGCGTCATCACCGCCGAGCAACAGTCCGGCAGCGAGCCGCTGGAAAATACCCCGCCAACCATTATTTCGTCCGAGGTACCCGCGCTGCTGGTGTACATCGATGGTGAACCGGCCTATCGCCCCGTTGATGGCACCTCACTGCAGCGGGTGATCAACACCCGGCCGCTGCTGCTCAAGGATGCGCAGGGCAAACATTACCTGCACGTGTTCGATGGCTGGATGGTGGCGGACAACCTGGGCGGGCAGTATGCGCCACTGCACCCGCCTTCAGCCCAACTGGAGAAAGCCAAGAAAGCTGCGATCCAGGGCCGCCAGGTTGACCTGCTGACGGGCCAGAGCGATCCGAAGGACAAGATACCGACCCTGGCCAAGCCGCCGATTCCGCAAATTTATATCGCCACAGTGCCGACCGAACTGATCGTCACTGACGGCCCACCGCAATGGCAGCCGATCCAGAACACGAAGCTCCTGTATGTGACCAACACCACCGGGCATATTTTCAAGGAGATCGGTGACCAGGACAGCTACGTGCTGATCTCGGGGCGCTGGTTCCGCGCCGGTGACATGAAAGGCCCCTGGACCTTTGTGGGTGCAGACAAGTTGCCGGCAGACTTCGCCAACATTCCCGATGACAGCCCCAAGGAAAACGTAAAAGCCTCGGTGACCGGCACACCGCAAGCCAAGGAAGCGGCGATTGCAGCGACCATTGCGCAGACCTCGGCGATCAAGAAAAGCCAGGTAAAAATGAGCAAGCCGGCATTTGACGGCGAGCCGCAACTCAAGGCCATCAAAGGCACGCCCCTGCAATACGTGGTCAACAGCCCGATGCCGATCATCATGGTCGATGCACAAAGCTGGTACGCGGTGGAGAACGGTATCTGGTTCGTGGCCACGTCAGTGCAAGGCCCCTGGACGGTCGCCTCTTCGGTGCCAGCGGTGATTTATTCGATTCCGCCCAGTTCACCGATGCACTACGTCACTTACGTGAAAGTCTACGAAGCCAGTGGCGATACGGTCGTCGTCGGTTACACGCCGGGGTATCAAGGTTCGACGCTGGACCCGGACAGCGGAGTGGTGGTGTATGGCACCGGTTATCCCTATACGCCGTGGGTAGGCAGTGTCTGGTACGGCCCGCCGGTGACCTATGGCTTTGGCGTGGCGATTCGCTACACACCCTGGACGGGCTGGACCTTCGGCTTCGGTTTCGGCTGGAGTTGGGGCGGCAGTACGGTCGGCGTGGGTTGGGGCTGGGGCGCCTATCCGTGGTGGGGCAATTACCTGTCTCTTATACCCATCTGACGCTGCCGACGATAT
>NZ_JAHBDN010000103.1:0-225272 GCF_019956445.1 Pseudomonas sp. BF-R-19
GTGGTTCGACAGGCTGGGTCTGGTGCGACTCTCATAACCTCAATCTCTCGAACCGCCCGGTGCGGACCCGCATGCCGGGTGGTGTGGCAGGGGTACGGCCTATGAAGGCCGTCCCCTATGCCGATTCGGAGGTTTTTGTGGTGACTGATTGCCCGCGCTGGGGTTATCAGTACCAACTAATTATTTGAAGACTGATGTTCTTTCAGTGTTCATCGACACATTATTTGTCGGGCTGGTCAGTAAATTGCTGAGTGATTGGTCAAACTTTTGCAGTGCCCTGACTTGTACATTCTGTTGTTCGTTAATGTCCGCAACTATCTCTTCACTGCGTTTATAGTCGGCCCATACCGGACTAAGTGCTTTGGCATCATGCCCTTGTGCAGTACCGATGTAGTTGAAGTTCTTGTCGTAAAAATCCGCACTCACATCCGCCTGGATGTCTGAACTGCGCGACGTCATCAGTTGGCTGCGGGTGTCGATCACCGCCATCACATCCGGCCTCGCCGCTCTGAGGCTTTGCATGTCCGGGTACACCGTGACCGAGCCGAATTGCCGCTGCAGGGAGGCCTTGACCCAATCTACGGCCATGTCTGGCCTGGAGGTGGCAACGTAGGCGTCATGAATCGGCTGCACCAGCAGGCTCTGGCCGAAACCGGTGCCGGCGTTGGCTTGATAGTCCCGAAGGTAGGCGCGATTGGTCTGAGTGGATTGGCTGTAGATAACGCCCAACGAAACATGGCTACCGTTGGTAATGCGGGTGGCACCGCTGCGGCCCACCGGTTCGGTGAAGATGCCGTTCAGTGAAGAGACCGCCGTCGGTGCGGTGGGGATCGAGCAACCGGTTAAAACAACAGCCATGGTCAACGTACTGGCAAGCGCAAGTTTCATGGTGTTTCTCCAGTGAAACAACTTCAGTCGAAAGTTAAAGTTGCCGGTGTTGTACCGGCGGTAACTCAAGACTAAACCCAGGTTGATTTATTTAAATGGCCAATATCCACACTTGTCAGGCGACCAATAGTTTTGTTTGGTTTAAACGTCCTCGGTTAATTGCGTGAGGAAATAAAAAGGCCCGAATCCGCGATTCGAGCCTTTTTATTTATAGCTGTACGTTCAGCCATCAGTGTTCCAGTGGGATCAACACTTTCTCGTCCGTGGCCAAAACCATGAATGCCAGCAACCTGGCCGGCTGGGTTGCGCTGGCGTTTTTCGACACCAAGTGTTCCGAACCCGCCGGCTCATACCAGAACTCACCAGCCTTGTAGGTTTTCGCTGGCTGGCCCTTCACCTGGGAGGTGATTTCTCCGGAAATGACATAGGCCATGGTGGTGCCATCGTGTTTGTGGGCGATGGACGACTGGCCGGGTTGGTAATCGACTTCGATCATCAGCGCTTTCTTGCCAGGCACGTTTTTCAGCATTTCGTCCTGCAAAACGGTGACCTTTTCCGAAGGCTCATGGGCAAAGGCCGATGCGGACACCATCAGGGCCAGGGCGGCAAGGGGGGCAGCACAGAAGCGCAACATGTTCATGGTTCTTTACCTGCGGTGGGTGAGTTGTCGAAAACAACAGTAGTCCGCAAGCAGTAGAGGTTAAACAGCCAATATTCTGGAAGGCTAGGGGACCAATTACAGAAGATTCCAGGCCAACGGGGAAAAAATTGTGGCGAGGGAGCAAGCTCCCTCGCCACAGGTATCGGTTAAACGATCGGAAAACTGTTGAAGTCCACGGCATTGGCCAGCTGGCTATCAATCAGACTGATAAAACCCTGGACCTGCGGACAGTTGAAATGTGATCGCATGGCCGCTTCCGATTGCCAGTGGGCGCTGACGGTCCAGCGATTGGTGTCCTCTGGGCAGCGGTCGACCATATAGGATTCGCAGCCCGGTAGTTCACGCAGGGTTTCGACAATCTTTTGCAGTTGCTTACCCAGTTCATCCGAGCGGCCGGCGGCGGCCTGTACCTGTACGGTATTGATCACTTCATGGGACATTGCTCACACTCCTGAATCAGGCCGGACGAATCCTGCTCATTGAGGGATAACGCCTATGCAGGATAGGCCCGGCCCCCGGGACCGCCAATAGCCAATCGCCGGATAAAGTCGCAGGCCAATCCGTCAGGCCACCTGCTGCAGGATGTCGCGCAAACGGTCCAGCGCAATGTCGATGTCGAGGGTTTCGATGGCGCCAAAACCGAAGAAAAGCCCGGCCCTGGGCGTTTCCTGATAAAAAAAGCTGTCGATGGCATAGAGCCCGACTTCGACTTTTTTCGCCAGTTCGATCACCAATGCAATATCCATCGGCGCTTTGCACATCACCACCATGTGGAATCCGGCGGTGGACGGCACCGCCTCCAGCCAGGGCGAGAGGTCGCCGGCCATGCGCGTCAGGATCCGCTCGCGGCGCCCGGCATAGATCGTATGGCAGCGCCGGATGTGCTTGAGCAGGCAGCCTTCGGCGATGAACTTGGCCAGCGCCCATTGCGGCAGGGTCGAGGTGTGCAGGTCGGTGAGCTGTTTGGCGCGCACCACGGCCTCGAGGATCGCCGGCGGCAGGATCGCATAGCCGAGCCGCAGTTCCGGCAACAGGGTTTTGGAGAACGTTCCGACGTAAGCGACGATCCCCCGTTCATCCATGCTTTGCAGGGAATCGGTGGGGCGGCCTTCATAGCGGAATTCGCTGTCGTAGTCGTCCTCGATGATGATCGCACCCAGTTCATGGGCCTTGGCCAGCAGTGCTTCCCGGCGCGCCTGGCTCATCGGCATGCCCAGCGGGAACTGGTGCGACGGGGTGACGTAGATCAGGCGCGTGCCGCGAGGAATCCGGTCCACCACTATGCCTTCGGCGTCCACCGGCACGCCTATCACCGTGGCGCCATGGGTGCCGAACAGCAGGCGCGCCGGCGGGTAGCCGGGGTCCTCCATGGCGACCAGGCTGCCCGGACTGATCAGCACCCGGGCGATCAGGTCCAGCGCCTGTTGCGCGCCGTTGCACACCACCACATCCTCGTCCTGACAATTGACCCCGCGGGAGAACGCGATGTGTTGCGCAATGGCGTTGCGCAAGGCGGGCAAGCCTTCGGGCAGGCTGTAGAGGCCCTTGGAACCGGCCATCTGGCGCAGCGCATGAGAGGTGCAGCGCCGCCAGTCATCCTGGGGAAACTGGCCCTTGCTGGTGGCGCCACCAATGAAGTCGTAGCGCAGCGAGCCTTCCAGGGTCGGGTGACGCAGAAACACCGGCAGGTTGCGCCAGGACTCGATCACCTCGAAGCCGCCCAGCTCGGTGTGGCTCCGTTTACGCTGCACCTTCGACGCGCGCGCGTTGACGTAAGTGCCTTTGCCGACCACCCCGGTGAGGAAGTTTTCGTAGGTCAGCTGGGCGTAGGTATCGGAAATGGTCTTGCGCGAAATACCCAATTGTTCGGCCAGCAAACGGCTGGGCGGCAGTTGCGTCCCGGCGGTCAGGCGCCCGGACTCGATGGCGCTGCGCAGTTGGTTGTACAGCTGGCCGGCCAGGTCCTTGCGGCCGTTGATGACAACATGTAGTTCCATACCGGCGAGGCTCCGGGGCTGTTGAGGCGCGTGTGCGTCGCGCAAGATTACGCTTATCCGCTTGTGGTACAGAAGTTGTGCAGTGGAAAAACCGTCCATTGGTCTGGTGGCGGTGGTCCCCGGGGAATTCGCCTGATTGGATCTGTCATGCCCCCGCGCCAGCGACTACCGTGAAGATCACCTCACGGCTGCACGAGATCGCTCCATGAACCCCCGTCTGGATTACTACAGCGCGTCCCCCAAGGCGATGAAAGCCATGATCGCCATGGAGGCCCTGACCAGCAGCCTGAGCATCGAGCAGGGCCTGCTGCACCTGATCAAGATTCGCGCATCGCAGCTCAATGGCTGTGCCTTTTGCACCGACATGCACTCGGTGGATGCACGGCGCCTGGGCGAAAGCGACCGGCGCTTGTATTCCATTGTGGTCTGGCGCGACAGCAACTTTTTCAATCCGCGGGAAAGAGCCGCGCTGGCCTGGACCGAGGCGGTCACCTTGATCTCCGAAAGCCACGTGCCGGACGATGTCTACGCGCAAACCCGGGAGCAGTTCAGTGAAAGCGAAATGGTCGACCTGACCATCGCCGTCACCACCATCAACAGCTGGAATCGCCTGGCGGTGAGCTTTCGGCAGACACCCAGCGCCTGATTCATTGTCACAGCAGGTTCATGAACGTTCTGCAGGATGCAACTGTCAGTGTCAGGTCGACAGGGAGTCTTCGATGTCAGTCATGGAAATCTGCGCCCAACAGGGTGCTGCCGAGTATCGTGTAGCCATCGATAAAAACGCGTCCTGGCGCCAGTTGGCGGCGGCAATCGACCCCGAACTGGCGCTGTGTTTCACCGTCAGCGCCCGTTGCGGTTGTTTCATGCAGGCCGCACGCAGTCTCAACATCAAGGCCACCCGCCTGCGCAGGCAACTGGTGCTGCTGGAAACGCAGCTCCAGTGTTCACTGTTCAACCCTTCCGACAATGGTTTCAGCCTCAGCCGCGATGGCTTGCGCTTGCACGC
Organism: Pseudomonas sp. BF-R-19; assembly: GCF_019956445.1. Taxonomy (NCBI): domain Bacteria; kingdom Pseudomonadati; phylum Pseudomonadota; class Gammaproteobacteria; order Pseudomonadales; family Pseudomonadaceae; genus Pseudomonas; species Pseudomonas sp. BF-R-19. Next base: position 4,556 of record NZ_JAHBDN010000103.1, read on the forward strand.
ACAATTGATCGCCCTGGCCCATGAGCGCAATTTGCCAGTGATCGAGCAGCCGTTGATTCGCCTGGCCGTAGCGGATTCGATCCTGCATGACATTCTCGGACGTGACCTGGTTGCACTGCTGCGGCGCAACGCCAGCGTGCGCCTGGACATCATCACGCTCGACAGCGAATTGGCCTTGCAGGCAGTCAGCGCCGACGTGGTGGTGTGGCTGGGTGAAACCGAGTCGCCGTTGCCGGGGCCAAGCTTTGCCACCACCGAAGCCCGGCGTCTGGTGCAACTGGAATACCTGCCGCACATTGCCAAGCGCTATTCGCGGGTCGCTTCCAGGCCGGAAAGCCTGGATGAACTGGCCGATTTTCTCCTGGTGCAATGGCGACAGGACTGTCAGGTTGAAAGCTTCCGGCCTTGGAGTGCACTGGTGGATCAACGCCTGGCGGGGGCGGTGCAACTGCAATCCTGGGGGCTGATGCTGGAGATGATCCGATGTAGCGCCTGCATCGGCCTGCTGCCGCACTACATGAGCCACTTCGACCGCGGGCTGATTGCCTTGCCGGGCTTGTTTGACCAGCCGATGCGGCGTCAGGTGTGGATGGCGGTCAACGCCCATTCCGGGGACGACGCGCAAGTGCGGATGATCGTCGAATTGATCGAAAGCACCTTCAGCGAGCGCCGGGAGTGGTTCGAAAGCTGAGCGCGATCAAAATGTGGTTCTCGCCACACCCGAAGGTAGCGTTATAGAGTGAACGGCCATGTCTGCTTCAAGGATGATTCACCCATGCCAACCACCGAATCCGTCATCACCCTCGAACGCTTCAACGAATCCCATATCGAAGGCATTACGGCGCTGTACAACGATCCGGCAATCGCCCGTCAAACCCTGCAAATGCCGTTTCAGTCCACCGAACTCTGGCGCAGTCGCCTGGCGCTGGATAACGAACACTTGGTGAAAGTGGTGGCCCTGCATCAAGGTACGGTCGTCGGCAACATTGGCCTGGAGCAGTTCTCACGCATTCGTCGCAGCCATGCCGGCAGTTTCGGCATGGGCGTTGCAGTGGCGTGGCAGGGCAAGGGCGTAGGGTCGAAGTTGCTCGCAACGGCATTGGATATTGCCGATAACTGGATGAATCTGCAGCGCATCGAGCTTTCGGTATATGCCGACAACGAAGCGGCCATTGCCCTGTACCGCAAGTTCGGCTTCGAAACCGAGGGCCTGTTCCGTGACTACGCCGTGCGCGACGGCGTACTGGTGGACACCTTGAGCATGGCGCGCCTGCGCCGCACGCCCAAGGCCGGTTGAGTCAATCACCCAGGGTGAACCTCTGGCGTACCTCCTGGCTGTTAATTGCCCACCGGCTGCACGCATCTGCCATGCTCAATGTCCGTAGCACTGCTGCAACCAAAGGAACACTGCAATGGACGATGTACAGCAACTGGGCGAAATGCTTCGCCACTACGCTGAAAGCGAAGCGCACAAAAAGCAAGTGTTCGAGTCGCAATCGGCCGAGTGGGCGAAGCGCATTGGTGCGCTGTTCGATCAGATCCAGCAGTGGCTGGAACCGGTCAAGGCACCCGACCTGCTCGAAGTGAACCGCGAAGTGTATGTCGCGTCGGGGCCGAGTGTTCCGGTGGAGGCCTCTCCATTCAAGACCGAAAAGCTGAGCATCCTGATCGCTGGCAAACCGGTGGAATTCGTGCCGGAGGTGATGGGTGTCGGCGGGCAGATTTCCGTGGCGGTGATGGGCTTTACAGCAGCACGTTATGGCAGCGTGTCACTGGTGTGCCTGCCGCCATCCACTAGCTGGCAGTGGCGCAAGACCAATGGCTTGAAAGACCCGGACACTTTTGAGTTCGATGCAAACTTCCTGGCGCAACAACTGCAAAGCCTGATACCCCGGGAGCGTACCTGAAATCTCGACATACAACCCTGTGGGAGCGAGCTTGCTCCCGCAGTAATCGGTGCTACATCAAATATCCAGGGTTCCCCAATCCGGTTTCGCCTCTTCCGGCGGCAGTGTTCTAACGGTTTTTCCGGTCGCCAATTCCACCCGCCGCGCCACTTCCGGGTCATCCGCAAACGGGATCAGGCTCGCATCATCCAGGCTCTCGGCGGTCTGGTGGCGCAGACAATACTCGATGGCGAACCACAAAAATGCCACACCCAGAATGTTCAATATGACTTCAATCATCAGGCTAACCGCGCCTCGCGTTCGGCCATCGCCACGTCCGTTACCCGCACCGTGCGCCACACGTTGTAGGCCATCAGCAGCATGCCGCTGAGGAAGAACACCCCGCCGGCAAAGCGCACGACGAATCCCGGATGGCTGGCCTGCAAGGCTTCGACGAAGGAGTAGGTCAGCGTGCCGTCATCGTTGATCGCGCGCCACATCAGGCCCTGGGTGATGCCGTTGACCCACATCGAGGCGATGTACAGCACGGTGCCGATGGTCGCCAGCCAAAAGTGCAGGTTGATCAGCGGCGTGCTGTGCATCTGATCGCGTCCGAATACCTTCGGCACCATGTGATAGGTCGCACCGAAGGTAATCATCGCCACCCAGCCCAGCGCCCCGGCGTGCACGTGGCCGATGGTCCAGTCGGTATAGTGGGAGAGGGCGTTGACGGTCTTGATCGCCATCATCGGCCCTTCGAAGGTCGACATGCCGTAGAAGGCCAGGGACAGCACCAGGAAACGCAGGATCGGGTCGGTGCGCAACTTATGCCAGGCACCGGACAGGGTCATCATACCGTTGATCATCCCGCCCCAACTCGGCGCCAGCAGGATCAGCGACATGGCCATGCCCAGCGACTGCGCCCAGTCCGGCAGCGCGGTGTAGTGCAAGTGGTGCGGGCCGGCCCAGATGTACAGGGTGATCAGCGCCCAGAAGTGCACGATTGACAGGCGATAGGAATACACCGGCCGGCCCGCCTGTTTCGGCACGAAGTAATACATCATCCCCAGGAAACCGGTGGTCAGGAAAAAGCCCACGGCGTTGTGCCCGTACCACCATTGCACCATGGCGTCGGTGGCCCCGGAATACACCGGATAGGACTTGAACCAGTCGACTGGAATCGACAGGTGATTGACCACGTGCAGCATGGCGATGACCACGATGAATGCACCGAAGAACCAGTTGCCGACGTAGATGTGTCTGGTCTTGCGTTGCACTACGGTAGTGAAGAACACCACGGCGTAAGCAATCCAGACCACGGTCATCCACACCGCGCCGGTGAATTCGATTTCGGCGTATTCCTTGGTGGTGGTGTAGCCCAGCGGCAGGGTGATCAGCATCACCACAATCACCGACTGCCAGCCCCAGAACGTGAAGGCGGCGAGTGTGTCCGAGAACAGCCGCACCTGGCAGGTACGCTGCACCGCGTAATAGCTGGCGGCGAATTGCGCGCTGCCGGCGAAACCGAAAATCACCAGGCTGGTGTGCAGCGGGCGCAAGCGGCCGAAGGTGGTCCACGGCAGGTCCAGGTTCATCTGCGGCCACACCAGTTGCGAGGCGATCCACACGCCCATCGCCATCCCCACGACGCCCCAGATCACGGTCGCCACGATGAATTGGCGGACGACCTTGTAGTTATAGGCCTGTCCGATAGTTGTTGTGCTCATGATCGATGCTTCCACGGTTGCAATGACGTGCACTGTAAAAACCGTGGCGAAAACAAAACAGGCTCAGGAATATTTCATTTGTGCGGATCAGATAAGTTGCGCTGCTGCGGCGATCTTGCGCGCTCTGATACGGTTTTTAACGATTCAGGTGAATCTGTAACACGCTGCACCGCTGGCGCATAGTCCCTCTTATGAACGAGCCACAGAGCCCGATACCCCGCAATCCTGATGAGGTAGCTATGTATCAATACGATGATTACGATCGGGCACTGGTGCTCGAACGGGTTGCGCAGTTTCGCGATCAGGTCGAGCGCTTCATGGCCGGTGAGCTGAACGAAGAAGAGTTCCTGCCGTTGCGCCTGCAGAACGGCCTGTACATGCAAAAGCACGCCTACATGCTGCGGGTGGCGATTCCCTACGGCACGCTGAGTGCCCGGCAGATGCGTACGTTGGCGAGCATCGCCCGGGATTACGATCGCGGCTACGGCCATTTCACCACCCGGCAGAATATGCAGTTCAACTGGATCGAACTGGCTCAGGTGCCGGACATCCTCGAACGCCTGGCCGGGGTGGAGATGCATGCGATCCAGACCTCCGGCAACTGCGTGCGCAACATCACCACCGAAGCCTTTGCCGGGGTTGCGGCCGACGAAATGATTGACCCGCGACCGTTGGCGGAAATTCTGCGGCAGTGGTCGACCATCAACCCGGAATTCCTGTTCCTGCCGCGCAAGTTCAAGATCGCCATCTGCTCGGCCGAGCAAGACCGCGCGGCGATCATGATGCATGACATCGGCCTTTATCTTTACCCAGGTTGCGAAGGACACATGCTCCTGCGAGTCATGGTGGGCGGCGGCCTGGGGCGCACGCCGATCCTCGGCTTGCAGATCCGCGAAGGCTTGCCGTGGCAGCACCTGCTGTCTTACGTAGAGGCGGTGCTGCGGGTGTATAACCGCCATGGCCGACGGGACAACAAGTACAAGGCGCGAATCAAGATTCTGGTCAAAGCCTTGGGCATCGAGGCCTTCGCCAGGGAAGTGGAGGAAGAGTGGCAGTACCTCAAGGACGGCCCGGCGCAACTGACCCTCGACGAGTTCGAGCGTGTGGCCAGTGCGTTCGTCGCACCGCCATATCGTGATCTGTCCGACACCGATCTCGGTTTCGGCACGCACCTGGCCGAAAACCCGGCGTTCGCTCGTTGGGTGCAGCGTAACGTAAAGCCGCACAAAAAATCGGGCTATGCCAGCGTGGTGTTGTCGACCAAGCCCGGCAGCGCTGCGCCACCGGGCGATGTCACTACCGGACAGATGGAGGCGGTGGCCGAGTGGTCCGAACGCTTCGGCTTCGGTGAAATCCGCATTGCCCATGAGCAGAATATCGTCCTTCCTGATGTGTCCAAGGCCGATCTGTTCACCCTGTGGCGCCTGGCCTGCGGACACAATCTGGGCAGCGCCAACGCCGGATTGCTCACCGACATCATCGCCTGCCCCGGTGGCGACTTCTGCGCGCTGGCCAACGCCAAGTCGATCCCCATCGCCAAGGCTATTGCCGCACGCTTCGAAGACCTCGACTACCTGCACGACCTGGGCGACATCAGCCTCAATATCTCCGGCTGCATGAATGCCTGCGGTCACCATCATATCGGCAACATCGGCATTCTGGGGGTCGATAAGAACGGCGCCGAGTGGTACCAGATCACCCTCGGCGGCGCCCAGGGCAAGCACAGCGCGTTGGGCAAGGTCATTGGCCCGTCCTTCAGCGCCGCCGAAGTGCCCGAGGTGATCGAGCGCATCGTCGACACCTTCGTGCGATATCGCGAGAGCGAAGAACTGTTCGTCGACGTCTTCCAACGGATCGGGCTAGAGCCGTTCAAGGAGGCGGTATATGCGAAGGTGCTGGAGGTGTCGGCATGAACAATCTGTTGCGGCTGGAAGAGGGCATGGCGCGGATTGTCGCGGATGATCCGTGGAAGCTCGTACGCGACCCACAAGCACCGCTGCCCGTGGGTGCCGCGATTCTGCCGCTGAGCCGTTGGCTGGAAAACCCGTCGCCAAGCGGCGTGTGGCTGGGGCCGGACGATGAAGTGGAAAGCCTTCAGCCATGGTTTGCCCAACTGCCCTTGATCGCCCTGGATTTTCCGAGCTTTCGCGATGGCCGCGGGTACAGCCAGGCCTATCTGCTGCGCACGCGATTGGGCTGGGCCGGCGAGTTGCGCGCCATCGGCGATGTCTTGCGCGATCAACTCAGCCACATGCGCCAATGCGGTTTCGACAGCTTTGCCGTGCGTGAAGACAAATCCGCAGAAGACGCATTGAAGGGATTGGCGGGGATGAGCGTGTTGTACGGGCGTTCGGTGATTGAGCCGCGGCCGTTGTTCAGGCGCCGCTGAATTCGGTCCCTGTAGGAGCGAGCTTGCTCGCGATGGACGTCAACGAAAACGCGATTTTTCTGGATAATCGCGTCGTCTGTAACGCCATCGCGAGCAAGCTCGCTCCTACAAGAATCTCCCGTCACTTCAACGCCGGATCCCCCATGTTCATTTTCTTCCAGCCCTGCAACAGCACTTGCGCCTTGGGCTCCTGGCCGTTGTCCAGGTAGTACTGGATCAACGACAAGCGGGCATTGCGGTTGGCTGGTTGTTCTTTCAACAGCCGTTCCAGCTCTGCGCACGCCTGGTCAATCTTGCCGCTGTCATGCAGGGCCACCGCCAGCACATAGCCGAACTGTCCGCTCTGTGGCTCCAGTTGCGCGGCCTTGCGCAGGTACGGCATGGCTTGGGCGGCCTGGCCCGCACGAATCAGCGCCAGGCCCTGGGTGTGTTGCAGCAGGCCTGAGTCGGGGTGGTCCTTAAGGCTTTGCGCCAGCAGGGCATGGGCTTCCTGACGGCGACCGTTGGCCTCCAGCCATTGCACCAGGGTCACCAGCGCCGGGTAGAAGTCCGGATCGCGCTGCAGGGCGGTACGCAGCAAAGCTTCGACTTCTGCACTGCGGCCATCAGCCTGATAGAGCATGGCCAGGTTCAGGTTGGCCTCGGCACGCTCGGCCAGACTCTTTTGCACCGCCTCGTATTCGGCGATGGCGGCATTCCAGCTGTCCTGAGCGTTGCCCAAGCCACTGCGTGCCACGCTGAGCAGGTCCCGGGCGACGGCAATGCGCACGGCCCGTACCGGGTCGCTCAGCAACGGCGTCAGTAATGGCGCGCGCTCCGCTGGCGGCAGGAAGGCGCTGACCGCGCGCACCGCGCTCTCGCGGACTTGCGGCGCCGGGTTGCCGAGGTCCTTGGTGGCCAGTTTTAACGCCTGTTCGCTCGGGTACGCCGGCAGTTCCGCCAGCAGCGTCGCCCGTTGAATCGCCGGCAGATTGCTGCGTTGCAGTTGCTCGAACAATGCCTGGGCGGCGCCGGCCTGACCGTTGCGAATCAGCCACAGGCTCTCGTCGTAGCGCGGGGCTTGCACCGCGCTGGCGTTGGCGGTGTTCCACAGCTTGAACTGCTCGGTGACCTTGTCGCCGGCCTTGCCCTGGTGGCAGGTCAGGCAGGCGTCGGGCGTCCCCAGTTTTTTTGCCCGCTCGGGGTTGGGGATGCTGAAGCTGTGGTCATGCCGAAAGTCGTTGCCCATGTAGAACTTGCCGGGCATGTGGCAATCCACGCACTGCGAACCCGGCTGGCCCATGGTGTGGCGAGTGTGTTCGACGGAATCGTAGTTTTTCGCTTGCAGGCCCTTGCCGTCGACGCCTTCCACAGTGGTTTTGCCGGCGGTGTTGTGACATTGCAGGCACACGCCATTGCCTGGCGCCTTTAGCTGAGTGCTGTGCGGGTTGTGGCAGTTGCTGCAGCGCACACCCTTTTCGGACATTTTGCTCTGGGCAAAGGAGCCGTGTTCGAACACTTCGTCCTTGATCTTGCCGTCCAGCGAGTACAACTCGCGGGTCAGGACGCTCGGCAGGTAGTCGTCCATCAGGCGCTTGCCGACCGTGTAGCCATCGTCCAGCGGCGCACGGCGGGAGTGGCAGCGGGCGCAGGTTTCGATCTCGACACTGGCGTTCTTGTACTTGAGATCGACGGCAAACCCGGCATGGATCAAGTCGGTTTTCTTCGCCGTCCATTCCAGGTGATTGGACGCCGGGCCATGGCAGGCCTGACAGCCGACACCGAGGCTGTTCCAGTGACTGTCGAAGGTGTTTTTCGCCGCATCGAAATTGCGCTTGTAACCGGTGGTGTGGCACTCGACGCACATGAAGTTGGCGTTCTGGCTCGGTTTGCTCCAGTGCAGCGGGTTCTTGAAAGTCACGCCCTGGCCCGGATAGAGGTGAAACCAGCGGTGCTTCTCGGTATCCCAGGCCACGGCGAGGGCCTGTAGCCGGCCTTCGCCGACTTCGATCAGGTATTGCTGCAGCGGTGCGATGCCAAAGGTGTAGGCCACCTTGAAATCGGCATTCTTGCCATCGATTCCCGGCGTGTTGACCCAGAATTCGTCGCCTTTGCGCGAGAACACCGTGGTCTCTTTTTCGGCCTTGAAGGTGACGTTGTTGAAGTCGCCGAGCAGGGTGTCCGCGTTGGCTTGCTGCATCGCCAATTGGTGATGGGAGCCTTGCCAGTCCTTGACCTGTTCACCGTGGCAGCCCTGGCATTGTTGCTCATCGACCATTTTCGCCGGCGTGACAGCGACCGGTTGCGGTTTGGCCGGTTGCACGGCAGGGGCGCTGACAGGGACTGGCTTGGGTGGTGTCGGTGTACTGCCCAGCAAAAACCAGCCGATGCCTGCCACGGCCAAGAGCAGGATGCCGATGGTGACAGGGAACAGATAACGGTTGATCAGGGTCGGTTGCGAATCAGGGTTTGGGGGTGCAGCTTTATTTTTATGGTTCGGCATTGCGACTTCCATGGTCCAGGTGCGTTTGCCTTGCGGCGCGCGATGAAGCTTGATGCAGCTTTGTCGGATGGTCGACGTCTGTCAAATGACATTGTCTTGAGGCTGATGGCCCCTTCGCGAGCAAGCCCGCTCCCACATTGGATCTCTGGTGCATCCGGTATCCCTGTGGGAGCGGGCTTGCTCGCGAAGGCGGCCGCCAAGGCGCCACATCACTCCCCGACAAACCACCGGTAATACGGATTCCCGGAATCCCCGCGCATCACCTCGCGCATATCCCTGGCCCAAGCGTCACGGTTTCCGTCGTAGGCATGCAGGCTCGCCCGATAGAACTGCATCAGGCGTTGTTGCTGGGTGTTCATGCGCTCGATGAACCCGGCGTCGGCGTTCGACACGGCTGGCGGCTGGTGCAAGTCGAGCAGGGCCGGCAACACGCGGCTGATCTCTTTCGACCTAACCCAGGGCGCATATTCGATCCTGGGCTGATCGTCCGTCACCGGTTGCGCATCGCCAGCGAAGCGTTCCAGCCCCGCACGGTCAGTCACCCAGGTGGCGAGCAGCGCCGCGGCTGAACCGACGCCGACATCCTGCAGGGTGCTGCGCACGCTGTCCTGCTGGAAGCGTGCGTTGATCTTCGCCGCATCCAGTTCAATCGGCTCCATCGAACCCACCAACAGCATCTCGTGGAATTCGCTGGTCCACAGGGTTGCGTACGGGAACACATCGAGGAAGCTGCGCACAAGCGAGCGCGAGTCGTCGATGTTCTGCGTCGGCAGCGGCAGCCATTGGGCGACCAGGCCTTGTTTGTGCAAACGGCTGGCGGCCAGTAGGTAGAAGTCCCGGGAATACAGGTTGACCACGCCGGCAGCGGAGGGCGGCGGCGGCTCGAGGGTGATCAGGTCGTAGCGCTGCGGATTGCGCAGCAGTTCCTGGCGACCGTCACGCAAGCGCACATCGACCCCCGGATCGGCCGCGGCATTGAAATTGCCCTTGAACAAGGGAGCTGCCTTGACCACCGAAGGCAGCAGTTCGGCGACCACGCGATGTTCCAGGCCGGGGTAGCGGGTCAGGGCGCCCGCGGTGATGCCGGTACCGAAACCGATCACCAGGGCCGAGCGCGGCTCACCGTTGTGGATCAACAGGGGCAGCAGCGCCTGGATCCGCATGTAGCGCAGGGACGGCATGGCATCGCCGGTATTGGACACGCCCTGGATGTACAAACGCTGGAACGCTCTTTCGCCCTTACCCTGGGTGACCACGGCGACGGTGCCGCCACGGCCTTCTTCGTAGAACGTCAGCGTGCCATTGCGCGCACCCGGCAGCAGGCTGGCGAGTTTGTTGACCGGTGTGAACACGGCGAGTGCCAGGGACACCAGGCCGATGGCAACCACTGCCTGACGTCGACCTTTCTTCACCCCATGGCCTTTGCGCACGGCGAGGTATGCGATACCGGCGGCGATCATCGCCAGCAGACCCAGAGTCCGCACCAGACCCAGCATCGGGATCAGGACAAAACCGCAGAGCATTACGCCGATGATGCCGCCAAGGGTATTGAACGCGACGACTTCGCCGACGTTGCGCCCCACCTGCTCGCCGCCGACGCTCAAGCGCAGGGCCAACGGGAACGCAGCCCCCAGCAACAGGGTCGGTACAAACACGATGCTCAAGGCGACCACGGCAAAGCGTGTGCTAATGCCCGCCAGTTCACTGCCGCCCAATGTCAAAACCCAGGATTCGGCCAGGGTTTGTGCAAGCACCAGCCAGCGTCCGAGCAACGCCACTTCCAGCAGGGCAATGGCACCGGCTGCGGCGATCAGCAAACCGAACACCCCCCAGGGATCACGCAGGCGATCGACCCGACGGGCCAGCAGGATGCTGCCCAGGAACAACCCGGTGAGGTAAGTCGCCAGCACCACGGCAAAGGCGTAGGTGCGGGTGCTCATGAATTGCACGATCGATTGCGACCACACCACTTCGTAGCCCAGGGCCACGCCACCGGCAATGGAATACAGCCACAGGGCCAGGCGGTCGGGGGCTTTTTCACTGTGATGTTTCACCGGGGCATCGACGGGGGCCACGCGCTGGCGCTGGAACCACAAGGCCCCTGCGGCGGCCAGCAGGTTCAGCATGGCGGCGGCCAGCGCGCTGCCGCGCACGCCGAGGGTGGCAATCAGCAAGAACGCAGCGAGCAGGGTGCCGGCAATGGCCCCGGCGGTGTTCGCCGCGTACAGCTGCCCGCCGGCCTTGCCCAGGTGTTGCGGGTCAGTGGCCAGGGAGCGAACCAGCACCGGCAGGGTGCCGCCCATCAACAGCGCGGGAATGCCCACCAGCGCGAATGGCAGCACCCAGGCCAGCAAACCCACGTGTTCTTCCAGCCAGGCAAAGGGGCTGGCCGCCAGGCTCATGGCGAAGGTCGCGCCGACACCGAGCACCGCCACCAGCACTTCCAGCCCGGCGTAGAGCACAACCGGTTGCTGCATCCGGTCCGCCCAGCGGCCGAACAGCAAGCCGCCCAGGGCCAGCCCGGCAAAAAAAGCGCTGATCCCGGTGGTGATGGCATAGACCTCGACGCCCACCACCAGCGACAGCTGCTTGATCCACAGCACCTGGTACACCAGCGCGGCGGCGCCGGAGACAAACAGCAACAGGGCGGGGATCAACAGCGCCGGGGAGGCGACTTGAGGGGCAGGTATGGCCGACGACTTGCTGGCGACACGTGAGGTCATTGCGGATTGCCTTGTTCCAATTCGAAATAGCCTGTGACCGCACCGGCCCTTCGCGAGCAGGCTCGCTCCCACATTTGCAATGCAGCCCCTGTGGGAGCGAGCCTGCTCGCGAATGAAGTCGATGCGGTCCCAGATCGAAAATAAGTCCGCTCGCCAATGAAGGCGAGCGGCGGTCCAGCGGTCTTACTGTGCAGCTTTCATTTTTTCAGCGATTTTGGCGTCTACCGCAGCACGGATCTGGTCGATGCTGAAGCTGGCCGGTCTCTGGCTAGGTGGATACTCGATGAAGGTCTGCAGGAACGTCGCCGATTTTTCGACGGCTACAGCCGCCAGGTAGACGTTCTTGGTTTGCCAGTCGTAATACTGATCGGACACCACGTCGGCACGTTCATACGGGTCCATGCGCAGGTTGAAGATCTTCGGTACGCGCAAGCATACGAAGGGTTCGCTCCAGACCTTGAAGCCGCCGGGTGCGCGCTGTTCGCAGAACACGGCTTTCCAGTTGTCGAAACGCATCGACACCAGCACGCCGTCATCGTTGAAGTAGTAAAACTCCTTGCGCTCACCCTTGGGCGCCTGGCCGGTCAGGTAGGGCAACTGGTTGTAACCGTCCAGATGCACCTTGAAGTTGGTGCCGCCGGAAGTCGGTGCCCAACCCTTGAGCAGCTTGGTTTTCACGTCGGCATCGCCAGCGGCGGCCAGCAAGGTCGGGAACCAGTCCATGCCCGAGAACATCTCGTTGGACACTTCGCCCGGCTTGATCTTGCCCGGCCAACGCACAATCGCCGGTACCCGGTAGGCGCCTTCCCAGTTGGAGTTCTTCTCGTTACGGAACGGCGTGGTTGCCGCGTCCGGCCAGGAGAACTGGTTCGGGCCGTTGTCGGTGGTGTAGACGACGATGGTGTTGTCGGTGATTTTCAGGTCATCGAGGGTTTTCAGCAGTTTGCCGACGTCGCCGTCGTGCTCGATCATGCCGTCGGCGTAATCGTTGCCGGGCATGCCGCTCTGGCCCTTCATCGACTCGCGCACGTGGGTGAACAAGTGCATGCGGGTGGTGTTCATCCAGACGAAGAACGGCTTGTCCGCCTTGGCCTGCTTCTCGATGAACGCTTGCGCCGCGGCGGTGGTTTCGTCGTCGATGGTTTCCATGCGCTTGGTGTTCAGCGGGCCGGTGTCTTCGATCTTGCCATCGGCAAAGCTGTGGATCACGCCGCGCGGCGAGTAGGCCTTGACGAATGCGGGGTCGTCCTTGGGCCAGTACGGACGCTCGGGTTCTTCTTCGGCGTTGAGGTGATACAGGTTGCCGAAGAATTCGTCGAAACCGTGGTTGGTCGGCAGGTATTCATCCTTGTCGCCCAGGTGGTTCTTGCCGAACTGACCGGTCGCATAGCCTTGGGACTTGAGGGCCTGGGCGATGGTGATGTCGCGTTTTTGGAGGCCGACCGGGGCACCCGGCATCCCGACTTTCGACAGCCCGGTACGTAGCGCCGACTGTCCGGTGATGAATGTCGATCGGCCGGCGGTGCAACTGTTCTCCGCATAGTAGTCGGTGAACATCATGCCTTCTTTGGCGATGCGGTCGATGTTCGGAGTCTTGTAGCCGACCACGCCCATGGAATAGGCGCTGATGTTGGTCTGGCCGATATCGTCGCCGAAGATCACGAGAATGTTGGGTTTTTCGGCGGCCCCGGCAGTTGCCGAAATCGCCATGACCGACGCTGCCACAAAGGCGAGTTTCGGTATCCACTTACGTATGCGAGTCATCTGACTGGCTCCTTATGCTCACTTGCGTCGCGTACTGCGACAAACGTTTATTGCGGTCCTGCATTACGTCTTTTTTTATTGCACTTGCCCGGGTGTGGCGGCATCGAACGGGTAGATCCGACGCCATTCGGACGCCATGTCGACGACCGTCCAGCCACGTTTGTTTGCTTCGTCCAGGGCTTTGTCCAGACGACCGATCTGCGACTGCCGGTCGTATGCCCATTCGCGTTTGGCGTCGGTGTGATGCACCAGGCCCATGAAGCGTTTTCCAGGTCCGGCGGCAGTCCACTGGAGCATTTGCAGGTCGCCGTCGGAGTTGCCGAAGGCGAGGATTGGCCGGCGCCCGATCACCGCGTCGATGCTGACCGGTTTGCCCGGGCCATCGTCGTTGTGGGCCAGTTTCGGCGTGCGCAGAATCGACGCCTTGCCATCCTTGTAATCAAAGGTGGTAACGAAGGTCGTGCCGATAACCTGCTCGGGTGGAACGCCATAGACCTTCTCGGCGAAGGCGCGCATGAACCCGGTGTCGCCGCCGGAGACGATGTAGGTCTTGAAGTCCTTGCCACGCAGGTAGTCGAGCATTTCCAGCATCGGCTGAAAGATCATTTCGGTGTACGGCTTGCCGGTTTTCGGATGGCGGGCCTGGGTCAGCCAGGTCTTGGCGTAGTCATCGAAGGCTTCGGTGGTCATCCCGGTGTGGGTTGCACCGAAAATTTTCATCATGCCCTCAAGGCCGCTGGCAGCCAGGGCCTTGTGATCGTTTTCCAGCACTGCCTGGAAGGGCTGGGTGGTTTTCCATTCCGGGTGCTGCGGCGCGGTGCGCTTGACTTCTTCCAGGGCGAACAGCAACTCGAAGTACATCGGCTGCTCGCTCCACAAGGTGCCGTCGTTGTCGAACACGGCAATGCGGTCTTCGGGCTTGACGAAGTCCTTGCTGTTTTGATCGGTGACCGTCTGCACGAATTCGATGATCTGCTTTTTCGACGGCCCGTCGTTCCACGAGGGCAGCGGCTCGGCGGCCTGCACCAGCAGCGGCAGGCTCAAGGCCAGGGTCAGCAGGAAACTCAATGCACGATGATGGCGTAGAGATATCGGATTCGTCATGGGAAGTCCTTCTCGTGAACGGGGTTGAGCGGATGAAGAGCAGAGACGACTGATTCTCTGTTGCGTCCGGCCTGACTATGCAGCGTAGACAAGGATTCCCTGAATTGGCGCAGCGCCTGCTCTTTGTCCGGTTCGCGGCCATAGCAGGCCCGCAGGAACGTTTGCAGGCGCGGGCCGAGGCCGGTCAGTTTCAGGCCGTGGCGGCTGCGTCGGGTCCACAGGTACAGGGCGCTGAGTTGCACCGGTTTGCCTTCGATTTGTGCCGGGATCTGCCGCCACGCGTAGTCGGCGGAGTCGAGCCAGGCGGCGTGTCGGGCGCGGCGTCGGGCTTGCCACTTGAGGTGTGTGCGGCGTACGAGCGGGCGACTGAACCAGCCGAGTGCCACCACCGCCACCACCAGTGCCAATAGTCCGAACCAGTGCCCGGAAAGGTGCAGGCGATTCTGCTGGCCGAGTTTTTTCAGGTCTTCGGTGATGGAAAACACCGGCTTGTAGGCGCTGTTGGCCGCCGCGTCGAAGGTCACGGCAGGCACCGTGGCCGTGCGGGTTTGCTGGCTGCTGGCATCCCACCATTTCAGTTCGACGGATGGCAGGCTGTAGTGGCCTTCCTGGTCGATTCGGTAAGTCACGCTGTCGATGCGCTGGCCGCCATTGAAGTTGCCGCGACCGTCATCCAGATTGCGGATTTGCGGCGCTTTCGGGTAGCGGCTCAGGCCCTTGATGTCGTCCAGCGTTGGCGTCGGCAGTGCCATGGCCAGGGCACCGTCGGCCTGCAAGGTCAGTTCCCGGGTGATGCTGTCACCGACCTTCAGCGGCGTGGCTGAATGGATGGTCTTCTGGGTAAACCGCAGTCCTTGAGCCACCAGCACCGCCTCACCGGGCTGGAACCCCGGTGGTTGCGCGGCGTTGAAATGCAAAGGCTGGCTTTGGGCGCTGAGTGCGTGGCTGGCCTGACCCGGTGTGGCTTGTACCGTCAGTGCCGGAATGTCGAAGCCCTGGGCCAGGTTCGGGGTGATCAGGTAGCTGTAGCGCATGCCGCTGAAGGATTGGCCGTCGAAGGTCTGGTTGATGTGCTGGGCATGGCCGTCCGGTGGCATCACCAATGCTCCGGGCAGTTTCAGGCCGGGCAGGGTGGGGGCGCTGGTGAACCAGGTGTCGGTGAAGACATCGAGTTGCAACTCGACCAGGCTGCCGACCATGACGGGGGTGGCGGGTTGCAGGGAGGCCTGGACTTTCAGCTGAGGGTCGGCGGCGAATGTGTTGAGGCTGATCAGGCCAATGAGCAGGGCGCCGAATTTTGTAGTGAGTGGTCGGGCCCTTTCGCGAGCAAGCCCGCTCCCACAGGGGATTTGTGGTGAGCCTGGATCAAATGTGGGAGCGGGCTTGCTCGCGAAGGCCGCGACTCGGAGTTTCAGGCTGATCATGGTTTAGCCCCCGCCTGATCCTGCAGACTGAATTTCTGCTTGAGAAATTTCGCCGGCGATGTGGTGAGGTTCTGCAACCATTGCTCATCCGAGGCCGCTTGCCGGGTCTCGACCTTTTTGCTTTGGCCTTTACCCGGTGCCTTGTCCATCTTGATTTCGTCGGGTTTGACCTCTGGCGTGTTTTTCTCGGCGCTTTCGGTGTCTTTTTGCAAGGCAATGGCCAGGGCCAGGTTGGCCGTGGCTTCCGGGAACTGCGGTTGCAACTTCAGCGCCTGGGTATAGGACGCGATGGCCTGATCGAACTTGAAGCGGCGCACGTAGATGTTGCCCAGGTAGAAATACGCCTGCGGTGTGTCGAGCCGCGCGAAGCTGGCCAGTGCCAGGTCGAAATCGGCCGCGTTGTAGGCGGCCACGCCTTTCCAGTACGGATCGACAAACAGCGCCGCCGCCTGAGGGTAGTGCTCGTGTTCGAAGGCCCAGCGACCTTGCTGGTCGCGGGTGAAAAAGGCATCGGTCAGCGCGTTGGCTTGTGCCGGCGCCGGTTGCAGGCCCAGGCCTACCGCCAGTAGTAATCCGGCCATCCAGTTCAGGCTCCAGCCCCTGCGCACGCTGAAGAAGGCGATCAGCAACAGCGGCCAACACAGCCAGTAACCGGCGTCCTTCCAGTGCAGTTCGCGCTGTTCGTCACTGGCTGACTGGAAGTGCTGCTCGGCGTGCAGTTCGATCCAGTCCAGATCGTCATCGTTTAGGGTCAGGCTGCCCAGCGGGGCATCCATCGTCGAGGCAAGCTGCTTGAGGGCGTCCTGATCGAAGCTGCCCATTTGCGGGCGACCGTTGCTGTCGGTGCGTGGCTGGCCGCTGGCATCGCGGATGATCCCGCCGTCGCTGCTGCCAGCCGCCAGTATCAGCACTTGCAGCGCACTGTCCGCCAGTTGCTTGTCCAACCCGGCCAGTGCCGAGGTGTCGGCGCCATCGGTGATCAGCAGCAGGGTGCCGGGTGTTTTCTCGGCGGCGAGCAGGCGCTTGGCCTGATCGATGACCGCGCCGACATTTTTCCCCGGTTTGTTGATCAGGTCGGTGCTCAGGGCCTGAACGAACGTATCGAGCAGCGCCGGGTCGTCGGTGGCGGGCAACACCAGATGCGCGCTGCCGGCGTAGGCAATCAAGGCGTTGCGTGAACCGGCGCGGCGCTGGATCAAGTCGTGGAGTTTGTGCTTGACCGCTTCCAGGCGACTGGGGGGAACATCGTTGGCGTCCATGGAGGGCGACAGGTCGACGGCGATGATCAGCGGCGCACGGTTTTCCAGAAAGTCCGGCCGATCCTGCTCCCAGGTTGGCCCGGCGGCGGCGATGGCGCCCAGTACCAGCAGCGCGCACACCAGATGCACCGGACGCAGGCGCTGCCGGTCCTGCGGGGTGATCAGCAGATGCGGCAGCAGGTGCGCGGCGATGTTGCTGCGCAAGCGCCGTTGCAGGTCCTGGTTGCGCCGCCACAGCAACGGCAGCAATGCGCCGAACAGCGCGAGCAACAGCCACAGGGGGCGCAGGAAATGGAAGTCGCTGAGGTTGATGTCCATGTCAGGCCTCCTGCCGTTGACGGGCGAGCATCAGCCGTGGAAGCAGCAGGGCACCCAGGTGATAAAGCGCCAATAGGGCAATGGCTGCGCCCAGCGGCCACCAGAACAGATCACGTTTGGGCTGATGGCTGAGGGTTTTCACCTGATGCGGAGTGAGTTTGTCGAGGGTGCTGTAGACCTGATCCAGGGCGTTGCGGTCTTCGGCGCGGAAGAAGCGTCCGCCCGTGGCCTGGGCAATGTCCTGCAAGCCTTGCAGGTTGACCTTGGCTTCGCCCTCGGCATTCGGGTCGCCGATGCCGATGGTGTGAATCACCACACCTTTGGCCGCGGCCATGGCGGCCGCGTGATCCGGGGTGATGGCACTGCTGGTGTCATTGCCGTCGGTGAGCAGGATCAGCACTTTTTCCTGCTCGTGGGCTTGATCCAGCAGTTTCAGGCTCAGGCCGACGGCGTCGCCGATGGCCGTGTTGGGGCCGGCCATGCCGATGCCGGTGTCGTCCAGCAGCAGTGACAGACTGGCGTGGTCGAGGGTCAACGGCGCCTGCGGATAAGCGCCGGTGCCGAACACGATCAGTCCGATTCGATCGTCTTTACGTTTGTCGATGAACCCGTGCACCACTTCCTTGACCGCGGCCAGGCGATTGATTTTCTGGCCATTGGCGTCGGTGAAATCGGTGGTTTCCATCGACTGGGAAATGTCGATGGCCAACATCAGGTCGCGCACCGGCTGCTGGCGCTCGATGGGTTTTTCCACCAACACCGGCCGGCTCGCCGCCACCAGCAACAGCGTCCAGACCAGCAGGTTCAGGAGCAATTGCCAGCGGTTGCTGCGGGTGCCGGCCTGGCTCGGGGCCTGGCCGACAGCACGGCTCATCGCCGCGAAAAACGGTACACGCACGGCGCTACGCGCCTCGCGGTAATCGGGCAGGTAGCGATAGCCGATCCACGGCAGCGGCAGCAGGATCAGCAGCCAGGGGTAATCAAGCTGCCACATGATGACGCTCCACCCAGGTTTTGCAGGTGCTGAACAACTGCTGGCGCTGTTCGGTGGGCATGGCCTGCAATGTTGCGTCTGGGGCGTAGGCCAGTAGCGAGAGTTGTTGGCTGAGGTCGGCAGGTAGGGGTTGTTTACTGTGCCGCTGCAAAAACGCCTGCCAGTCCTCATTTCCTAACGCCGCAGGAGATCCCTGTGGGAGCGGGCTTGCTCGCGAAGAGGCCATTGCATTCAATATTGATGTCGACTGACAGGACGCCTTCGCGAGCAAGCCCGCTCCCACAGGGAATGTATTCCAGGCAAAGGATGGCATCGAGAGGGCCACGCGTTTGAGCAGTTCCGGAAGCTCGCGCAACGCACTCAGGTCATTACTGCGCTGCTGCAATTCCTCCAGCCGCACCAACGCCTCGCGCCGATAGCGATCGCGCCGCCATTGCCAGTATCGCCGCGCACCAAGCACTACCAGCGTAACGATCAACAGCGCCAGCAACGCCCACCAACCCCAGGTTTGCGGTGCATAACTGACCGGCGCCGGCAGTGCCATTTCCTTGAGTTGGTCGATGCTCGGGATAGCGGGGTTCATCGGCGCCCTCCGGCAAACTTGCCCAGTTCGGCGCGCAGTTGTTCGTGGGCTTCTGTGGCAGTACTGAACATCATCAGTGGCACCTGGCTGCGGCGCAGCAAGGTCGCGACGTCCTTGAGCCGCCCGCTGAGAAAATCCCCGAGCGGCTGATGCACCTGTTGCCGATCCACCGCCAGCTCCACTTGCAATTGCCCTTGGGTGACCAGCACGCGGCCGTTTTTCGGCAGGTTCAGCGCCAGCGGGTCATACACCTGCATGGCAATCACATCGTTGTGCGCCGCCAGTTGCCGCATCAGTTGCAAGGTGCGTTCGCCGGCACCGGCGAAGTCGCTGACGATGCAGATCAGGTGATCGTGACCGGCCACGGCCAGGCAGTGCTGCAGGACCTTGTCGAGCTGGTCTTCGCCTTCGGCGTCCGGGTTGGCGGCATTGAGTGCCTGGTTCTGCTGGGCGATGCGGCTGCACAGCGCTTCGATCCGTTTGCGGCTGCGCAGCGGGGCGACGCTGTCGATGCGTTGATCGTTGAAGACCAATCCACCGACGCGGTCGCCGGCGTTGAACACCATCCACGCCGCCAGGGCGCCGAGTTCGGCGGCGACGGCGGATTTGAAGCTGCGTTGCGAGCCAAAGAACATCGACATGCGCTGGTCTACGAGGATCAGGGCCGGGCGGTCGCGCTCTTCGGTGAAGGTGCGTACCACCGGTTTGCAGGTGCGCAGGGAGGCGCGCCAGTCGAGGTGACGCAAATCGTCCCCCGGTTGATAGCGGCGCAGTTCATCGAAGTTCAGGCCCCGGCCACGCAAACGCGAAGCATGGTTGCCGGCCAGGATGCTGCCCTGGGGCTGACGCGCCAGAAAACTCAGGTCACGGGCCTTGAACTCCAGGGCCATCAGTTGCGCCAGAGAGACATACACCAGGCCGTCGGCGCTGTTCATGGACATCAGGCAGGAATCGCCACTTTATCGAGCAGGCGGTCGAGCACCTGATCGGCGCTCACGCCGTCGGCCACTGCGTCGTAGCTCAATTGCAGGCGATGGCGCAGCACCGGGTGCACCACGGCGCGGACGTTGTCCGGAGAAACGAAATCCTGGCCCTGCAACCAGGCGTCGGCCCGGGCACAACGGTCCAGGCCGATGCCGCCGCGGGGGCTGGCGCCGATGCTGATCCAGCGCCCGAGGTCGGCGTCGTAATCGGCCGGGTGGCGAGTGGCATTGATCAGGTCGATCAGGTAGCGGTCGATGGCCGGGGAGACATGCACGGCACTGACTTCACGGCGCGCGGCGAACACCACGTCCTGAGACAGGGAGAAACCCTGCACGGCAGCGGTCTTGGCGCCGAGGGCCTGTTCTTCGTCGCGCAGCAGACGCAGCACCTGGCTTTCGTTTTCCGCGCTGGGGTAATCGAGCAGCACTTTCATCAGGAAACGGTCCATCTGTGCTTCCGGCAGCGGGTACGTGCCTTCCTGTTCGATCGGGTTCTGGGTGGCGACCACGATGAACAGGTCCGGCAGCGCATGGCTGTTGCCGGCCACGGTGATCTGGCGTTCTTCCATGGCTTCGAGCAACGCCGCCTGGACCTTGGCCGGCGCACGGTTGATTTCGTCGGCGAGGATCAGGTTGCCGAACAGGGGACCTGGCTGGAAGCGGATTTCGTTCTTGCCTTCGACCTGATGCAGCACCTCGGCGCCGGTGATGTCCGATGGCAGCAAGTCCGGGGTGAACTGGATGCGGCTCATCTTCGCGTCCAGGTGTTTGGCCAGTGATTTGACCGTGCGGGTCTTGGCCAGGCCGGGCAGGCTTTCGAGGAGCAAATGCCCGTTGGCCAGCAAACCGACGAGCATCTGCCGGATCACCTGGTCCTGGCCGAGCACCGCTTCGGCGATGCTGGCTTGCAGGGCGTTGAGGTCGTTGAGTGCGCTCATGGGGTCTCCTAGAAAAACGCCAGGGTCATGTTGACGCTGAATCCATTGCCCTCAGGGCGGTTCTTGGTGTCGAACTCCGGCACCCAGCGCGCATTGAAGTTGGCCTGGGCGTCGGCGAACTTGCCGGTCCAGCCCACTGTCGGGCCGGCACCCACGGAGCGCCCACGGAAGCCGCTGTCGGCGCCGGACCCCGAGTCATCGGTGATCTGCTGGATGTAACCGGCGGCGATACCGGCGTTCCAGCCGTTGCCAAAACCGTGGGTCCACAGCGCATCGAGGGTGTAGATGTTGCCGTTGCGATAATCGGTGGCGTCGTTCTCGGTGTAGAACTCCAGGCCGCTCGACAGCGTGAATTCGCCGCCCTTGCCGTCCAGATGAGTGAAGGCCACGGTCGGCATGAAGGTGTAATTGTTCTGACCGGGGTTGGCCAGGCGATCGTCGTTGTAGGCACCGGTCGGCACGTAGATCGGCAGCGAGAACGATATGTGGTTGAGCTCGTCGAAGTGATAGCCGGCAGCAATCGGTGTCACCAGCATGTCGGCGAACTGGGTGCCGCTGTCCGAGGTGCCCAGGGTTCTGCCGCGAGGGCCGGTGATACTCGCGGTGATGTCGGTGTACTGCACCGGAACGCCAATGGCCGAGGCGTAATTCCAGCGACCCTTGCCGGTGTCCCAGACACGGGTGAAGTTGGCCATGGTGTAGGACACTTTCATGTCCAGCCCGGTACTCAGGGCACCGACGATCGGCACCTGGGCGCTGCCCTTGAGATCGCCGTCGTACCAGATGCTGGTCAGGGACATGACCCAACCCGGCTCCGGGGGCACGATCCCGGCATTGGAGAACACTTGCTGACCGGTAATCGGCCGTCCGACACCACCTTCAGCCGCCAGTACCAACGGGCTGCCGCTGACCATGCACAGCGCCAACAACAGGGGGCGCACTACGAAAGGCCTGATCATGACTGACTCCACTTATTGTTTTTGAGTGACGGGGTTCAACAGCGGCATTTTCCATTCGCCGTTGCTGACTTCCGGTTTTGGCAAATACAGGCGCAATATCCCGTAGAACGGTCCGTTCGGAGCCGGCAGCCAATTGCTTTGCAGGTCTTTGGCCGGCGCCTTGTGCTGCACATAAAGAGTCAGGCCGCCATCGGCATCGAGCTTGAGGTCAGGCAGCATGCGCGAGTTGATCAGGTAGCGATTGAGCGGGTTGGCCACCAGCAGCTTGTTCTTGCCGTCGTACATGGTCAGTGACCAGAACGCGTCGGCCGGGGGCAGGGCGCCCTTGTCGAAATGCAGGGTGTAGTCATTTTTCGAGGCATCGACCGGTTTGCCGTCCTTGTCGACGAAATAACCGATGTAGTTCGCCTCTTCGGCGGAGTTGCCGAAAATCCCCATGTTGGCACCGGCATAGCGGTACAGGTAATTGCCCTTGAGGTGATCGCGGGTGCCGAAGAAATCGCCGCTGGTGATCTCGTGGGTATCGACTTTGGTTTTCTTGAACTCGGCAAATTCTGCCTTGGCGTCGCTGATCCCGTCTTCCAGCGCCTTGCGTTGATCGGCGCTCAATTGGCTCAAGTTCAATGGCTTGCCGGCCTCGATACCGATTTTGGCGAAGCGCGCCAGCAGGTCCTTTTCCACGTCCTGGGCCGGGGCGAACGACAGCATGAAATTCAGGTAGCGGAACAGGTCCGGGGTTTCGCTCATGGTCGGCGTGGGTTTAGGCCAGTCGATCTTCGGTGCGGCCGCAGGCGCTTTGTGTTTGTCGTAATGACTCAGGGTTTCAACCTTGTAACCCTTCTGGATCTGCTTGACCTTGGCCAGATCCTTCCCGTCGAACAGTTGTGTGCGGTACAGCGCATAGGCGATGTTGCTTTCACTGCGCAGCAAGCGGTCGATGTTCAGCGGTTGCTGGCCCTGCCAGTTGGGCCCGGCGATCATGAAATGCCCGCCATTGTTGCCGGTGCTGCGGGTGCCCAGGTAGGCAAAGTTCTGCGTATAGGCGTCGATCAGTTGCACCGAGTAATAACGATGCTCTTCGATCGGCGGCAGGGTCAGTACCAGTGGCTCGGCGCGCAAGTCCATCCAGACAAAGGAGTAGGGCGTGTCGGCGTTTGGCGTGACAAACGCGGTGTCCTTGGCGGTGAAGGCCTTGGCGGTGTTGCCGATCTGGTTGAACGGCGCCTTGAAGTTCGGGCTCTTCTTGTCCACGGCCTGGGTGTAGAGCGTCTTGTACATCTCTACTACCGGAAAACCGTACAGGTAGGCTTCCTTGGCGATGGCCCGGGCTTCCTCCGGGGTGGCGGTGAAGTCGGCCCAGACGCTGGTGCTGAGGGTCAGCGCAAGGCCGGTGAACAAAATGCGGTGATTCATATACATCCCTTATTGAACGTTCGGCGTCATTGCACAGCCGTGATGTCGTCGAGTTTCCAGCTCTTGTCGAAATAGGCTTCTGTCGGCGCATACAGACGGAAATAGCTGAACCAGTGTTTGCCCGGCAGGGTTTGCACCCAGTTGTCCTCGAAACCTTTTGGCGCGGTCGGGCCGAAGTACAGGTCCACCGAGCCGTCGGCGTTTTTCTTCAAGTCCTGACGGGACGACAGGTCGGCCTTGCGCTGCGGGTTGTCGATCAGGCAGCGGCTGTCGATGTCGTATACGGTCATCGACCAGAACTGCTTGGCCGGCGGGTTGGCGCCGACGTGCAGGCGATAGCTTTTGCCGCCGTCGAGCCAGTTGCCCTTGCTGTCGGTGTAGGCGCCGAGGTAGGTCTGGCCCAGCCCCGGGGTTTTCGAGACCATGCCTTTGGTGTTGGTCACCGCCTCGTAGAACCAGGCGCTGCGCTCCCACAACTGGTCGTAATAGGCCACGCGCTGGGACGGATCGGCGATGTTCAGCACGCTGTCCCATTGCCGGTCCGGCCAGAATCGGGCATTGGGGAAACGCTTGGCGAAGGTGTTGGCCTTGGCGATCAGTTCACCGACCTGTGCACCCTGTTCCAGGGCTGCGCGTTGTTTGTCGTTTGGGTTGAACGGCTTGTCCTTCTCGATACCCAGGCTGGCCAGCATGGCCATGTAGAAACGGTCGCGCTCGTTGACAGGTTCCTTCTGGATGATCTGGTGCAAGCGCTCCCAGTACGCCAGGCCACGAGGCTGGGTGCCGGACCAGGCTTTACCACCGGGAGACAGCAGTCTGGTTTTGGCAGGTTCCGCTCGCTTGGCATACGGGTACATCTTGAATTGCTCGACCAGCGCCTTGCCCTTGGCCGGGTCTGGATCCAGCACGCGGAAGCCCACCAGCACATTCATGGTTTCGGATTTGGCCAGGTAGTATTTATGGGCATCCGCTGGCGGCTCGGCACCCGGTGGCAATACCAGGTACTTGCCGCCCTTGCCTTTGTCCGGGCCGGTCTGGCCCATGTCGATGATCGCCCGCTGCCAGAAATCGCCCACGCCACCAGCAGTCGGGCCAGGTGGTAGTTCAATCACCAGCGGCCCGGTTTCGTTGAGATCGACAAAGCCCAGGATGTACGGCGTGGTGGCGTTGGCCGTGATCACCCCGAGCTTGTCTTCGTAACTGTCGAGCACCATCAGGTCGCCGTTATGGGCACCCAGTTTGTCGCGGAATTCTTCCTGCCACTGGGCGTAGGACACCAGTGGCAAAGCCCACAGATAACTCTGGGTGGCCTGCTGGAAATCCAGTTCGGCGTAGAGCCTGGCGATCGACTCGTGGGCTGGCAGTTCGCCTTCCATGGCAATTTTGCCGATGCGGGTATCAAGTTCCTGGGCGCCCACGCCGCAGCTGACGAACATGGTCATCAGGCTGAAGCCGGCTGCGCGAAGGGCAACGTTCATTTTAAAGTCCTTATTTAGCTAAGGTGACGTTGATGCCGGCGTACAGCGTGAATTGCGGCAAGCCGTCGCCTTTGCGGTCGACGCGTGGCGAGGAGTCGATGGCGATGGCGGACAGTCCGGCCTGCCATTTGCCAGTCCCCAATTCGTCCTGCCCGGCGGTCGGCGCAGTGATTTGCGGGCCGACGCCCAGCTGCACGCCTTCGGTCTTGAGCAGGAAAATATCAAACACGTTCAGGTCGCCGATGCCGGTGCTGTAACCGTTATGCGGATCGGGACGGGTGCTGACGGGGAGGGTGACGCGCAGTAATTGCGGGACACCGATAAAGTCATTCGGGGCCATCGGCAGCGCACCGCGCAATAGCGCATCGTTGGTGTGAGCGTTGGTATCGAACAGCTTGGGGGTGTAGTAATCCTGAAGGTTGACGCCAGGCGCCAGGTTCAGCGGGTTGTTGCTTTTGTTGGCCGTCTCGGCGTTATCCGCGTGAGCACAAAAAGCAGGTGCGAGCGAAGTCACCCAGACAAAGGCGTACTTCCCCAATTTCTTAGACATTATTCCCCCGGTTCCCTGGTGGCTGATTGGGCATACGACCGTTATGTTTGGCCGTAACTGCGTCATCCCTTTCCGATCAAGCCTGTAGGACTCGTCGGATGAAGTTAGCAGTTAACCATGGGTTATCCAGTTGAATGGCTTAATTCTTTCGTTTTGCATGTAGATTTTTGTTGGTTTTGTGTACTAAAAAGTTAATACAGATCAAGGGGTTGTTCCAGCAAGTTAAGCTGCTATCTAGTCAATGTGTGAGCGAGCCTGCTCGCGAAGGCGGCCTGTCAGTCAATATAAGTGTTGAATGTGACGACCACCTCACGAGCAGGCTCGCTTCCACAGGAAACTGGAGCAATAGCCGGTTCAGTCAACGTCAGTTCTTCTTCGCCTGCTCCCAAACCCGCTCTTCCTGCTCACGCAGTTCAGGTGTGAACTCGGTACCGAAATCGTCGGCTTCAAACACCTGCCGAATCTCGATCTCGGCTTCGGTGCCCGGCATCGGGTTGGGGCAGCGCTTGACCCATTCGATGGCTTCTTCTTTGGAATTCACTTTCCACAACCAGAAACCGGCAATCAGTTCCTTGGTTTCGATGAAGGGACCGTCGATCACCGAGCGCTTGTCTCCTGAAAACTTTATACGAGCGCCTTTGCTGCTCGGGTGCAGGCCTTCGCCCGCGAGCATGATGCCGGCCTTGACCAGTTCTTCGTTGTAGTTGCCCATGGCCGTCAGCAGTTCCTGGCTGGGCATGACGCCGGCTTCGGAATCCTGGCTGGCCTTGATGATGATCATGAATCGCATGGTGTCGTCTCCGTTGCAGTTGAGTGGCTCGATTTATAGTCGAACGACGCTGGAGCAATTCGACAGAGTGTTAAAAAAGTTTTCGTCGATGACGTGTCGCGTGCCTTTCGTCATGAACATCGGGTTGCGGCGGGTGAGAGCGTACTCTGTACGTTTGCCGACTTGTTCGGCTAACACACGAACCCTGTGGGAGCGAGCTTGCTCGCGATGGCGTCGGATCAAACGCCAGCGATGTTGAATGACATTGCGCTTTCGCGAGCAAGCCCGCTCCCACAGGATTGTGGGTTGTATCCAGTTTTGTGTGCTGATACATGACAATTTATGTTTGACCGTAGGTCGTCGGACAATTTCGTGGTTAACTTCGGCCTCGTCAAAACTCTCCACACCAACGTCAGAAGGACTCCGTTCATGGCTCAAGTCACTCTTAAAGGCAACCCGGTTCAAGTCAACGGCCAACTGCCACAAGCCGGTTCCAAGGCGCCAGCCTTTTCCCTGGTTGCCGGCAATCTGTCCGACGTCACCCTGAAAGACTTTGCCGGCAAGCGCAAAGTACTGAACATCTTCCCAAGCATCGACACTCCGACCTGCGCCACCTCCGTGCGCCAGTTCAACGCCAAGGCCAGCGACGTGGCCAACACTGTCGTACTGTGCATCTCCGCTGACCTGCCGTTCGCCCAAGCCCGTTTCTGCGGCGCCGAAGGCCTGGAAAACGTACAGAACCTGTCGACCCTGCGCGGCGCCGAGTTCATCCAGAACTACGGCGTGGCCATCGCCGAAGGCCCGCTCAAAGGCCTGACCGCCCGTGCTGTGGTGGTTCTGGACGAAAACGACAACGTGCTGCACAGCGAACTGGTTGGCGAAATCGCTGACGAGCCGAACTACGAAGCGGCACTTGCTGTTCTGAAATAAGCGTAGCTTTACACTTATTAACGGCCTGGCTCTGTCCAGGCCGTTTTCATTTGTGCTTCAGTGTCTTACACAAAACTCCTGTTACGTAAGCCGAAGGTAAATTGCCGGTAAAGGCGCTTTGCTTAAAACCCGCCAGTGCTTATCGTTCAGCCTCATGTAAAAAAGCCCACGCGCCCAATGGTTGATCACTCAATGCAATCCTCCGCTTCCCGTAGTCCCCGTCGCTGGCTGTTCGGCCTGCTTGTCCTGTTGGTCATCGCCGCCCTGTGCTGGAAATTCTGGCCCGGCAGCGCTGCACCCAAAGAGGCTGCGGGGCAGAAAGCCGTCGCCGGGCAAACCGGCAGGTCAGGCGGAATGCGCCCTGGATTCGGTGGCGCGTCCGGACCGGTACCGGTGCGAGTGGCGCCGGCGGTCAAGGGGGATTTCCCGCTGTATTTCAAGGCGCTGGGCACGGTCACGGCGCTGAACACCATCAATGTCCGCAGCCGCGTCGGCGGTGAGTTGGTCAAGATCTATTTCGAAGAAGGGCAGATGGTCAAGGCCGGT
Source organism: Pseudomonas sp. BF-R-19 (assembly GCF_019956445.1). NCBI lineage: Bacteria > Pseudomonadati > Pseudomonadota > Gammaproteobacteria > Pseudomonadales > Pseudomonadaceae > Pseudomonas > Pseudomonas sp. BF-R-19. The sequence continues at coordinate 31,775 of NZ_JAHBDN010000103.1, forward strand.
GACCTGCTGGCCGAAATCGACCCGCGCCCTTACCAGAATGCCTTGCTCCAGGCCGAAGGCACCTTGCTGCAGAATCAGGCGCAGCTGAAAAATGCCCAGGTCGACGTCGAGCGCTATCGCGGCCTGTACCGCGAAGACAGTATTGCCAAACAGACCCTGGACACCGCCGAAGCGCTGGTCGGTCAGTTCCAGGGCACGGTCAAGACCAATCAGGCGGCGGTCAACGACGCCAAGCTCAACCTCGAATTCACCCGGATCCGCGCACCGATCACCGGTCGCGTCGGCCTGCGTCAACTGGACGTCGGCAACCTGGTCGCGGCCAACGACACCACTGCATTGGCGATCATCACCCAGACCCAGCCGATCAGCGTGGCCTTCACCCTTCCGGAAAACAGCCTCGACACCGTGCTCGCCCGTTATCGCAGTGGCGCCAAGTTGCCGACTGAAGCCTGGGATCGTGGTGATACCAAATTGCAAGCCACTGGCGTGCTGCAAAGCCTGGACAACCAGATCGACGTCACCACCGGCACCCTGAAATTCAAGGCTCGTTACGAGAACCGGGATCAGTCGCTGTTCCCCAACCAGTTCGTCAACGTGCGCCTGCTGGCCGACACCCTCAAAGACGTAGTACTGGCGCCTTCCGCCGCGATCCAGTTCGGCACCAACGGCACGTTCGCCTATGCCCTGGACGGTGACAAGAAGGTCAAGATCCGTCAGTTGAAAGTCGGCGCCAGTGACGGCGTGAACACCGTGGTCATCGAAGGCCTGTCCGCGGGCGACCGGGTCGTGTTGGAGGGCACCGACCGCCTGAAGGACGGCAGCGACGTGGAGGTGGTCAACGACAGCCAGGACGTGCCGACCACGCCAACCGAACACCTGCAAGGCAAGTCGGCGGTCAACGCGGCTGAGCCTGCGACCACCGACAAGGCGAAAAAGGGCGGCGCATGAATCTCTCGCGGCTGTTCATCCTTCGCCCGGTAGCCACCACGCTGAGCATGCTGGCGATTATCCTGGCCGGCGTCATCGCCTATCGGCTGCTGCCGGTGTCGGCGTTGCCTCAGGTCGATTACCCGACCATTCGCGTCATGACCCTGTACCCCGGCGCCAGCCCGGATGTCATGACCAGCGCGGTGACCGCACCGCTTGAGCGGCAGTTCGGGCAGATGCCCGGCCTGACGCAAATGGCTTCCACCAGTTCCGGCGGCGCGTCAGTACTGACCCTGCGTTTCAGCCTCGACATCAACATGGACGTGGCCGAGCAGCAGGTGCAGGCGGCGATCAACGCCGCGACCAACCTGTTGCCCAAGGACCTGCCGGCGCCTCCGGTGTACAACAAGGTCAACCCGGCCGATACGCCGGTGCTGACCCTGGCCATCACCTCCAAGACCATGCTGCTGCCCAAGCTCAATGACCTGGTCGATACGCGCATGGCGCAGAAAATTGCCCAGATCAGCGGCGTCGGCATGGTCAGCATTGCCGGCGGTCAACGCCAGGCCGTGCGGATCAAGGTCAACCCGGAAGCGCTGGCCGCCAATGGTCTGAACCTTTCGGACGTGCGCACCCTGATCGGCGCCTCCAACGTCAACCAGCCCAAGGGCAACTTCGACGGCCCGACCCGGGTCTCGATGCTCGATGCAAACGATCAACTGACCTCGCCCAAGGACTACGCCAACCTGATCCTGGCCTACGCCAACGGCGCGCCGTTGCGGCTCAAGGACGTCGCAGAAATCATCGACGGCGCCGAGAACGAGCGGCTCGCTGCGTGGGCCAACGAGAACCAGGCCGTGCTGCTGAACATCCAGCGTCAGCCCGGCGCCAACGTCATCGAGGTGGTGGACCGGATCAAGGCCCTGCTGCCGAGCATCACCGACAACCTGCCGGCCGGCCTCGACGTGGTGGTGCTGACCGACCGCACCCAGACCATCCGCGCCTCGGTCAAGGACGTGCAGCACGAATTGCTGATCGCCATCGCCCTGGTGGTCATGGTCACCTTCCTGTTCCTGCGTCGCGCCAGCGCCACGATCATTCCGTCGGTGGCCGTGCCGCTGTCACTGATCGGTACGTTCGGCGTGATGTACCTGGCGGGGTTCTCGGTCAACAACCTGACCCTGATGGCCCTGACCATCGCCACCGGTTTCGTGGTGGACGACGCGATCGTCATGCTGGAGAACATTTCCCGATACATCGAAGAAGGCGACAGCCCTCTGAACGCGGCGCTCAAGGGCGCCAGGCAGATCGGCTTCACCCTGATCTCCCTGACGTTGTCGCTGATCGCCGTGCTGATCCCGCTGCTGTTCATGGCGGACGTGGTCGGGCGGCTATTCCGCGAGTTCGCGATCACCTTGGCGGTGGCGATCCTGATTTCCCTGGTGGTTTCCCTGACCCTGACGCCGATGATGTGCGCGCGGTTGCTCAAGCGTGAACCCAAGGAAGCAGAGCAGGGCCGCTTCTACCGCGCCAGTGGCGCGTTCATCGACTGGATGATCGCCGCCTACGGACGCAAGTTGCAGTGGGTGCTCAAGCACCAGCCACTGACCCTGATGGTGGCCATTGGCACTTTGGCGCTGACGGTATTCCTCTACATGGTAGTGCCCAAGGGCTTCTTCCCGGTGCAGGACACCGGCGTCATCCAGGGCATTTCCGAAGCGCCGCAATCGATTTCCTTCACCGCCATGAGCGAGCGCCAGCAGGAACTGGCCAAGGTCATCCTGGCCGACCCGGCGGTCGAGAGCCTGTCCTCCTACATTGGCGTGGATGGCGACAATTCGACCCTCAACAGCGGTCGGTTGCTGATTAACCTCAAGTCGCACAACGACCGCGACCTGAGCGCCACGCAAGTGATTGCCCGGCTGCAACCGGAACTGGACAAACTGGTGGGCATCCGCCTGTACATGCAGCCGGTGCAGGACCTGACCATCGAAGACCGGGTCAGCCGTACGCAGTACCAGTTCAGCATGTCGTCGCCGGACTCGGCGTTGCTGAGCCTGTGGAGCGGGCGTCTGGTCGAGGCCTTGGCCGACCGGCCGGAATTGACCGACGTTGCCAGCGATTTGCAGGACAAGGGCTTGCAGGTCTACCTGGTGATCGACCGCGATGCGGCATCGCGGGTCGGGGTGTCGGTGTCGAACATCACCGATGCGCTGTACGACGCCTTCGGTCAGCGGCAGATTTCCACGATCTACACCCAGGCCAGTCAGTACCGCGTGGTGCTGCAATCGCAGTCCGGCGAGAAAATCGGCCCGGATGCGTTGAACCAGATTCACGTCAAGACCACCGACGGCGGTCAGGTACGCCTTTCCAGCCTGGCGCACATCGAAGAGCGTCAGGCGCAACTGGCGATCACCCACATCGGCCAGTTCCCGGCGGTGATGATGTCCTTCAACCTGGCGCCCGGCGTGGCGCTGGGGCATGCGGTCGAGATCATCGAACAGGTGCAAAAGGACATCGGCATGCCGATTGGCGTGCAGACCCAGTTCCAGGGCGCGGCGCAGGCTTTCCAGGCCTCGCTGTCGAGCACCTTGCTGCTGATCCTGGCGGCGGTGGTGACCATGTACATCGTGCTGGGCGTGCTCTACGAGAGCTATATCCACCCGATCACCATTCTCTCGACCTTGCCGTCGGCGGCGGTGGGCGCGTTGCTGGCGTTGATCCTGAGTGGCAACGACCTGGGCATGATCGCGATCATCGGCATCATTCTGCTGATCGGCATCGTGAAGAAGAACGCGATCATGATGATCGACTTCGCCCTCGACGCCGAACGCAACCAGGGCATGGACCCGCAAACGGCGATCTATCAGGCGGCCCTGCTGCGTTTCCGGCCGATCCTGATGACCACCCTGGCCGCGCTGTTCGGTGCGGTGCCGTTGATGCTGGCCACCGGTTCCGGCGCGGAACTGCGCCAGCCGCTGGGTCTGGTGATGGTCGGCGGCCTGTTGCTGAGCCAGATTCTGACGCTGTTCACCACGCCTGTGATTTACCTGTACTTCGATCGATTGGGACGCCGCTTTGGCAAGACCGGCGCTCAGGAGACGGTGGTATGACGGCCTGCATAACCTGTGGGAGCGGGCTTGCTCGCGAAGGCGTCCGGTCAGTCGACAGGGATGTTGAATGCAAGGCCCTCTTCGCGAGCAAGCCCGCTCCCACAGGGGGGCTGCAGGGCTCGTGGGTTGGTGCCGGGAGCCGTCATCGATGAATCTCTCGGGACCTTTCATCAAGCGCCCGGTCGCGACCATGTTGCTGAGCCTGGCGATCATGCTGCTGGGCGGCGTGAGCTTCGGTTTGCTGCCCGTGTCGCCGCTGCCGCAAATGGACTTTCCGGTGATCGTGGTCCAGGCCAGCCTGCCCGGGGCCAGCCCCGAGGTGATGGCGTCGACCGTGGCCACGCCGTTGGAACGCTCCTTCGGCAGCATTGCCGGGGTCAACACCATGAGCAGCCGTTCCAGCCAGGGTTCGACCCGGGTGATCCTGCAATTCGACCTGGACCGCGACATCAACGGCGCGGCGCGGGAAGTGCAGGCGGCCATCAATGCCTCGCGCACCCTGTTGCCGAGCGGGATGCGCAGCATGCCGACCTACAAGAAGGTCAACCCGTCCCAGGCGCCGATCATGGTGCTGTCGCTGACCTCCGATGTACTGGAAAAAGGCCAGCTCTATGACCTGGCCTCAACGATTCTGTCCCAGAGCCTGTCCCAGGTGCAGGGCGTCGGCGAGGTGCAGATCGGCGGCAGTTCGTTGCCGGCGGTGCGTATCGAGCTCGAACCGCAGTCGCTGAACCAGTACGGCGTGGCCCTGGACGATGTGCGCAACACCATCGCCAATGCCAACGTGCGCCGGCCCAAGGGCTCGGTGGAAGACGATCAACGGCTGTGGCAGGTCCAGGCCAACGACCAGCTGGAAAAAGCCAAGGACTACGAGTCGCTGATCATCCACTACAACGGCGGCGCGGCCCTGCGCCTGAAGGATGTGGCGAAGGTCAGCGATGGCGTCGAGGACCGCTACAACAGCGGATTCTTCAACGATGACGCGGCGGTGCTGCTGGTGATCAACCGGCAGGCCGGCGCCAACATCATCGAGACCGTCAACGAGATCAAGGCGCAGTTGCCGGCGTTGCAGGCGGTGCTGCCGGCCAGCGTCAAGCTGAACCTGGCCATGGACCGCTCGCCGGTGATCAAGGCCACGTTGCACGAAGCGGAAATGACCTTGCTGATCGCCGTGGCGCTGGTGATCCTGGTGGTGTTCCTGTTCCTCGGTAACTTCCGCGCTTCGCTGATCCCGACCCTGGCGGTGCCGGTGTCGCTGGTCGGTACCTTTGCCGTGATGTACCTCTACGGTTTTTCGCTGAACAACCTGTCGCTGATGGCGCTGATCCTGGCCACCGGGCTGGTGGTGGACGATGCCATCGTGGTGCTGGAGAACATTTCCCGGCACATCGACGAAGGCGTGCGGCCGATGCGGGCCGCGTACCTGGGTGCCCAGGAAGTCGGCTTTACTTTGTTGTCGATGAACGTGTCGCTGGTGGCGGTGTTCCTGTCGATTCTGTTCATGGGCGGGATCATTGAAAGCCTGTTCCGCGAATTCTCCATCACCCTGGCGGCGGCCATCGTGGTCTCGCTGGTGGTGTCGTTGACCCTGACCCCGATGCTCTGCGCCCGCTGGCTCAAGCCGCACACGCCGGGGCAGGAGAACCGCCTGCAACGCTGGAGCCGGCGGACCAACGACTGGATGGTCGGCAAATACGCCACCAGCCTCGACTGGGTACTGCGCCACAAGCGTCTGACCTTGCTCAGTCTGTTCGTGACAATTGGTGTGAATATTGCGCTGTACGTTGTTGTTCCTAAGACGTTTTTGCCGCAACAGGATACCGGCCAGCTGATCGGTTTCGTGCGCGGCGACGACGGCCTGTCGTTCAGTGTGATGCAGCCGAAGATGGAGATTTTCCGCCGCGCGGTGTTGAAGGACGAGGCGGTAGAAAGCGTCGCCGGCTTCATTGGCGGCAACAACGGCACCAACAACGCCTTCATGCTGGTACGCCTCAAGCCGATCAAGGAGCGCAGCATTTCCGCGCAGAAAGTCATCGAACGCCTGCGCAAGGAAATGCCCAAGGTTCCCGGTGCGCAACTGATGCTCATGGCGGACCAGGACCTGCAATTCGGTGGCGGTCGCGAGCAGACCACCTCGCAATACTCGTACATCCTGCAGAGCGGGGATCTGGGTGCCTTGCGCGAGTGGTATCCGAAAGTCGTCACCGCGCTCAGGGCCTTGCCGGAGTTGACGGCGATCGATGCGCGGGAAGGTCGGGGCGCGCGGCAAGTGACCCTGATCGTCGACCGTGACCAGGCCAAGCGCCTGGGTGTCGACATGGACATGGTCACGGCGGTGCTGAACAACGCCTACAGCCAGCGGCAGATATCGACCATCTACGACAGCCTCAACCAGTATCAGGTGGTGATGGAGGTCAATCCGAAATACGCCCAGGACCCGATCACCCTCAAGCAAGTCCAGGTGATCACCGCTGACGGCGCGCGGATCCCGCTGTCAACCATTGCCCATTACGAAAACAGCCTGGAAAACGACCGGGTCAGCCACGAAGGCCAGTTTGCTTCGGAAAGCATTGCCTTCGACATGGCCGAAGGCGTGACGGTGGAGCAGGGCAGTGCCGCCATTGAACGAGCGATTGCCAAGGTCGGCCTGCCGGAAGACGTGATCGCGAAAATGGCCGGCACAGCCAACGCTTTCGCGGCGACTCAAAAAAGTCAGCCGTGGATGATTCTGGGGGCACTGGTGGCGGTGTATCTGGTATTGGGTGTGTTGTATGAAAGCTACATCCACCCGCTGACGATCCTCTCGACCTTGCCGTCAGCCGGGGTCGGCGCGCTGCTGTCGATCTATGTGCTGGGTGGCGAATTCAGCCTGATCTCGTTGCTCGGGTTGTTCCTGCTGATTGGGGTAGTGAAGAAAAACGCCATCCTGATGATCGACCTGGCGTTGCAGCTGGAGCGACACCAGGGCATGGCACCGCTGGAATCGATTCGCAGCGCCTGCCTGCAACGTTTGCGACCTATTCTGATGACCACCCTGGCGGCGATCCTCGGTGCCTTGCCGTTGCTGCTGAGCCGCGCCGAAGGGGCGGAAATGCGCCAGCCGTTGGGCCTGACCATCATCGGCGGGCTGATCTTCAGCCAGGTGCTGACGCTTTACACCACCCCGGTGGTTTACCTCTATCTCGACAAACTGCGCCATCGCTTCAATAAATGGCGTGGGGTGCGTACCGATGCTGCTCTGGAAACTCCGCTATGACTGAACGTTCGCTTTTCAACCTGGCTGCACCACTGATCACGGCTCGAGGCTCGCGTGTGTTGAGCCTGTCACTGTGCGTGGCGATGCTCAGTGCCTGCGCCGTCGGCCCGGATTACCAGCGCCCGCAAACCGCGGAGCCTGCGCAGTACAAGGCCGCAGAGGGCTGGCGTCAGGCCAACCCCAGCGATGCCCTGGCGCGTGGTGCGTGGTGGGAGTTGTATGGCGACCGGCAGCTCAACGACCTGATCGAAAAACTCAACAGCGCCAACCAGACCGTCGCCCAGTCCGAAGCGCAGTACCGTCAGGCCCAGGCCTTGGTGCGCAGCGCACGCGGGGCGTTTTTCCCGACGGTGGACCTGAACGTCAGCAAGAACCGTTCAAGCCAGGGCACCGGCAGCAGCAGCTCCAGCCTGAGCAGTTCGTCCAGCGGTATTCGCGACACGTACTCGGCCCAGGCGGGCGTCAGTTGGGAAGCGGACGTATGGGGCAAGCTGCGCCGAGGCCTCGAAGCCGACACCGCCAATGCCCAGGCAAGCTTTGCCGATCTGGCCGCGATGCGCCTGAGTCAACAGTCGGAGCTGGTGCAGAATTACCTGCAACTGCGCGTGATCGATGGCCAGAAACGCTTGCTCCAGGACACGGTCGAGGCTTATCAGCGTTCGTTGAAAATGACCGAGAACCAGTACCGTGCCGGCGTATCGGGCAAGGACGCGGTGGCCCAGGCCCAGACACAGCTCAAAGGCACCGAAGCCGATATGATCGACCTGATCTGGCAACGCGCCCAGTTCGAGAACGCCATTGCCGTGCTGATCGGCTTGCCACCGGCAGAATTCAGCCTGGCGGAAAGCCAGGACATTCCGCAGTTGCCGCAAGTACCGCAGGCACTGCCTTCGCAGTTGCTGGAGCGTCGCCCGGACATCGCTTCCGCCGAGCGCTCGGTGATGGCCGCCAACGCCAACATCGGCGTGGCCAAGGCCGCCTATTACCCCGACCTGACCCTGAACATGAACGGCGGCTACAGCAGCAGCACCTATTCCAATTGGATCAGTCTGCCGAACCGCTTCTGGTCGGTCGGACCGCAATTGGCCATGACCGTGTTCGACGGCGGCCAGCGCTCGGCGGAAGTCGACCGCAGTGAAGCGGCCTATGACGAAACGGTGGCCAAGTATCGCCAGACCGTGCTGGACGGCTTCCGCGAAGTGGAAAACTTCCTGGTGCAGCTCAAGGTGCTTCAGGACGAAGCCGTCGTGCGCCAACAGGCACTGGACGCCGCCCGTGAATCGTTGCGCCTGACCCAGAACCAGTACAAGGCCGGCTTGATCGCGTACATCGATGTGGTGGTGACCCAGGCGGCGGCGCTGAGCAATGAGCGCAGCAACCTGGACCTGTTGCAAAGCCGCTTGATAGCCAGCGTGCAATTGATTGCCGCGTTGGGAGGTGGCTGGGATGGGCAGCTTCAGGTGAGCGAAAACCGATAGTGCAATCTAACGCACGCTGCAATCCCTGTGGGAGCGAGCTTGCTCGCGATGGCTGCGTCACATTCAGCATGGATGTTGCCTGACCCACCGCTATCGCGAGCAAGCTCGCTCCCACAGGTTTTGTGCGTTCGAAAGGAGTTAATGTAAAACCTTAAAACAAGCGTTTCATCGGACTGATGGCCCTTTGCTCATTTTGTGGGTGCGTTCTCATTTGGAATCAGTACAATCGCCGCATTTGCCCCCACCCGAGAATGAAAGCCATTAACAAGGGGGCATTCGCGAGAAGTCCCCATGCTCATCGGTAGCTATTCCCCCACCCTGGTCATCATTTCGCTCTGTGTAGCGATTCTCGCCTCCTACACCGCACTCGACCTGACCGGACGCATTGCCACCGCCAAAGGCCGCGCCGTGCATTTGTGGACCGCGGGCGGGGCCATTGCCATGGGCATCGGCATCTGGTCGATGCACTTTATCGGCATGCTCGCGTTCAAGTTGCCGATCGACCTGGGGTACGACGGCACGATCACCCTGTTGTCGCTGCTAATCGGCGTGCTCTCCAGCGGTTTTGCGCTGTGGCTGGTCAGCCAGCCGCAATTGCCGGCCTGGCAGCTGGCCTTTGGTGCGTTGGTCATGGGCGCCGGCATCAGCGCGATGCACTACACCGGCATGGCCGCCATGCGCATGCAACCGGGCATTGACTACGACCCGACGCTGTTCGGTGCCTCGCTGCTGATTGCGGTCGGTGCATCGGGCGCAGCATTGTGGATCGCATTCCGTCTGCGCCAGCACACGCCTTATGTCCGCCTGATCCGTGGTGGCGCCGCCGTGATCATGGGCATCGCCATCGTCGGCATGCACTACACCGGGATGGCCGCCGCGCGCTTTGCCGACGGCAGTTTTTGTGGCGCAGCGGTCAATGGATTGAGCGGCAATGGCCTGGACAACCTGGTGCTGATCACCACGTTGGCGGTGCTGAGCATTGCCTTGCTGACCTCGATCCTCGATGCACGCCTGGAGGCTCGCACCGCGAGCCTGGCCCAGTCGCTGACCGAGGCCAACCGTGAACTGACCCAACTGGCCCTGCACGACACCCTCACCGGGTTGCCGAACCGGACGCTGCTCGCCGATCGAATCGATCAGGCCATGTCGCGGGTCCGGGAACAGGGGGGGTGCTTTGCCCTGATGTTCATCGACCTGGACGGCTTCAAACCGGTCAACGATGCCTTCGGCCACCACATGGGTGATCTGCTGTTGCGCGAAGTGGCCGTGCGCCTGCGCGAAGACTTGCGCAGCCAGGACACCCTGGCGCGGATCGGCGGCGATGAGTTCGTGTTGCTGGTGCAATTGAGCGAACAGATCGACGCCTTGAACCTCGCGGCCCACCAGGTCGGGTTGATCGCGCGAGCGTTCCGGGTTGCCGAACATGATTTACACATTTCCGCCAGCGTCGGCATCGCGCTCTACCCGGGTAACGGGCAGTCCGCCCATGAATTGCTGATGAACGCCGACGCAGCGATGTATCACGCCAAGGGCGCGGGTAAAAACGGCTACAGCTTTTTCGATGTCTCGATGAACAGTAACGCCCGCAAACAGCTGCAATTGCTGCAGGACCTGCGCAATGCCGTGGAACATCAGGAATTCAGCCTGTATTACCAGCCCAAGTTCGACGCCGCCAATGGCCGGCCTGTGGGCGCCGAGGCCTTGTTGCGCTGGGAGCACCCGACGCAAGGGATGCTGTTGCCGGACAAGTTCATCGAAATGGCGGAAAAGACCGGTCTGATCATTCCAATCGGCGAATGGGTGCTCAACGAAGCCTGCCGCCAGATGCGCGAGTGGTACGTGCTCGGCTACACCGATTGGCGCATCGCGGTGAACCTGTCGGCCATTCAGTTTTGCCATGCCGGGCTGGTCCAGAGCGTCGCCAAGGCCCTGGCGACGCACCATCTGCCGGCCAACAGCCTGACCCTGGAGATCACTGAAACCACTGCGATGAGCGATGCCGATGCGAGCATGACGGTGCTGCAGGAACTGTCGGAAATGGGCGTCGACCTGTCCATCGACGATTTTGGCACTGGTTATTCGAGCTTGATGTACCTCAAGCGCCTGCCGGCCAACGAGCTGAAGATCGACCGCGGTTTTGTCCGCGACCTGGAACACGACAGCGATGACGCCGCCATCGTTTCGGCCATCGTGGCCCTTGGCCAGGCGCTGGGGTTGCGTATCGTCGCCGAAGGTGTGGAAACGGGGGTGCAGCAGGACTTCCTGACGCAGCTCGGTTGCGATTCATTGCAGGGGTACCTGCTGGGGCATCCGCTGCCAGCCGCAGGTTTCATGGTGGAAATCCATCGCGGGGAGCAATTGGTCGAGCAGTTGAAAGCCAGTGCCGGGCGCGAGATGTCGATGACATGACAGCTGATGTGAAGCCATGCAAAAACCGCCAATGGCGGTTATTCTAGCCCCCGACCGCTTAAGCTTTGATTGGGGGAAAGCTCGCATGGACAAAGTCATCGTCATCACCGGCGGTAGCCGCGGCATTGGTGCCGCCACCGCGCTGTTGGCCGCCGCGCAGGGCTATCGGATCTGCATCAACTACCAGGCTGACGAAAAGGCTGCACTGGGCGTGCTGGAGCAAGTCCGCGCCCTCGGTGCGCAAGCCATTGCAGTACGGGCCGACGTCAGCATCGAAGACGAAGTCATCGCACTGTTCCACCGGGTAGACACTGAACTGGGTCGGGTCACCGCGCTGGTGAACAACGCCGGCACTGTTGGGCAAAAGTCCCGGGTCGACGAGATGTCCGAGTTCCGCATTCTCAAAATCATGAAAACCAACGTCCTGGCGCCGATCCTCTGTGCCAAGCACGCGATCCTGCGCATGTCGCCCAGGCACGGCGGGCAGGGCGGCAGCATCGTCAACGTGTCCTCGGTGGCCGCACGTTTGGGCTCGCCCAACGAGTACGTCGACTACGCGGCCTCCAAAGGCGCGCTGGACACCTTCACCATCGGCCTGTCCAAGGAAGTGGCGGGCGAGGGGATTCGGGTCAACGCCGTGCGCCCCGGCTTCATCTATACCGATTTCCATGCCTTGAGCGGCGATCCGGATCGGGTCAGCAAGCTGGAATCGGCGATTCCGATGGCCCGGGGCGGGCGTCCGGACGAAGTGGCGGAGGCGATTGTCTGGTTGTTGTCGGACAAGGCTTCGTATGCGACGGGGACGTTTGTTGATTTGGGGGGCGGTCGATAAAGGACGGATGTGTGTGCGGCTAGGGCTGGCAGTTTCTAGTTGTTTTTTAAAGGCGCTTAATGATTTCTCAAGAGGAGAGAAGTCATTAAGCGCATGCGACGTTTTCCCGGTTACTGTTCTTTGATGGAAATATTGTCGAAATCAATATTCATGTTTGCCGGGCTGTCAGGGAGTAAGTCTGCGCCTAATGGAAAAATGTTTGCCTGGGTACTGCCCGACGTCCATTCAACTTCATATTTATGCCACTCACCGTCACCTTGTGGTACAGGGCTTAAAGAAAACTCTGGGTTTTCCCCATGTAAAATTTTTTGATACTCACGCCATTCGTGATGCGCATGTCGAAACTGACTTTTAGTTTCATGGCCGCAAGGAGGACGAAATTTTTTTCAATGTGAAAGTGTGGAGGGCGCGTGCCGGTCCCAATGAAGCCCAAGTAATTATTTTCTCCTTCGGTTTTGATTCGATGGGTGCCCTGAATGGAACTCCACCCATTAAGGCCGGTCTCGAAATCGGTAAAGTCATCAATCTTGTTTCGTGGATTGTTCATCTTGATCTTCCTGATGGTTGGACTGCTTTAGATGGAGCATCATGTCGTCTGTCTAAGAGTTGCTTTTGGGGTTTTATAAGCGTCGAGGAAATAAGCGTCTACTGTAAGAACTTACAGGTTTTAAGTGTTATTTGATCTTTGTAAAACCGGTATTGGTTATATAGCTTCTACGGGTTCTATTGAGTGGATGCTGTGGGATTTCCTGCCTGATTGGCAGCTTTAGTACTCTTAGCTGTTAATTCTGACAGTAGACGCCAATCCTGTGTGGGCCTAGATTCGCGGTAGTCTTCAACAGGCCACCTCGACTTGAACGCTCACACGCCCTCACTCAGCGCTGTTGACTCACGCGGTTTACCCATTCGCGCGGTGGCGTACTGGCGCCAGGCAGCCGATGAGTCGCCCACGGCGCGGGTGACGCAGCAAATGTTTGATCCGGTTGGTCGGCTTGTTCAACAGCGCGATCCACGATTATTTGCGTTGAGTCGGGGCGATGCCTCGGTGCCGGTGAACCTGACCACGACTTCTAGCCTTTCGGCGCAAACGCTGTGCAGCGACAGCGTTGATGCCGGTTGGCAACTCGGGTTGCCGGGCGCAGCGGGGCAGGCGCTTGAGGCTTGGGATCAACGTGGCTGGCATCGTCGCAGCGAGCATGATTCTTTATTGCGAGCTGTCGCGGTGCATGAGCAAATGCCGGGCGAACCTGAGCGTTGCGTCGAGCGCATGAGCTGGGGCGTCGTAGATGACGATCACGCACTGCACAACCGCTGTGGCCAACTCATTCGGCAGGATGATCCGGCGGGCAGTCGTTTGATCGTTGATTATGGATTGTCGGCGGCGGAGCTGCGTGAGCATCGACACTTTCTGAGCAGTGTCGATCCGGTTCACTGGCCTCTTTCGGATGTTGATCGCGACGATTTATTGGAGCCTGGCGAGGGAGCGCAGTCGTCGTGGACCTACGCACCGTCGGGCGAAGCACGCACGCAAACCGACGCTAAAGGCCATACCCGGCATTTCACTCTGGACCTCGCCGGCCAGCTGCATTCAGTGGGCCTGCAACGCGCCGGGCAAACCGGCGCCGATACGCTGGTCAGTGCCATCCAATACAGCGCGTCCGGCCAGGTGGAACACGAACTCGCCGGTAACGGCATGCGCAGTTCCAGCACTTATGATCCAGCGGATGGACACTTGATGTTGTTGGCCACGAAAGGCCCGGATCAAACCTTTTTGCAAAAGCTCAGTTATCGCTACGACGCGGTGGGCAATATCACCGAAATCACCGACGCGGCACTGCCCAGTCAGCACTTTGCCAACCAGCGCATCGAGCCGGTGCGGCGTTTCACCTACGACACGCTGCACCAATTGATCAGCGCCAGCGGTTGGGAAAGCGCCAGGCCCTCACTCGGGCCGGCGCTGCCGGAATGGCAGCCCTACGGCGCACCGGATGCCAGCCGCTGGAGCAACTACAGCGAAACCTATCTTTATGATGAAGCGGGTAATCTGTTGCAGCGTATTCATCATGGTGCGATGGACGACACGTTGACGATGCAGGTCGCAACGCTGAGTAATCGCAGCGTCAAGGTTCACTCAGGATTGGTGGGCATTGATGAATCCTTTGATGCGCGGGGCAATCTGCTTGAACTGCAACCGGGGCAACGGTTGCAGTGGAATGCCCGCAATCAATTGGCCCAGGTCACGCAGGTCGAGCGTTTAGACGGTGTTGATGACGCCGAGCGTTATGTCTACGACAGTGAGGGCACACGTCTTCGAAGGTCCCGCACGATGGCTGCCAAGTCCATCGTCCATACCGCTGAGGTGCGCTATCTACCGGGCATCGAACTGCGCAGCAACAGCGCTACAGGGGAACAACTCCAGGTCATCAACATTCAGGCCGGCCGATGCACTGTCCGCCTGTTGCACTGGGACAGCCCACCACCCGCGGAGTTGGATAACGACCAGTTGCGTTATTGCTTTGACGATCACCTGAGGTCGAGTGTCTTTGAAGTGGATGCGCAGGCGTGGGTGATCAGCCAGGAAGTGTACTACCCCTACGGCGGCACGGCGTGGCTGGCCGGGCGGCATGAAGTGGAAAGCAGCTACAAGACCATTCGTTATTCAGGTAAAGAGCGCGACGCGACAGGGCTTTATTACTACGGGGCGCGGTATTACGCGCCTTGGTTGCAGCGCTGGTTGAATCCGGATCCGGCGGGGGATGTGGATGGGGTGAATTTTTATCGGTTTGTCAGAAACAACCCAATTAACTACATAGATCTTGAAGGAAATACCCCAGCGCCTGTAAGTGATTATCGTATTGGTCTTGAAAAAAATTATGGGGTGCATCATCTGGTTATGCAACGAGGGATGGATAATATTAGAAAACATGCACCTGCGCTGTATGATGCTCTGATCGATGGCTTGATGGTCGCAAAAAAAGCATTAGTATTTGCGATGAATGAATCGATTGATCCAGAGTTTGGCGGGTCATTATATTACACTTTTTTTGGTGAGTATAAGTCGGCTGGCGCTTCATATTTGGAAGACCGATACAAAAAAATATTGTCTGGTGTTGATGCGGTAGAACGTGGGGTTTCTGAAGTGATTATTTTTCTTGGTGCGGAAAAAGGTGATTCTGCATTCGTTTTGATTGGAGATTTGGATAAAAATATATATATCAATAAAAAATTTTTAGAGGTCGCCCAAGTTGGGATTATTGCTTCAATGTTTATTCATGAAATTAGCCATCAGGACGAGATTTTTGGGACGGTGGATTATTATTATCTTGGTCGAGGCGCAGGAGCGCTTGGTCGATATGGGAAGAATGACCCCTATGGTATAGAGATGTTCAATGAAGTAGTCAAGAAACAGTCGTTGAGGATGATAAAAGGAGAAGCGTCGGAGGCGGATTTGTTTTCCGCCGACGCTAATAAAGTTTTTGCTGCGACGGAAAGTGTTGATCAAAGCAGTGCCTTATCTAAGTATAATTTAGATCCGGATATTCGTAGTCGAATGGGTTTTTACAATGCAGATAGTTTGGCAGGGTTTTCTATCGCTGTACTGGAATTAAAGGATTCGAACGTCCTACATTCGCGTTGACGTTTTTTATTGTTTGTATTCTTGTGATCGCCCGCTCCGCAACATCAACCCACGAGCCTCCATAGTTCAACCGAATACAGCTCCTGAGCCGCTGCACCGGCGAAAAAGTTGTCCTTCGACGCAATGCAGATTCTTTGCGCCAATGCTATCTGAAATCACTTTAACGAGACCGTCTGCCCCGGCAATTCCAGCCGCTACACCGGAGGTGTTTTATTTACGGGCTTGCCGGCGAAAGCATTTGAACTAACGAAACCCGCTATCGAAACGACCTTGGACACCTGTCATTCCTGACAGTAGACGCCAATCCGGTGTGGGTCTAGATTCGCGGTAGTCTTCAACAGGCCACCTCTACTTGAACGCACACACGCCATCTCTCAGTGTCGTTGACCCACGGGGTTTACCCGTTCGTGCGCTGGCGTACTTTCGGCAGGCAGCGGACGAGCCGCTCACTTTGCGAGTGACGCATCAGGTTTTCGATCCGTTGGGGCGGCTCATTCAACAGCGCGATCCACGGTTCTTTGCCTTGAGCCAGGACGATGCCTCGGTGCCGGCGAACCTGGCCACGATTCATGGTCTGGCGGGGCAGGCGCTGTGCAGTGACAGCGTCGATGCCGGGTGGCAGCTCGGGTTACCGGGTGCAGCGGGGCAGGCGCTTGAAGCATGGGACCAACGTGGCTGGCATCGTCGCACCGAGCATGATCCATTGTTGCGGCCTGTCGCAGTGCACGAACAAGGTTCGGGGGAACCCGAACGCTGCGTCGAACGAATGACATTTGGGGGAGTGTCGGACGATCATGCCCGGCACAACCTCTGTGGCCAACCCATCCGGCAGGACGACCCGGCGGGCAGCCGGTTGATGGCCGACTTTGGGCTGTCGGCGACGGTGCTGCGTGAGCGGCGGTTTTTCCTGAACAGCTTCGACCCGGTCGATTGGCCGGCACTGGACGCTGACCGCGACTGCTTGCTAGAGCCGGGCGCAGGCGCGCAGTCGTCGTGGACCTACGCACCGTCCGGCGATCTGATGAGCCAAACCGACGCCAAAGGCCATACCCAGCACTTTGCGCATGATCGCGCCGGTCAGTTGTGCTCGGCAGGGCTGCAACGCTCCGGGCAAATCAGCGTCGACACGTTGGTCAGTGGCATCCACTACAGCGCATCCGGCCAGGTGGAACAGGAACTCGCCGGCAATGGTATGCGCACCACCAGCGCGTATGACCCAGCCAATGGACATTTGATGCTGCTGGCCACACAAGGCCCGGGTCAGAGCTTTTTGCAGAAGCTCACTTACCGGTATGACCCCGTCGGCAACATCACCGAAATCACCGACGCCGCCTTACCCATCCAGCATTTTGCCAATCAGCGCATTGAGCCGGTGCGGCGTTTCACTTACGACACGCTGTACCAATTGATCAGCGCCACCGGTTGGGAATGCGCCAGCCCCTCACTCGGGCCGGCCCTGCCGGAATGGCAGCCCTTCGGCCCACCGGATGCCAGCCGCTGGAGTAACTACAGCGAAACGTATCATTACGATGCCGCGGGCAATTTGTTGCAGCGTATTCACCATGGCGCGGTGGACGACACGTTGACGATGCAGGTCGCAACGCTGAGTAATCGCAGCGTCAAGATTCACTCAAGATTGGTTGGTGTTGATGAATCCTTTGATGCGCGGGGCAATCTGCTGGAACTGCAACCGGGACAGAGGTTGCTGTGGAATGGGCGAAATGAGTTGGCACAGGTCACACAGATCGCTCGAATCGATGGCGCTGACGACCTGGAGCGGTATGTCTACGACGGTGAAGGTATGCGAGCGCGAAAGGCCCGCATGACGGCGGCGAAGTCCATCGTCCACAGCGCCGAGGCGCGCTATCTACCGGGCATCGAACTTCACAGCAACAGCGCGACAGGGGAACAACTCCAGGTAATCAACATTCAGGCCGGCCGTTGCACTGTGCGCCTGCTGCATTGGGACAGCCCGCCGCCGGCCGAACTGGACAATGACCAGTTGCGGTATTGCTTCGATGACCATTTGGGGTCGAGTGCTTTTGAGGTGGATGCCCAAGCGCAGGTGATCAGCCAGGAAGTGTATTACCCCTTCGGCGGCACAGCGTGGCTGGCCGGGCGGCATGAAGTGGAAATCGGGTACAAGACCATTCGCTATTCAGGCAAGGAGCGGGATGCGACGGGGCTTTATTACTACGGGGCGCGGTATTACGCGCCGTGGTTGCAGCGCTGGTTGAATCCGGATCCGGCGGGGGATGTGGATGGGGTGAATTTTTATCGGTTTGTCAGCAATAGCCCGATTAATTTTATTGATCGACAAGGGTGCTTTCCAATATTAAGGAACTATCTCGATTTTCGGTTTGAAACGAGCCTGGGGATTCGTCAATCAGTGCTCCATCGGGGGATGAAAGATGTTGAACGGAATGCACCTGAAATGGCCAAGGTCTTGAATGAAGGTATTGCGTTGGCAAAGTCCGCTGTAAAGGATGCGGCTGAAAGCATACTCAATCAAGATTTCAATGTGCGGATATATAATTCATATTTTGGGGCGTTTCAGCCTGATAATGCGGATGAGCTGAAAGAGCGCTATCAGAAAATCTTGTTCAATCTTGAACGATTAGAATCAAAGCCGGCTAAAGTCGTCATTTATCGGGATGCGGGAGGAGCCTATGGACGTGCAAATGCCTTTATTAATAACTCGGATAGAAGGCATAAGATTTACATCAATGGAAGGTATCTGTTAGGTCGTTCGGTCACTGAAGTAGCACAAACATTAATCCATGAGGCTAGTCATCAGGATAAGGCTAATTACTCGCTGGATTACTACTACATTACCCCTGATAAGTTTGATAAAGCTAATGCAAAATTGCTTGTTGGTAAAGGGGCTAGAGATGTAGTGTTCAGTGTTGCAATGGAGAATAATTCAAAAAAAATGCTGTTGGGTAATGCCGAGGAAATGGATTTGCGAGGAGCGCCGGGAGATTTTATTTTGGAAGCGCGTGGAGCTAATATTATAAATGCTCTGCATAAATACAACAACAATCCTGCGCTTCGCAGTCGGATGGCGCGAAACAATGCAGACAGTCTTTCTGGCTTTGCTATGTCTTCGGCGATAATGTCTAAATGCTCAAAACAACGATCCTAATGTGCGTTCTATAAGAGCTTATTTAAGTTTTTTTGTTAAAAAGATCTGACAATCCGCCCCAACGTCTCCATCGCCTGCTCCGAAGCCTCATCCCACGGGCTCCCGTAATTCAGCCGAATACAATTCCTGAACCGCTGCGCCGGCGAAAAAATCGGCCCCGGTGCAATGCTTATCCCCTGCGCCAACGCCATCTGAAACAACTTCAACGAATCCATCTGCTCCGGCAATTCCAGCCACAAAAAGTACCCGCCGGCCGGTTGGCTGACGCGCGTCTGCGCCGGGAAATAGCGGGCGATAGCGGCGAGCATGGCGCTTTGCTGGTCTTCCAGTGCGTGGCGCAATTTACGCAGGTGCCGATCGTAGCCCCCGTGTTGCAGATAATCGGCGATAGCCGCTTGGGCGGGCATCGAGGCGCACAGCGAGGTCATGAGTTTCAGCCGTTCGATTTTCTGCGCGTAACGCCCGGCGGCGACCCAGCCGATGCGGTAGCCGGGGGCCAGGCTCTTGGCGAACGAGCCGCAGTGCATCACCAGACCTTCGGTATCGAATGCCTTGGCCGGTTTCGGTGCTTGTTGGCCGTAATACAGTTCGGCGTAGACATCGTCTTCGATCAGCGGCACCTGGTGGCGGCGCAACAGTTCCACCAGTTCTTGCTTTTTTGCCTCGGGCATAGTCGCGCCCATGGGGTTCTGAAAACTGGTCATGCACCAGCAGGCCTTGATCGGGTGCCGCTCCAGCGTCTGTGCGAGCACACCGAGGTCGATGCCATCGCGCGGGTGCACGGGGATTTCCACGGCTTTGAGTTTCAAGC
Source organism: Pseudomonas sp. BF-R-19 (assembly GCF_019956445.1). NCBI lineage: Bacteria > Pseudomonadati > Pseudomonadota > Gammaproteobacteria > Pseudomonadales > Pseudomonadaceae > Pseudomonas > Pseudomonas sp. BF-R-19. The sequence continues at coordinate 51,383 of NZ_JAHBDN010000103.1, forward strand.
GTTCGAGTACTTGCAGGCAGGCGTAGAACGCCGGGGCTTCGATGGCCACCAGGTCGCCGGGTTGGGTCACCGCTTGCAGGCACAGGTTCAGGGCTTCCAGCGCGCCGTTGGTGATCAGCAACTCTTCCATGGGTAGCATCAGCCCGCCGACCATGTAGCGCAGGGCGATCTGCCGGCGCAGTTGCGGGTTGCCCGGCGACATGTCGGTGACCACCATGCGCGGGTCCATCTCGCGGGTGGCGCTGGCCAGCGAGCGGGACAAGCGTTGCAAGGGAAACAGCGTCGGGCTGGGAAACGCCGAGCCGAAGGGCACGGTGTTCGGGTCCTTGATCGAGTCGAGCACCGAGAACACCAGTTCGCTGACGTCGACTTCCGTGGACTCGTTGACCTGATTGCTGATCACCGGCTCGGAAAACGGCCGGGGTGCGTGGGCGTTGACGAAATAGCCGGAACGCGGCCGGGCGCGGATCAGGCCGCGACGCTCCAGCAGGTAGTAGGCCTGGAACACCGTCGACGGGCTGACGCCGTAGGTCTGGCTGGCGTAACGCACCGACGGCACCCGCTGGCCGGGACCGAGGACGCCGGTACGGATCAGTTCTGCGATGTCGTCGGCGAATTTTTCGTAGCGTTTCATCGGTATCCCGCAATGGAGTCGATTCGATTAATTGTGGTGAGGGGGCTTGCATTGCCAAAGCAGATCCGCATCTCACAAAGCCCTGCATCTTAAAGGCTCAGCGATTCATCGGCGCAACAAACCGGCTTTTCGCCACGCTGTAAACGCCAGGTTCATCGCTGTCGACCACCTTGAAGTTGATGCTCTGCGAACTGCTCGCCGGACGCTCCGTGAGCATCGCCACCGACACCGGCACATCGACAATCTCCCCCGGCGCCAGGCTCAACCCGGTCTTGCCCCGCAACTCGAAATCATCGGCATCGACCAAGCTCAATTGATAGTCCTGACGCTGTTGGGTCTTGTTGATCACCTTCAGACTGTAGATGTTTTCGATCTGCCCTTGGCTGTTCTCGCGGAAAAGGCCCCGGTCCTTGCTGACGTCGAGCGACACCATCGGTCGTTCCACCAGCGCCATCACCAGGGCTGCGACCATCACCAGCAGCACGGCGGTGTAGCCGATCAGGCGCGGACGCAGCAGGTGGGTCTTGCCACCCTGCAACTGATGCTCGGACGTATAGCTGATCAATCCCGGGGCGTAGCCCATTTTGTCCATGATCGAGTCGCAGGCGTCGATGCACGCGGCGCAACCGATGCATTCCATCTGCAAGCCATCGCGGATATCGATGCCGGTCGGGCAGACCTGTACGCACAGCTGGCAATCGATGCAATCGCCCAAACCCACTTCGGCGGGTTTGACCTCGCGTTTGCGCGGGCCACGGTTTTCGCCTCGGGCCACGTCGTAGGAAATGGTCAGGGTGTCCTTGTCGAACATCACGCTCTGGAACCGTGCGTAGGGGCACATGTGCATGCACACCGCTTCACGCAGCCAACCGGCATTGATGTAGGTGGCACCAGTAAAAAACAGTACCCAGAACAGGCTGACGCCGCTCATTTGGAAAGTCAGCAGCTCTTCGGCCAATGGCCGGATCGGCGTGAAGTAGCCGACGAAGGTCAGGCCGGTCAGCAGGCTGATGGCCAGCCACAGGGTGTGCTTGGCCGAGCGACGCATCAGCTTGTTCAGGCCCCACGGCGCGGCTTGCAACTTGATCCTCTGGTTGCGTTCGCCCTCGGTGATCTTCTCGCACCACATGAAGATCCAGGTCCACGAACTTTGTGGGCAGGTGTAGCCGCACCAGACCCGGCCCGCGAACACGGTGATCGCAAACAGGCCGAACGCGGCAATGATCAACAGCGCCGAGAGCAGAATGAAATCCTGCGGCCAGAAGGTCGCGCCGAAGATATGGAATTTGCTTTGGGAAAGATCCCAGAGCACCGCCTGGCGACCGCCCCAGTTCAACCACACGGTGCCGAAAAACAGCAAGAACAGAAAACCCGCGCCGCTGATACGCAGGTTGCGGAACAGTCCGGTGAAACTGCGGGTGTGGATCAGGTTATCGCTGGATCTGGCCTTCGTCTTCAGACGCGAAGGCTCGAATGTTTCTACGGTTCGGACGGGGATTCTCTCGCTCATGGTCTTTCGCTCATCAGCCTCCATCAGGCATGAGCACTATGAGCGGCGATCTGTTTGCATAACAGACTCAGGTATTGCATTAAAAAGCAGATCAGATGGCCGTGCCTGTACAACCTGCGACAACTTGAAGCAGTCGCCGCTGCCGGGCCCAGGGGCCTTTCCAAAACAGCGGCGGCAGGTGCGGATCAATCCCGGTCAAATTACCGAACCACTGTCGGTGGCTTTCAAGTGCCGGCGCCCATCCACCGCACCTGCGACGGTCAAGGCGTCGGCCTCGGCTTCCGTGATGTAGATGCGCTCGCCTTCGATGTCCACTGCCGACATGGCTTTGGCACCGTCGGTGATGATGGTCACGTCGGGACACAGACGAATGAGTTCGCCATTTTCGGTGGTGAAAAAGCAGGTCTGGTTCTCGATGCGCACGGTCACGGTGGAATCCTTTTTTCAGTGGAATCTAACGTTTCAGGCCGCAACCGCCGGTCATCGTTCTGTGCAACCGATTAATGGTCGCTGCGGTCCACCTTCCATGGCCCCCTCACAAGGACAACCCCATGAACGCCTGGTGGCACGAAGTCTGGGTGACCCTGCAAGCCGAGTTCGCCGACATCGCCGATGCCTCGCAACTGACACGGGTGACCGTGCGCCTGTTGATGGCCGCCTTGCTGGGCGGGATTCTCGGGTTCGAGCGTGAGCACCAGGGCAAGGCCGCCGGCGTGCGCACCCACATGCTGGTGGCAATGGGCGCGGCGCTGTTCGTGTTGGTGCCGCAGATGTCCGGCTCGCAGGCCGATGCCATGAGCCGGGTAGTGCAGGGCGTGATTGCCGGGGTCGGCTTCCTGGGGGCTGGCACTATCCTGAAGAATCACGAGGGCGATGAAGGCCACGTCAAAGGCCTGACCACCGCCGCCGGCCTGTGGATGACCGCAGCCATCGGCGTCGCGGCCGGGCTGGGCCGCGAGGCGACGGCGGTGTTCAGTACGTTGTTGGCGCTGGGGGTGTTCAGTGTGATGCCGGGGATTGTGAAGCTGATCGACAGGGATCACCAATGAGATCGTTCCTTCGGCCAGCACAGAAACGATCAATTGTCGTCATTCAGGATTCACTATCACCGGCGGCATCGTCGGTGGCGGTTCTACCCTTGGCGGCGGGTTGGTGCCGGGTGGATCCTGTTCGGGCACCGGCTGCGGTTCGCTCGGCGGTATCACCGGGTTGTCGATGTTGGGATCGGGGGTTTCAGCCGGGAATGGATTGTTCATTGTTCAGCCTGCGGTGGCACATGGCGTGAGTCGTGCTTAAGTAGATGGACTGGTTGGTTGACCGCGGCGCGAAGGGCTTGATTCCGGAAATTGTCGATGAAACTTTCCCGGCAGCTGTCGCTCGGAACCTAAGTGAGTGCATCCCGGGGCGGATTGCCCGGCGGGGTGTCGACCAGACACAAGCGCGTCCATGGGGCGTAAGGAGAGAGGCTCGATGACGGCTGAAAAACCGACTGAGTTGAGCTACAACCCGCACATGCCGCTGTCGCAGGCGTTGTTGCTGCCGCGTATCGTCATTGAAAACATCATGCCGACCCTTGAAGGCGGACAATTCGCGGTCAAGGCCGTTGTGGGGCAGGACGTGGTGGTGACGGCCAAGGTCTTTGCCGACGGGCATGACAAGCTGGCGGTTCGCGTGCGCTGGCGGGCCGAAGACGAGGACGTCTGGCAAAGCGCGGCCATGCACGACCTGGGCAACAACGGCTGGCAAGGGCAGTTCCGGGCCGACAGCCAGGGCCGCTATCTGTTCTGTATCGAAGCCTGGATCGATCAGTTCGCCAGTTTTTGCTATGAGCTGGAAAAGAAACATGCGGCGGCGGTGCCCGTCAGCCTGGAGTTGCAGGAAGGGCGGATTCATGTCCAGCAGGCCGCCGAACGCAGCGAAGGGCCACTCAGCGAGCAATTGGCGGCCTTGCACCATGAACTGTCAGGGCTGCTTGAAACCGAGCAGATTGCACTGTTTTTGCACCCGCGTAGCGCCGACCTCATGGCCCGCGTCGATCATCGCGCCTACCTGAGCCTGAGCCCGGAGTACCCGGTGGATGTGGAGCGCGAGCTGGCGCAGTTCGCCAGTTGGTACGAGTTGTTCCCGCGTTCGATCACCGACAGTCCGGCGCGCCATGGCACCTTCGATGACGTGCATTCGCGGCTGGCGATGATCCAGGACATGGGTTTCGACGTGCTGTATTTCCCGCCGATCCATCCGATCGGGCGCAGCTACCGCAAAGGCCCGAACAACTCGCTGACGGCGGGCCCCGATGATCCGGGCAGCCCCTATGCGATTGGCAGCGAGGAGGGCGGGCACGAGGCGATTCACTCGCAGTTGGGCAGCCGCGAAGACTTCCGCCGACTGGTGGCGGCCGCTGCGGCCCATGGCCTGGAAATCGCCCTGGATTTTGCCATCCAGTGCTCCCAGGACCATCCATGGCTCAAGCAACACCCTGGCTGGTTCAACTGGCGACCGGACGGCACGATCAAATACGCGGAGAACCCGCCGAAGAAATACCAGGACATCGTCAACGTCGACTTCTATACCCCAGAGGCAATTCCGAGCCTGTGGGTGGAACTGCGCGACATCGTAGTGGGCTGGGTCGAGGAGGGCGTGAAGATCTTCCGCGTCGATAATCCGCACACCAAGCCGTTGCCGTTCTGGCAGTGGCTGATCGCCGATGTACGGGCGCTGTACCCCGAGGTGATCTTCCTCGCCGAAGCCTTTACCACCCCGGCAATGATGGCGCGCCTGGGCAAGGTCGGTTATTCCCAGAGCTACACCTATTTCACCTGGCGCAACACCAAGGCCGAACTGGCGACCTACTTCACTGAACTTAACGAGTCGCCTTGGCGCGAATGCTTTCGACCGAATTTTTTCGTCAATACACCGGACATCAACCCGGCGTTCCTCCATGATTCAGGGCGCCCCGGGTTTCTCATCCGCGCCGTGCTGGCGACCATGGGCTCAGGCCTGTGGGGCATGTATTCGGGTTTCGAGTTGTGCGAGTCGGCGCCGGTGCCGGGCAAGGAGGAATACCTCGATTCCGAGAAGTATGAGATCCGTCCACGGGACTTCAATGCGCCGGGCAACATCATTGCCGAGATCGCCCAGCTCAACCGCATCCGCCGGCAGAACCCGGCGTTGCACACGCATCTGGGCCTGAAGGTCTACAACGCCTGGAACGACAACATCCTGTACTTCGGTAAACGCAGCTTTGACGGCAGCAACTTCGTTCTTGTTGCGGTCAGCCTCGATCCGCACAACGTGCAGGAAGCGAACTTCGAGTTGCCGTTGTGGGAAATGGGCTTGCCGGACTACGCCAGCACCCACGGCGAAGACTTGATGAATGGCCATCGCTGGACCTGGCATGGCAAGCAGCAATTCATGCGGATCGACCCGGCGTATCAGCCGTTCGGGATTTGGAGGATAACCGCCTAGACGCTGAACCTGTGGGAGCGAGCTTGCTCCGGGCGGCGTTCCGACGATGACGTCAGCACATCCAACATCTATGTGTCAGACAGTTCGCCATCGCGAGCAAGCTCGCTCCCACAGGTAAGTCATCGCGTTCGAGGCAGGCGAACGGCCCAGCGGCTTTATCGAATTCACCAGGAGTTGCACATGGCGAAGAAACCCAAGGCAGCCACGTTCATCAAGGACCCGCTCTGGTACAAGGATGCGGTGATCTATCAAGTCCACGTCAAATCGTATTTCGACTCCAACAACGACGGGATTGGCGACTTTCCCGGTCTCATCGCCAAGCTCGACTACATCGCCGACCTGGGCGTCAACACCATCTGGCTGTTGCCATTCTATCCCTCGCCACGGCGCGACGACGGTTATGACATCGCCGAGTACCGCGGCGTACACAGCGACTACGGCACCATGGCCGATGCCAGGCGGTTCATTGCCGAGGCGCACAAGCGCGGCCTGCGGGTGATCACCGAGCTGGTCATCAACCACACCTCCGACCAGCACGCCTGGTTCCAGCGGGCGCGCAAGGCCAAACCCGGATCGGCGGCGCGGGACTTCTACGTGTGGTCCGATGACGATCATAAATACGATGGCACCCGCATCATTTTCCTCGACACCGAAAAGTCCAACTGGACCTGGGACCCGGTCGCCGGCCAATACTTCTGGCACCGTTTCTACTCCCACCAGCCCGACCTGAACTTCGATAACCCGCAAGTCATGAAAGCGGTACTGTCAGTGATGCGTTACTGGCTCGACATGGGCATCGACGGCTTGCGCCTGGACGCGATTCCCTACCTGATCGAGCGCGACGGCACCAACAACGAGAACCTGCCGGAAACCCATGACGTCCTGAAAAAGATCCGCGCCGAAATCGACGCCAACTACCCCGACCGCATGCTGTTGGCCGAGGCCAATCAGTGGCCGGAAGACACCCAGTTGTACTTCGGCGACACCGACAAGAAAGGCCTGAACGGCGACGAATGCCACATGGCCTTTCACTTCCCGTTGATGCCGCGCATGTACATGGCGCTGGCCCAGGAAGATCGCTTCCCGATTACCGACATTCTGCGCCAGACCCCGGATATCCCCGCCAACTGCCAATGGGCAATCTTCCTGCGCAACCACGATGAGTTGACCCTGGAGATGGTCACCGACAAGGAACGCGACTACCTGTGGAATTACTATGCTGCCGACCGCCGGGCGCGGATCAATCTGGGGATTCGCCGTCGCCTGGCGCCGCTGATGGAGCGTGACCGCCGCCGGGTCGAACTGCTCAACAGCCTGCTGCTGTCCATGCCCGGCACGCCGACCCTGTATTACGGCGACGAAATCGGCATGGGCGACAACATCTACCTCGGTGACCGCGACGGTGTGCGCACGCCCATGCAATGGTCCATCGACCGCAACGGCGGCTTCTCCCGCGCCGACCCGGCGAGCCTGGTGCTGCCGCCGATCATGGACCCGCAATATGGCTACCTGTCAGTCAACGTCGAAACCCAGGCCGGCGATCCGCATTCGCTGTTGAACTGGACCCGGCGCATGCTCGCCGTGCGCAAGCAATCCAAGGCCTTCGGGCGCGGTACGTTGAAGATGCTGTCGCCGAGCAACCGGAGGATTCTGGCCTACACCCGCGAATACACCGGGGTGGACGGCAAGCACGAAGTCATTCTGTGCGTGGCCAACGTGTCGCGCAGTGCCCAGGCCGCCGAGCTGGATCTGTCGGCCTACGTCGGCATGGTGCCGGTGGAAATGCTCGGGGGTAACGCATTCCCGCCCATTGGCCAGCTGAATTTCCTCCTGACGCTGGCGCCGTACGGCTTCTACTGGTTCGGCCTCGCCGCGGAAAACCAGATGCCGAGTTGGCACGTGGAGCCCGCACAGAGTCTGCCGGACTTCACCACGCTGGTGCTGAAAAAACGCATGGAGGAACTGTTGGAGGCGCCGTCACGCAGCACGCTGGAGCAAAGCATCCTGCCCAACTGGTTGCAGAACCGCCGCTGGTTCGCCGGCAAGGACGCCGCGATCGAACAGGTCGAATTGGCCTATGGGGTGCGGTTCGGCGACCCGCAGCATCCGGTGCTGTTCAGCGAGATCAATGTCACCAGCGCTGGCCAGAGCAGCCGCTACCAGTTGCCGTTCGGCTTTATCTCGGAGGATCAGGTCGGTACTCCGTTGCCGCAGCAATTGGCATTGTCGCGGGTACGGCGCGGACGCCAGGTCGGCCTGATCACCGATGCCTTCAGCCTGGACACCTTCGTGCATGCCGTATTGCAGGGCATTCAGGCCGGCACCGTATTGACCTCCAGCGATGGTGACATCCGCTTCGAGTCCACCGCGGAGCTTGAAAAACTCGGCCTCAATGCCGAGTCGCCGGTACGTTACCTGTCCGCCGAACAGTCCAACAGCTCGGTGGTGATCGGCAACAGCCTGGTGCTGAAGCTGATCCGCAAGGTCGCCTGCGGTGTGCACCCGGAACTGGAAATGAGCGCGTACCTGACCGAAGCCGGGTTCAGCAATATTTCGCCATTACTGGGGGCCGTGGTGCGCCGGGATGGTGCGGGTGAAGACAATCTGCTGATGATCGCCCAAGGCTATCTGAGCAATCAGGGCGACGCCTGGGAGTGGACGCAGAACAACCTCGAACGGGCGCTGCGCGATGAACTGGCCGACGCCGTGTCCGAGCAGGAACAACATTACAACGCGCTCGGCGAACTGAAAGATTTCGCCGCTATGCTCGGTCAGCGTCTGGGGGAAATGCATCAGGTGCTGGCGGCGCCGAGTGCCAACCCGGACTTCTTGCCCCAGGTCACCACGCAGAAAGAGGCGCGGGCCTCGGCCAAGGATGTTGCTGCGCAAATCGAGCACGCGCTGAACTTGCTCAAACAGCATAAAAATCAACTGAACCCGGCGGACCAGACCCTGGTCGGCCGTTTACTGGACAACAGGAAAGCCATCCTCGGCCATGTACAAGCATTGGGCAAAAAGACCGCGGGCGGCTTGCGCATTCGTGTACACGGCGATCTGCATCTGGGGCAGGTGCTGGTGATCAAGGGCGATGCCTACCTGATCGACTTCGAGGGCGAACCGGCCCGGCCATTGCATGAACGACGGGGCAAACACAGCCCGTACAAGGATGTCGGCGGCGTGCTGCGTTCCTTCGACTATGCGGCGGCGATGGCGATCAATGTGCAGAGCGTCGATAACACCGCGGCGGCCGATGCCGCGCGCTTGCGGGTCACCGAGCGCTACTTGAGCGAGGCGCGGCAAGCATTTGTCGACGCTTATCGGCTGGCGGCAGCTAGTCTTGCCCATGCATGGCAAGATCCCGAAGGCGAGGATGCCGCGCTGGCGTTGTTCGGTCTGGAGAAGGCGGCGTATGAAGTGGCTTATGAGGCGGAAAATCGCCCCGCCTGGTTGCCCGTGCCGTTGCACGGTTTATATGGATTATTGAGTGGGCTTAAACCCTTTTCCGATCTTGGTGGAGAGTAGTCATGAGTGTCTCGAACAAGGAACAGGGTCATCACAAAGAAGCGCTGCTGCCCAGGGCGCGGGATATCGATGCATTGGTGCGTGCCGAGCATATCGATCCTTTCGCCATTCTCGGCCCTCACGCCGATGGCGCTGGCGGGCAATTCATTCGCGCGTATCTGCCGGGCGCCCTGAGTGTGCAGGTGCTGGCCAGGGACTCCGGCGAAGAGCTGGGTCACCTTGAAGTCACGGAGACGCCGGGGTTGTTCGTCGGGCATTTCCAGCATGCGCAAGCGTATCTGTTGCGCACCCGTTGGGCCGGCGGCGAGCAAACCGCAGAAGATCCTTACAGCTTCGGCCCGTTGTTGGGCGAAATGGATTTGTACCTGTTTGCCGAAGGCAATCACCGCGACCTCAGCGCGTGCCTGGGCGCGCAACTGAAAACCGTGGACGGTGTCGATGGCGTGCGTTTCGCCGTGTGGGCGCCGAATGCCCGGCGGGTATCGGTGGTCGGCGATTTCAACGTCTGGGACGGGCGCCGGCACCCGATGCGCCTGCGTCATCCCACCGGAGTCTGGGAATTGTTCATCCCGCGCCTGCAAGCCGGGGACACCTATAAATACGAGATTCTCGGCGCCCACGGCATCCTGCCGCTGAAGGCCGATCCCGTGGCGCTGGCCACCAGCCTGCCACCGGACACCGCCTCGAAAGTCGCCTCACCCTTGAACATCGACTGGCAGGACCAGGACTGGATGTTGTCCCGGGGTGACCGCCAGCGGGTGACCGCGCCGTTGTCGATCTACGAATTGCACGCCGGCTCGTGGCAATGCGAGCTGGACGACCTCGGTGAAGTGGCCCGCCAGTACACCTGGCCGGAATTGACCGAGCGGCTGATTCCCTATGTCAAAGACCTCGGTTTCACCCACATCGAACTGATGCCGATCATGGAGCACCCGTTCGGCGGTTCGTGGGGCTATCAGTTGCTGTCGCAATTCGCGCCGAGTGCGCGCTATGGCACGCCGGACCAGTTCGCCGCGTTCATCAACGCCTGCCATCAGGCCGAACTCGGGGTAATTCTCGATTGGGTGCCGGCGCATTTCCCCACCGATATCCACGGCTTGGCCCAGTTCGACGGCACGGCGCTGTACGAGTATGGCAACCCGCAGGAAGGGTTCCACCAGGACTGGGACACGTTGATCTATAACTTGGGTCGCACCGAAGTGCACGGCTACATGCTGGCGTCGGCGCTGCACTGGCTCAAGCATTTCCATGTCGACGGCCTGCGGGTCGATGCGGTGGCCTCGATGCTCTACCGCGACTACTCGCGCAAGGCCGGCGAGTGGGTGCCGAACCGCCATGGCGGGCGGGAGAACCTGGAAGCCATCGACTTCCTGCGTCACCTCAATGACGTGGTGGCCCTCGAAGCGCCCGGTGCGCTGGTGATCGCCGAGGAATCCACCGCATGGCCGGGTGTCAGCCAGGGCACGCAACAGGGCGGCCTGGGCTTTGCCTACAAATGGAACATGGGCTGGATGCACGATTCGCTGCATTACATCCAGCAGGACCCGGTGTACCGCGCCCATCACCACAACGAGCTGAGTTTCGGCCTGGTGTATGCGTGGTCCGAGCGCTTCATCCTGCCGATCTCCCACGATGAAGTGGTGCACGGCAAACACTCGCTGATCGACAAGATGCCCGGCGACCGCTGGCAGAAATTCGCCAACCTGCGGGCTTACCTGAGTTTCATGTGGGCGCATCCGGGCAAGAAGCTGCTGTTCATGGGCTGCGAATTCGGCCAATGGCGCGAGTGGAACCATGACCAGCAACTGGACTGGTACCTGTTGCAATACCCCGAGCACAAGGGCGTGCAGAAACTGGTGTCTGACCTCAACCGCTTGTACCGCGAAGCGCCGGCGCTGCATGAGCAGGACGATGTACCGCAGGGCTTCCAGTGGCTGATCGGCGATGACGCGATCAACAGCGTTTATGCGTGGTTGCGCTGGAGCAAGGACGGCGAACCGATGCTGGTGGTGGCCAACTTCACCCCGGTGCCGCGCGAGGCTTATCGCGTTGGGGTGCCGTTTGCCGGGCAATGGAACGAGGTGCTCAACAGCGATTCGTCGATCTATGCCGGTTCCAATTATGGCAACAGTGGCGGGGCGGTGGCCGAGGAGACGCCGAGCCATGGGCAGGCGTTGTCGTTGGTGCTGAATTTGCCGCCGTTGGCGGTGTTGATATTGCGGCCTGGGGAGTGATTTTGAGCACCAAAACACTTGGTATCTTGCGTTTGATCTTGTAGTACAGGGCTTGTCCGCTCATGAAGACCGCTGACAAAGGCCTTGAGCGGACGGGTGTTGTACTAAATCCAGAAGTGGTAACGAGACGGCGGAGCTGTTGTTTTTTCAAGCATTACATACCTAATTCCCGTTTTTCGTTCCTGAAAGTCGTCTGTGACTTTGAATTGGGTTCCAGGTGGGAATACGCCCTCTGACTCAAAGCTGTTATTGACGCTTGAAGCTCCTTTTGCAACAAATAATACTGAGTGTGTAGACGATTTGAAGGCGCTGTCATGGAATTTGTCCATAAATTTAATGGCAGTCTTCCTGTCCGGGGTAAAGGATGTGAAGCCACTGGTTTCCACTATGTCACCCTTGTTGAAGCCAGTGTAGGTAAGGCGTGCGCCTCTATAGAGTTCTCCTTTCAATGGAGTGCCTAATGAGTCACCCATTAATAAAACAGTATGTTTGGCGTTGTTGCTTGATGCGGCAAGTAGCTCAAGCGCGGGTTCGAGAAATTGTTCTTGCTGGGTGCTGGTTAATTTGATTGCTCCCGTCGATCCATTGTTGGTTCGTAGCTCTCGAAGTGCTTCTTTGCGAGCTTCCTTGAAACTGATCATCACGTTCGGTGTTGTCACGGAACTTCTCAGTCCTTCCGTAAAATAATCTCTAGCGATTCCGTTAATATATTTGGCTCCCGCATTGGTGCTCCAGAATATGTGAAGTCCTTTTTTTTCATTGTTTGTTGGTTCTCTGTAATTCGTAGTTGCTTGCGGTGTACTCTGCGATTCGGCTATTGCCGCGGCTGCTGCAAAACCCAGCCTTGACATGATCGTTTCAGCATATTGTTGTGGGTCAGCTCCCTTTCCTTTCAAGTATTGATTGACAACATCAAGTACATCTTCTCGAGGAAGTTCACCCATATCTTTTTTGATTATATTTGCTATCCGGATGATATTTCCCAATGTTAGTTCTGTTCCAGTATACCCATCCAGATCTCCAAAGTTTATGGGCCTGTTTCTTACCATTGAATACAAATTCATCCCATCCACATACCCCGCCGGATCCGGATTAATCCACCGCTGCAACCAAGACGCGTAATAACGGAACCCATAATAATAAAGCCCCGTCGCATCCCGCTCCTTGCCCGAATAACGCACGGTCTTGTACTTGGCCTCAATAGCCGATCGGGCCGCGAAGCAAGCCGTACCACCAAACGGGTAATACCATTCCTGGCTGATCAGGTCGGCGTTTTGGTCCAGTTCCAGTGTGCTGGAATGCAGGTGATCGTTGAGGCTGTAACGCACTTGGTCGTTGGTGATGTTCTCGGGTGGTTTGGCAAGCCAGTGCAGCACCTGCACGCTATTGCTGCCGGCGCTGGCGTTGATCACATGAAGGATTTCGCCGGTGCCGCCATGGCTACGGATTTCCACGCCGGGCAGGTAACGCACTTCGCTGATCAGTGTGCGAGCGTTGGTCTGGTTTGAGCGAAGTTTGCGCACCCGTTGGCCGCCGCCGTCGTAAATATAGCGTTCGTAGTCGTCGTTGCTGTCTTCGCGGACGACCGGCTGCACGGTGGACAGCTGATTGCGCAGGTCCCAGGCGAGCGACTGGCCCGCTTGCAGTTCACGCAGGTTGCCATTGGCATCGAAACCGGCGGCCAGTTCTTCTTCAGTCGGAGGGCGGCCGTTGCGTTCGGATAGGCAACGGTTGCTGTACTGGGCGCGGGTCAGAGTGCGGCCATGGGGCTGGGCACCAACGTGTGTCAGGTCCACCAAATTACCGCCGGCGTCGTAGTAATACGTCTGGCTGTAATTGGCAACCTGGTTGGGGTCGAGGGGCAAGGGCTGAAGGTCGGGCAGGGCGGGTCCGCCGTGTCCGGTCCTGGCCTCCCATCCCGTGGCTTCGATCAACTGATCGAGGGTGTCGTAGCGATAGGTCTTGAGCGGCTCGATGCGCTGGTTGTTGAAATAGCGGATCGGTTGGGCGGCGTCTTCGATGCTCATCACATTACCGACCGCGTAGTAGCGGTATTTCAGGTCCTGCAGTGGCGTGCCATTGGCCTTGTGTGCACTCAGCCCGATGAGGCGACCATCCGCCGGATCGTAGCGGTGGCGGGTGACGACGCCGTTGCCGGCGGTTTCCGACTCGATCTGGCCGGCGGCGTTGTAGTGGAGATCTCTGGCCAGGGTCAGCTCTTGCTGACCGTCGCCGGCCAGGGTCAGTAGCGTGTCCTTTAATGCGCCAGCGACGCTATAGGTAAAACGCTGGCGATTGTCCAGCGTATCGATTTGCTGGAGCAACTCGCCGCTGGCGGCGTAGTGCCAGGAAGTGATGGCGCCTTCAATGGGCTCAACCAGCGCATCTCGAGCGTGCACGTTGTCTGGCCAGTTCGCGGGATGGGTATCCAGCAAAAAGTGCCGGGTCTGTTGCAGCACTGCGCCAGCGATGCCGATTTCGCGCAGGTGCAGCGTTCCGGCGGGGTCGTCATGACGAAGCAATTGACCGCATAGATTGTGTGATGCAGCGTCGTCGTCAATGGCCGCATACGTGAAGCGTTCAAGGGTAAATTCTGCAAGCCCTTCGCCGCGTTCGTGTACGCCCACCGGACGCAGCAGTTCATCGAACTCAGTTTGGGAATGGCTGCCACGGCCGTCCCAGCCCTCGGCGCGTTGCCCGGCAGCTCCGTGCAACGCTACCCGCCAGCCTGCATCCACGCTGTTACTCGCCAACGGTGCGCCGGACAAACTGAACACCTGGCTAAGGTTGGCCGGCACCGACGCATCGTTCTGCGCCAGGGCAAACAGATACGGATCACGGCTGGCCACCGGCCTGCCGGCGGCATCGAACCGTTGATGCGTCACCCGTGCCTCAAGTGGATCGGCCATCTGCCGCCGATGGAACTGCACCGTCCTGACTGTCAGCCCACGTGAGTCCGAAACCGCAAGGGTTGGCGTGCCGTGATGCGCATAATCCAATGACATCCGTGACGGCCTCGATCAGGGTGACTTGCCCATCAGAATGCATCACCGCCAATGCTGTGGATACTGTAAGAAATACCGGTTTTTACCAGCGCATCTGCAGCGTTGCTTCACAGGAGAAAGGAGGGACGATCGGTGCTGATGGTGGAGAACTCCACGCCGATACCCACGAGGCCAATCGTATTGGTGTGCCGTTTACCGGGCAGTGGAACGAGGTGCTCAACAGCGATTCGTCGATTTATGCCGGTTCTAATTATGGCAACAGTGGCGGGGCTGTTGCCGAGGAGACGCCGAGCCATGGGCAGGCGTTGTCGCTGGTGCTGAATTTGCCGCCGTTGGCGGTGTTGATGTTAAGGCCGGAGGGGTAAACCGAGGTCATTCGCAGACATGCCTCGCTCCTACATATTGTTGTTTTCCTGTAGGAGGGAGGCTGTCGAATTTCAGATGGCATTAGTCATCAATTGCGTTAATGACGCGATTGTGTGCTTGGCATTTGATCGGGCGGATTAGTCCGGGTTCGCCGAAACAGTCTTGGAAAACAGGAAAATGGACCATTACTTTGTCTTTGAGGAGATCGTTCCCTTGAGGGGGCAACTGCCGGCGCGCCTCTAGAGGACGTTTGCGCGGGAGATAATGAAGGTGCAACTATGAGGAAGTAATGGCCAGCCTCCCATCCATCGACATCAGTAACTCTTTCCTGTGTCATGCTAAGAATACTTAGGCCAAGCTCTTTCATGCTTCTTGCGGTTGACTTTCCAATTGGCGTGTTGTTGGTGAATTTTTCAAGCAGCTCCTTCGAGTTGTTTTCAAGGTTTTCTGTTTCTTTCAGTGTGATTTCATTTATAACCATGTCCAACTTTATTTCTGATGGAAGGTAACCAAAAAAACCATTCTCTTTCGATATTGTAATATATTGATGTGTGAGTACGTCGCTAGCAAAATATTCAGTTACTTGAGGCTCTCGGAAATTCTCTTTGAATACCCAAAAATTTCTCTGAAACTCATTGAGAAATCTACTATCCCCATCTTCTGATTCCATTTCGTACCGAGATATGCGTTCGTGCTGCATGGTGTTCTCAACAAACATAAAGCGTTTTTTTGATTCTTTTGGGGCAGAGTCAAGTCGCAGCTGCATATCTTTATCGTAATAATTTAAACTAAGTTGGTGGTGAGGGCCGTTGTTTTCATTTTCAGCGCGAGCGACTGGTCGTTCGGGGGCAAGCCCATTTGGGTCTAAGAATGCAATGGGATTATTTCTAACCATTTTGTATCTGTTTAGCCCATCTAAATCTCCCGCCGGGTCCGGACTAATCCACCGCTGCAACCACGGCGCGTAATACCTGAATCCATAGTAATAAAGCCCCGTCGCATCTCGCTCCTTGCCCGAATAACGTACGGTCTTGTACTTGGCTTCGGTGGCCGAGCGGGCAGCGAAACACGCCGTACCACCAAACGGGTAATACCATTCCTGGCTGATCAGGTCGGCGTTCTGGTTCAGTTCCAGTGCGCTGGATTGCAGGTGGTCATTGAGGCTGTATCGCACTTGGTCGTTGGTGATGTCCTCGGGTGGTTTGGCCACCCAGTGCAGCACCTGCACGCTGTTACTGCCAGCACTGGCGGTGATCGCATGAAGGATTTCCCCGGTGCCGCCATGACTGCGTATTTCCACGCCGGGCAGGTACCGCACTTCGCTGACCAGTGTGCGGGTGTTGGTCTGGTTTGAACGAATCTTGCGCACCCGCTGGCCGCCACCGTCGTAGAGGTAGCGTTCGTAGTCGTCGTTACCGTTTTCGCGGACGACCGGGCGCACGGTGGACAGTTGATTGCGCAGGTCCCAGTCCATCGACTGGCCCGCTTGCAGTTCACGCAGGTTGCCATTGGCATCGAAACCGGCGGCCAGTTCTTCTTCCGTCGGCGGACGGCCGTTGCGTTCGGGCAGGCAACGGTTGCTGTACTGGGCGCGGGTCAGCGTGCGGCTGTGAGGCTGGGCACCAATGTGCGTCAGGTCCAGCAGATTGCCGCCCGCTTCGTAGTGATAAGTCTGGCTGTATTGGGCGATCTGGTTGGGGTTGAGCGGCAAAGGCTGCAAGTCGGGCAGGGCAGGGCCGCAATGGCCGGTCCTGGCCTCCCATCCCGTGGCTTCGATCAACTGATCGAGGGTGTCGTAGCGATAGGTCTTGAGCGGCTCAATGCGCTGGTTGTTGAAATAGCGGATCGGTTGGGCGGCGTCTTCGATGCTCAGAACGTTACCGACCGCGTAGTAGCGGTATTTCAGGTCCTGCAGTGGCGTGCCATTGGCCTTGTGTGCACTCAGCCCGATGAGGCGGCCGTCCTCAGGGTCATAGCGGTGACGGGTGATAACGCCGTTGCCGGCGGTTTCCGATTCGATCTGACCGGAGGCGTTGTAGCGGAGGTCGCTGACCAGCGTTCGTTCTGTCTGGTCGGGGCCGGCCAAGGTCAGTCGCGTGTCTTTCAATTCGGCGGCGACGGTGTAGGTAAAACGCTGACGATTACCCAGGGCATCGATTTGCCGGAGCAGTTCACCGCTGGCGGCATAGTGCAGCGCGGTGGTGGCGCCCTCTGCGGGTTCAAGCAAGGCATCGCGGGCGAGCACGCTGTCGGGCCAGTTCACCGGCAAGGTAGCCAGCAAAAAATGCCGGGTCTGTTGCAGCAGCGCGCCACCGAGCCCCAATTCCTGCAGGTGCAACGTCCCGGCCGGGTCGTCATGGCGCATCAACTGGCCGCACAGATTGCGTGAGGCCGCGTCGGCATCGCCCCCCGCATAAGTAAATCGCTCAAGGACGTGCTCCGCGACCTCTTTACCACGCTCCTGTATGGTCACCGGCCGCAGCAATTCATCGAACTCGGTCAGGGAATGGCTGCCACGGCCGTCCCACGCCTCGACGCGCTGCCCGGCCGCACCCTGCAACGCCACCCACCAACCCGCATCCACGCTGTCACTCGCCAACGGCACGCCGGACAAACTGAACACCTGGCTAAGGTTGGTTGGCACCGACGCATCGTTCTGCGCCAAGGCAAACAGATACGGATCACGACTGGCCACCGGCCGGCCGACGGCATCGAAGCGTTGATGCGTCACCCGCAGGTCGAGCGGATCGGCTGCCTGCCGCCGATGAAACTGCACAGCCCTGATTGCCAGACCTCGCGGATCAATGACAGCAAGCGATGGCGTGCCGCGATGAGCATTATCCAAAGACATCCGTGACGGCCTCGATCAGGGTGACTTGCCCGTCACACTGCATCACCGTCAATGCTGTGGATACTGTAAGAAATACCAGTTTTCACCAGCGCATCCGCACACCCAGGCTGCCGATCAACCCGTTCAGGTCGTTGTCGTCCACGTCGCTGCTGTAGTCGGCGCTGATGTACAGGCTCACCGGTTTGTGCCTGGCGAGAAGGCTGGACATAGAGTTGGTCCCAGGTCGTGGGCGCGGCGTCTGCGGTGGTCAGGTTGGACCGGGATAGGTTTCTGCAAGGGTAGGCAGACTGAGTGTCGGGATGTCCTGGCGATACCACGGGGCTGTTTCTTGCTCGTCAGTGGCGGCTTGTACTTGCATGGTGAAACACAGCAGGAGTGAACTCGACTCCGTGCAAAAAGTGACTTTGATCTCTTGTGGGGTGAGTGGGATTTTCATGGCGGTCTACCTTGCAGTCGCAGGCGGTATCTCGCTCCGGCGTCTCTCCTACCCCGAATGAGGGGCGACCGAATGGAAAAAAACCTCGGGACGGCGCAGATGTCCTCCATTACCACTTCACCCGGACCCCCACGTTACCGAACGTTCCCCGTTGTTGGTTGCTGTCGATATTGCTGGTGTAGTCGAGTCCGGCGTACACGCTGACCGAGGCCGCAACGCTCAGCACCATGCCGATACCGAGGTCGGCGGACGAGGTTCGTTGTTGGGTTTCGACCTGATCGAGATGGTCAAAGGTGACCGTATCGGTACCGGTGAAGGTGTGCCAGATGTTGGCCCGCAGATAGGGTTCCAGCGGCCGGCCGCCGACCTCGTAGCGACCCTTGAGGCGTGCGCCGACGCGGCCGGTCCAGGCACTGTCGGAATCGAACGAGACATGGGAGATGCCGTCGTCCTGGCTGTCGAGTTTGACCTTCTGGTAAATCGCCTGGGCCTGGGGTTCGACCACCCAGTTACCGGTCACCGCGATCGGGTATCCGACTTCTGCCGATAACGTCGTTACGTGCCCGTCATTGTCGATCTTCAGTCCACTGTCGGAACGGTTGTCGCCGTTGAGCCAGGTGTACATGGCCACGGTATCGAGATACGCGCCGGCGAGATCGGTCAGGGTCCAGTAAACGCCAAGGCTGTCGCCTTGCAACTCGACGTTGCCGGAGCGCTTGCCTGTGAAGCCCTGATTGAAACCGTCGACATCGCCTTGCAGGCGGCTGTGGCCGATGAAGAAACCGCTGCGCTGGGTTTGCCCGCCCGCCAACTCTGAGCTGAACAGATCATTGCCGACCTGAAAGCCATTGAGCGAGCCGTCCAGTCTTGGCGTGACGGTACCGGCCCAGGTCTGTTCGAGGTTCTTGCCGTAGACCCGGCCCCAACCGGCACTGAGCGCACCGGTTTGCGTCAGCAGGCGCTGATCGCCCTGACGGTCATGAAAAGTGCCCAGTGCTGTCAGGCTCAATTGTGCTGCAGCCGGCGGCACCACCGACCAGGTAGGCACCGCCTCGCGATACAGGGGGATTGGTGCTGCGCCGGGTACGGCGGCTGGCAACACCGGGGCTTCGACCGTCACGACGCCTTCAACTCCTTGAACCCCGGTGGCCACAACCACGGGCGCGGCGACCGGCACTGCGACGATGGGCACCAGCGTCGGCGGCAAGGCGGGATCAGGGTTGGCGACGGCTACCACTGGCGGTGCCACCACCGAGGAGCGCAAATACCAACTGTTTTCGCTGCCCGGTGTGATGCCGCCTTTGAACAGGCGGTAATCGAAAGCGCCAACCGACACCGGGGCTTTGAGGGCGAACGCGGTGTTGTCGCTGACCGCCGTGCCTTGGGCCTGTACCAGCTGGATACCGTTTTGCCCGGTCAGGGCCCCCGCGCCGCCAACGTTAATGACGCTGATCAGGGTGCTGCCGGTCAATGTGCCGTTGTTGACCACCAGCTTGTCGCTGGGAGAGCTGTCATCGCCCACGGCGCTTTGCAAGAGCAACTGGCCGCCGTTACCCACGTAATTGCCTTCAACCGTCAGGCTGTCATTGGTCCGCGAGTTGCCACGGGTGAGGTCGATGACCCCGCTGTTGTTCAGGGTAACGAGCCGACCTGTGGTCAATGGCGTGATGCTGCCCTGCACCGACGTCAGCGTACTGCTGCCATCAACGTTGAACACGCCGGTGCCGCTGGTGCTGTCCCCCAGCTGCAAGTTGTCATCCAGATCGAACCGCGAGCCATTGATCAGGTTGACGGTTTCCCCGTTGATGTAGCGGGCGGCGCCTGACGAGGTGGTGTGATCGAAGGTCAGCAGGTCATTGCCGACGCCGCCATTGATGCTCGGGGTGAGGGCGAGGGTGCTTTCGCTGAGGTTGCGCAGGGTGGCGCTGTCGTTGCCGGCCTCCAGCAGGATTTGCGAGCGGATGGTCCCGTCGCCGTCCCACACCAGGGTGTCATCGCCGTTGCCGGCGCGGATCTCGCCGACGATTTCCCCGCCGGTGACCGTGATGCTGTCGTTGCCACTGCTGACA
Source organism: Pseudomonas sp. BF-R-19 (assembly GCF_019956445.1). Lineage (NCBI taxonomy): Bacteria > Pseudomonadati > Pseudomonadota > Gammaproteobacteria > Pseudomonadales > Pseudomonadaceae > Pseudomonas > Pseudomonas sp. BF-R-19. Next base: position 71,475 of record NZ_JAHBDN010000103.1, read on the forward strand.
CTGATATTGCCGCCGATGCGTCCCCCGGAAACGCTGATGGTATCGGTACCCAGACCGGTCACCAGGTTGCCGAGGATCTGCCCGCCGGACATATCGAAAATATTGTTATCGAGCTTCATGTCGACCCGGCCGATGGTGCCACCGGTCATCCTGGCGACGTCGCCGTCCTGGAAGGCGCCAACAATGGTGCCGCCAGTCATCAGGAAGGTGTCGCGGCCGTCGCCTTGGGCCAGGGACTGAAGGTTCCCGCCAGACATGACGAAGTTATCGATGCCATTGCCCTGGCTGACCGCTCCGGTGACTTGCCCGGCGCTGATCGTAAAGCTGTCCGCCCCGTCGCCCTGATTCACGGCGCCGGCCACGATGCCGGAGGCCATGTTCACAGTGTCGGCGCCGGCGCCGAAGGTCACGTTGCCGTTGATCCTGCCGGTGCCGTTGGCAGGAAAGGTCAGGGTGTTATTGCCCGACAAATCGGTCAACGGCCCGCTGGTGGCGCTGTCGCAGACGAAGCTGTCGTTACCGGCGGTGGGGGTGAGTGTGCAGGCGGCGTAGGCGGGAAAGGACCAGCCCAAGCATAAACAGATTGAAACGGCACAGGTGCTGTAACGGTACTTGGGCAGATAGGAAAAGGTCATGATCATCTCCCGCGTTTGGATTGGCAACCGAGTCGCCGGTGTCCATTGATGGGATTACTGTGCGTTGTAAATCCCTATTGGTCATCAGTGTGCACGCCAGTACCGTAGCAATAGTTTTTAGCTGTCGCTACTGTCATATTTGACAGGTGTAAAAGGTCAGGACCCTTTCAATGTAGAAGAATATTGTCGATGAAGAACCTTTCAACCGTTACGGGCTGTGGCAACTTATGAAACCGTCGAGATGTGCTGTTAATGGGTATTTCAAGTTGATGTGAGTTGATCGCAGGAGTTATATGCTTGGTCTGAAGGTAAGTTGCTTCATTGTGTTCGTTGATTTCGGCAGAGTGTGGTTCTACATAGATATCAAAAGTATTATCAACTACCTCTATTTTGACCACCTTAAGTCCAAAGGTATCTAGTATTTTTTGCGTTGATTTTCCATTTTGCGTTTTATTCATGAAAACATTCAGTAGTTCTGTGGAGCCGTTTTCCAGGTTTTTGGTGAGCCCGCGTGTCTCCCGATTATCAACAGCCCATCTGCGTATTATCGAGGGCAAATGTCCGAAAAAGCCTTTGTCTATCGACATCAAGGTGTATTGGTACACCGTGACATCGCTCGCAAAATAATCGATTTTTTTTGAGTTGTCGGTATTTTTTGAATTGCGGAAATTATCTTCGAAAGTCCAGATGTCTCTTTCGTACATATTGGTAAAAGCATCCGGTCTGGCGAATGATGGATCATGCTTGGCAACCGATTGAATCTCGTATTTTGGCTTTAACGTATGTATCAGTTGGCGCTCTACTTGATCGAGTCGTTTTTTTGTTTTCTCGTCCTGAGAGTCAAGGAGCTTTTGTAAGTTTGGATCGAAAAAGGAGAGTTTTGACTTGTGGTTTCGTTCTTCAATGGGAGTGCGTACCAACCCATCGCGGTCAAAAAAAGCTACCGGATTATTCTTCACCATCAAGTACCGATTGAGTCCATCCACATTCCCCGCCGGATCCGGGCTCATCCAGCGCTGCAACCACGGTGCATAATATCGATAGCCATAGTAATAAAGACCGCTTGCATCCCGCTCCTTGCCCGAATAACGGCGAACCTTGTCTCTCGCCTCCAATGCACTGTTGCCAGCCCACCACGCCGTTCCGCCAAACGGGTAAAAACCTTCCTGGTTCAACAATCCGGCATGTCCATCCAGCTCCAGTGTGCAGGACCCGAGCAGGTCGCAGAGGCTGAATCGCAGTTGATCATTCTTTACGTCCTTTGGAGGGTGCACTGCCCAGTGCAGCATCCGGATCTGGCTACGTCCCGCGTCGGCTGTAATCACATGTCGTTCTTCACCGTGCACGGCGTCGAGGTGAATTTCCAGCCCCGGCAAATAGCGCGTTTCTGCGAGTAAGGCGCGACGGCCGGTGTGAGTGATGCGCACCTTGCGCAGGCGTTGGCCGCGAGGGCCATAAATGTAGCGCTCGTGGTCATCAGGCCCGTCCTCGCGCTTGACCATCGTGACCTCCTTCAACTGCTGACGACCGTCCCACAGGATGTACTGGCCAGGTTGCAGTTGCCGTTGATTGCCGCAGGGATCAAACCCATTGGCGATGTCCTCCTCGTCGAGCCATGCGCCGTCCTCTAGCAGTGCAAGGCTGCGGTTGCTGGTGCGGGAGGTCTTCATGCTGAAGGTCGGTGCGCCGGAATGGTGCCGGGTGAGCAGATTGCCGGCGGCATCGTAGTCGAAGGTTTGTGTGTAATGGGTCAGTTTATTCGGGTCCAGCGGAATGGGTAGCAATGCCGGGAGCGCGGGACCGTAAGTGGCGGGAATCAGTTGTCTGCCACTGGCTTCGACCAGTTGGTAAAGGCTGTCGTAACGATAACGGTTGATCGGCTCGACCCGTTGGTTTTTAAAAAAAACAACGGGCTGTGCCCTGTCTTCCAGATGAAGGATGTTGCCGACCGGATCGTAACGGTATTGCAGGTCCTGGAGTGGAGGGCTGCCAGGTACGGCGCTCACCAGCCGAATCGGACGGCCATCGTCGGTGGCATACAAAACACGGGTAAGTACGCCATTGCCAGCCGTTTCACTGTCTATCTGTCCGGCGGCGTTGTAATGAATGTCGCTGACCAATATGCGAGGTTCTTGCCCGGCGCTTGCCAGCTGCAACCGGGTTTCCTTGAGCTGGCCGGCTACCGAGTAAGCAAATTTGCGGTGGTTGCCTTTGGCATCGGTCTGGCTTTGCCGATCTCCGGTGGCGGTGTAACGCCGGGTGGAAACAAAAGCCTCGCCAAATTCCAGCAATGCCTCGCGCTGTTGAATGTCGAGCGGCCAGTCCGGCGTATCAAGGCTGCTGAGAAACTGCCTGGTTTCAACCAGTATTTCGCCGTGAACGGCAAATTCGCTCAAATGCTGACTGCCGGCACCATCATCGTGGCGTACCAGTTGGCCGCTTTGGTTGTGTGCCGCACATTCATGGCTGGCCATACCATAGGTGAATCGTTCGATGACTCGAGTCGGCTCATCGACCAACTTTTCACCGATGGCGACCGGTCGCTGAAGTTGATCGTATTTTGTTTGATGCCAAGTGCCACGACTGTCCCAACGAAACAGAATGGATTGAGCGTCATTCGGCAAATTCAATAGCCAACCGGCATCGACACTGTCACTCAACAGCGCCTGACCCGACAGACTAAAGATCGTCGCAAGGTTGGGGGCGGGGGCATTGCCCCAAAGGCGCGGATCCCAATGCGCCACCAGCCGTTCGACTGGGTCGAATACTTGGCGGGTGATCCGGGTATCAACGGGCTGCTCCACCTTTTTTCGACAGTACGCTACCTCGCGGACTGTCAAACCACGCGCGTCCGTAACCGTCAATGTTGGCGTGTCCCTGTGGTGAAACCCCGGGTAAGTCATCGCGGTACTTCGCTACCTGCCCAATGCCCGGAATCCAGCATGCCTGTCAATCGGGGAACCGGATACTGTAAGAACTAACAGGTTTTACGATTTAAAGATGCACTTCCACCGCCAGCGGCAAATGGTCAGAAAGGTGCGTCCATGGCTTGTGCCCGAGTATTTGCGGCTCATGGCTGCTGGCATTGCGCAGGTAGACGCGGTCCAGGCGCAACAAGGGAAACCGCGCGGGGTAGGTTTTGGCCGGACGACCGTGGTGGCGTTCGAAGGCTTCGTGCAAGTAATCGCGGCGGGCCAGGGCGGCATTGCCCTGCATCTGCCAGTCGTTGAAGTCGCCGGCAATGATCACCGGCGCATCATCCGGCAGGGACTCGAGGAGTTGACAGAGCAATTGCAACTGCAGCTGACGATGGCTTTCCAGCAGGCTGAGGTGAACGCAGATCGCATGCACTTCGCGATGCCCCGGCACGTCCAGCACGCAGTGCAGCAAGCCACGGCGCTCTGGGCCGGTAATGGAAACATCCAGGTTTCGATACTCGCGGATCGGGTATTTCGACAGTAAAGCATTGCCATGATGACCGTCGGGATAGACGGCATTGCGCCCATAGGCGAAGTCGCTCCACATGCTGTCGGCAAGGAATTCATATTGCGAGGTTTGTGGCCAATCGTTGTAGCGGGAGGAGTGGCGGTCGTGCTCGCCGACGACTTCTTGCAGAAACACCAGGTCTGCCGACGTACTGCGCACCGCTTCACGCAACTCGGGGAGGACGAAACGCCGGTTGAGTGCGGTAAACCCCTTATGGGTGTTGACCGTCAGCACGCGAAGCCGATGAATCGCCGGGGGTGTGTTCAACGGCGTTGGTTCGGCTGCCTGCCGTTTTGGATGACTGGCCACATGCACTCCTCTGATTCAGGGCTGCCTATGTATGCGACTGATGTGACGGCAGGCAGTTCAGTCTGCCTGGCAGCGTCACACCTATCACCGATGGTTTCATACCAGCACAATTTCATAAGGCAAACGGATACGCTCCAGCAGCGTCCGGGGCAGCAACGGCGCGATGCCGATGGCCGGTTCGCCGTCGAGTTGGCTGGCGTAGGCGTGGGTGGCGTGGCTCTTGCGGGCGACGGTCCAGGTATCGAGGCGCACCTTGCGGGCACGGTGCCAGGGAATCAGCTCCCGGTCCCGTGCCGGCCAGTGCCAGGCCCAGAACGGTACGTCGTTGTAGGTTGCCCCGATATTGGCTGCCGCCCTGGCGCTGGCGCGGCCAACGGTGTCGTGGTCGACGTTGCCGTCCTCGCGCCAGGTGCTGAACACCACATCACCGGGGCGCAGGTAGCGCGTGATGAATTGGACGATCTGATCTTCGTGCTCCACCAGCGCGTTGTCGGCAAACCCGCCACGAATCCACTTCAGGCTGTGCATCGGCAACCCGAGTCGGCGGATGGCTTCCACGCTTTCCTGGGGACGAAATACGCTGAGGCGTTTTTCCGACCACTGCCGAGAGCCCGGATGGCTGGCGCTGCCATCGGTGATCGAGATCAATTGCAGCGGGTGGCCCAGGTTGCTGAGCAATTGCAGCAGGCCGCCGCAGGTCACGACTTCATCGCCGGGGTGCGGGGCAATGAGTACCGCGCGTGCGCCGGTGGGTACCAGGGATTGGGTGCTGATGACCGGGATGCTGTCCAGTTGCGGGGCGCTGTTCCAGATTTGTGATGGCAGGCTGGCTTCGCTTAGGGAAACGGGTTTCATGGTGGATACGTCCTTGTTCTGCGTCGCCTTCAGTCGTGCATGGGACAAGCCCGGCAGACCCGTGAGGGCTCGTTGATAGCGATAGGCGACAAGCCAAGCCCTGGATTGCCGCGAATCGAGTATTGCTCATGTAACGCTATTCGTCGCGTCGCGAGCTTATCCAGAATGATTTTTCCGCTCTGCGGTGTTGCGGCCATGAATGCCTGGAGTCTCCTTTACTCTTCTTCCTCATGTTGCAGCTCGAACAGCAGCAACGAGCGGCCGGTGACCGAGTACTCGTGGCCAAACTCGAAGCGCTCCTGGCCGCGGATCGACGGCTGGTTGGTGTCGATCATGCACGTCCAGAAACCGCCGTCTGGCACTTCCGGCAGGCGGAAGTTGACGATGTCGTGATGCGCGTTGACCACCAGCATCAACGTCGCGTCGATGCCTTTGCGGCGAATGCCGGTTTCCTGGGCGCGGCCATCGAGCAGCATGCCCAGGCAACGATTGTGCGCATCGTGCCAATGCCGGGTGGTCATGTGCGTGCCGTCCGGCGCCAGCCAGGTCACGTCCTTGACGCCGATGTCTTCGTTGTAATTACCCACCAGGAAACGCCCGCGCCGCAGGATCGGGTAGGTCAGGCGCAACTTGATCAGGCGTTTGACGAACTTGAGCAAGGCCTTGCCGTCTTCGCTGAGGTCCCAGTTGACCCAGCCGATCTCGCTGTCCTGGCAGTACGCATTGTTGTTGCCGTCCTGGGTGCGGGCGAACTCGTCGCCGGCCACCAGCATCGGCGTGCCCTGGGCCAGCAGCAGGGTGGCGAAGAAATTGCGCATCTGCCGATGGCGCAATGCGTTGATATCAGGATCGTCGGTGGGGCCTTCGACGCCGTGGTTCCACGACAGGTTGTTGTTGCTGCCATCCTGATTGTCTTCGTCGTTGGCCTCGTTGTGCTTGTCGTTGTACGACACCAGGTCATTGAGGGTGAAGCCGTCATGGGCGGTGACGAAGTTCACCGATGAATAGGGCCGCCGACCACGTTGATTGAACATTTCACCCGAAGCCGTCAAACGGCTGGCGAAATCCGCCAGTTGCCCATCATCGCCTTTCCAGAAGGCGCGTACGGTGTCGCGGAATTTGTCGTTCCACTCGACCCAACCCGGCGGGAAATTGCCGACCTGATAACCACCGGGGCCACAGTCCCAGGGTTCGGCGATCAGTTTGACCTGGCGCAGCACCGGGTCCTGGCGGCAGGCCACGAGGAAACTGTGGCGTTCGTCGAAACCGTCGTGATAGCGCCCGAGAATGGTCGCCAGGTCGAAGCGGAAACCGTCCACGTGCATTTCCGAGGCCCAGTAGCGCAAGGAGTCGGTGACCATTTGCAGTACGCACGGGTGGCTCAGGTCCAGGGTGTTGCCGGTGCCGGAATCGTTGATATAGAAGCGCTTGTCATCGGGCTTGAGGCGGTAGTAGGACGCGTTGTCGATACCGCGCATGGACAGGGTCGGGCCTTGCTCGTTGCCCTCGGCGGTGTGGTTGTAGACCACGTCGAGGATCACCTCCAGATTGGCTTCGTGCAGGTGCGCGACCATTTCCTTGAATTCGGCAATCTTGCCGCTGGCCAGGTAGCGCGGGTCGGGGGCGAAGAACGCAATGCTGTTGTAGCCCCAGTAATTGGTCATGCCCTTGTGCAGCAGGTGCTGGTCATTGACGAACGCATGGATCGGCAGCAGCTCCACGGTCGACACGCCGAGCTTGCGGATGTGCTCCACCACATCATCGACCATCAACCCGGCAAAGGTACCGCGCAGGTTCTCGGGGACGGCAGGGTGACGCATGCTGAAGCCACGCACATGGGTTTCATAGATGATCGTCTTGTCCCACGGCACGCTGACGCGGTGGTCGTGGCCCCAGGTGTGCGCCGGGTCGATGACCTTGCATTTGGGCACGAAGGGCGCGCTGTCCCGTTCATCGAAGCTGAGGTCGGCGTCGGGGTGGCCGATGGTGTAGCCGAACAGCGCTTCGGACCATTTCAGCTTGCCCACCAGTTGTTTGGCGTAGGGGTCGATCAGTAGTTTGTTGTGGTTGAAGCGATGGCCGTTGGCCGGGTCGTACGGACCGTAGACGCGATAGCCGTAGATCAGCCCTGGATGGGCGTCGGGCAAGTAGCCGTGATAGATCTCGTCGGTGTATTCGGGCAGTTCGATGCGTTCGAGTTCCACCTCGCCGGCGTCGTCGAACAGGCACAGTTCAACCTTGGTGGCGTGGGCGGAAAACAGGGCGAAGTTGACGCCCAGACCATCCCAGGTGGCGCCCAGCGGAAAGGGCAGGCCTTCGCGGATTCGTGTGGTTTCGGCACGAGGGGCTGGCGCGGCGGCTTTCTTCGGACTGGGCATAGGTACTCCTGGGTAAAAATACTCGCTGGTCAGCGCTGCAACCTGTGGGAGCGGGCTTGCTCGCGAAAGCGGTATGTCAGACAAAATTGATGTCGACGGACACTCCCTCTTCGCGAGCAAGCCCGCTCCCACAGGTATGTTTTTGGGAACGCGAACGCGTCACGAGCCCAATCAGGACAAAGGCTGGCGGCCTCAAATCGCCGGCGGTTTTCGCGCAGCCCGGGGCTTTTTCTCGACGGCCTTTTCTCCTGGCGGGATCACCTTCGAAGCCGCCGCCGGTTTGGCCTTGGTTTTTGGCGCGGCGACCTTGGCATCGCCAGCCTTGCCATTGGCCCTTTTGCTGACCGGGGTTTTGCTCGCGGCTGCCTTGGCCGGTTGTTTCGGGGCCAGGGCTTCGGCTTCTGCCAGTTTGCACGCCATCTCCCAGTGGCGGGCCTCCTGACCTTCGGGTTTTCCTTCGGATTCCCAGATCTGATAGGCAAATTCGCGGATGCGTTTATCGTCGGTACTCATTGCAATGCTCCTGAACTGAACTCAAGTGTGGGCAGTTTGAAAAATGAGATTGACCGGGAAATCCCCCAGCGCGGCGCTGATCGGCAGCTCCCTGTGTTTTGTGACTGTGATGCCGGAAAAAAGTCCCAGCAGATGTTCGTCAGGGACGGTGAACGGCAATTTGACCCGGGTATCGCCCCAGAGCGGCGCGTGGACCTGTGGTTCGGCACCGTTTTCCAGCAGTTCGGCACAACGTATCGGCACAATCACGATGGCGCGTTTTCCCTCCTGTTCACGGACAAAACACAGCACTCGATGGGCCTCGCTGCCCACCACTTCCAGGGCCTGGTAGGTGCCATGCCGAAACAGTTCGGCATGCTCGGCGCGCAGGCTCAAGGTGCGCGCAATCAAGGCTTGCTTGATGCGCCCGTCACGCCAGTTCTGCAACAAGTCCGGCAGGTCCACCGTTTGCTGCAGTGCCTGCTGGCGGCTGGCGTAATCGACGGGGCGACGGTTGTCCGGGTCGACCAGGCTGAAGTCCCAGAAATCGTTGCCCTGATACAAATCCGGCACCCCGGGCACAGTCATGCGCAGCAAGGTTTGCGCCAAACCGTTGAGTGCACCGGGGGCGGCAATCGAGCGGGCAACTTTGACCAGGGCGGCACGCAGCAGCTCGCCTTCGGGGCTGAGCAACAGGCGCTGGATGAAGTCCTCGCTCGCTTGCTCGTAAATGTCATTGGGCGCGCTCCAGCTGCTTTGCAACTTGGCTTCGCGCAGGGCCTTGCGTTGCCACTGACAGAGGCGTTTTGCGTAGTTCTCGAGTGCCGGCGGATGATCGATAGCCAACTCCAGCGGCCAACTGCCGAGGATCGTCTGGTACAGAATCAACTCATCGCCCGCCGATGGCATTTGATCGTCGTTGCGCAAGGGCCGGGCGAGGGCGCGCCACAGGCCGATCTGGTCGGCATACCAGCCGCTGCGCTCGCTCAGTACCGCCAGCCGCGCCCGTGAATCTTCGCCGCGTTTGTGGTCGTGGGTGGCGCTGGCCAGCAGGTTGTCCGGGAAGGTGTCGAGGCGCTCGATGCAGGCCTGATGAAAGTCGGCGAGCGGTGCGCTGAACTGTTCGGTGTTGAAGCCAACGTCATTGCGCGAGAGCAAGACGGCCGAACGATAGAACGCGGTGTCTTCCACCGCTTTCGCCGCTGCCGGCGAGGTCAGTTGCTGGAAACGTACGCAGGCGTGCTTCAGGCGTTTGCGTTCGCGACCGGCCGGGCGCTGCCGCCAGGGTTCACCGCCGAGCCAGCCGGCCAGGCTGTCGAGCACCGGCCAGTCCGCTTCGCCGAGGGTCTGGCGGGCACCGTCCATGGCCTGTCGGAAAAACATTTCGTCCTGGGCCGACCGGCCAAGGGGGCTGATGTAGGTGCGGTACACCGGGAAGTGCACGATCAGCGCCTGCAAGGCCCGGCGAATGGCGCCCAGGGTCAGGTCGCGGGTCATGAGGTTGTCCCGGGCCACTTGCAGCAAGGCCTGGGCGACGCTTTCAAAATCTCCGGCCAGGGAACCGCTGAGGATTTGCTGGCGGGCCAGTTGAGCTTCCCGGGAGAAGTCGGCGGGCCGCTCGCTGTGACGCTGCCAGCGTTCGGCCAATGTCTGCGCGCCCCGTGGATCGTGTTGCAGCAGTGACAATTGGTTCATGAACTCGTAACCGGTGGTGCCATCCACCGACCAGTCGCGATGCAGGGTTTCACCTTCGCCGAGGATCTTTTCGACATAGATGGGCAGGTGGCGGCCCGCTGACAGGCTGTCGACCCGGCGGCGCAGTTTTCTACAGTAGCCCCGCGGGTCGGCGAGGCCGTCGATGTGGTCGATGCGCAACCCGTCGATCAGCCCTTCAGCCACCAGTTGGAAGATCTTCGCGTGGGTGGCTTCGAACACGGCGGGGCGCTCGACGCGCAGTCCGCCGAGTTCATTGATATCAAAGAAGCGCCGCCAGTTGATGTCATCGGCGGCGGTGCGCCAACTGGCCAGGCGATAGCTCTGGCGCTCCAGCAGGTTGTGCAGGCGCTGGAAGCCTTCGCCGGTCAGTGAGTCGTAGTTGTTCAGGTGCTGCTCGATGGCGTGGGCAAGGGCCGGATCGCTGAGCAGATCGCGCAGTTCCGCTTTCAGCGGCAGGGCCAGGCTGTGGGCGTCGGTCTGGTAGCTCAGGGTGCTGAAGCGATCGGCCAGGTTTTTCAGTTGTTCGGCCTGCTGTGTATCGAGCGGCGCATCGGTCCTGAGCAGTTCCCCGTAATCGCTGGGGCAAATCGGAAAACGGTGTTCGTAGTGCTCGACATGGAAGGTGCCGTGCCAGGCATCGAACAGCAGGGGCAGGGTGCCGTCCTGCAACGCGACGCCGTAGTCGCTGCCCAGAAACGGCAGGAGCAACTGGCCTTCCATCAACGGGTCGGGTGAGTGCCACTGGATATCGAAAAACTCGCCGTAAGGGCTCAGGCGTCCCCACTCCAGCAAATCCAGCCACCAGGGATTGTCACTGCCGCCAACCGCCATGTGGTTGGAGACGACGTCGAGGATCAACCCCATGTTGTGCCCGTGCAAGGCACTGACCAGACTACGCAGCGCCGCCTCACCGCCCAGTTCCGGATTGACCCTGGTCGGGTCCACCACGTCATAGCCATGCATCGATCCGGCGCGGGCGCGAAGCAGCGGGGAGGCGTAGACATGGCTGATGCCGAGACGGGCGAAATACGGCACCAGTGGCACCGCATCTTCGAGCGTGAAGCCTTGGTGAAATTGCAGGCGCAAGGTGGCGCGCAGTGGTCGGGTCGGCACCTCAGTCATCGATCACGCTCGGCCGCCTGCAGTCGCGCGCAGGCGAGCAATTCCAGGCGTCGTGCGGCATCCGCTCCATCGAGTAGGGCTTCGCTGTAACCGGGCAAGCGCCGCGACCAGTTCGGGTGAGTATCGATGGTGCCCGGCAGATTGGCCTGTTGTTCGACGCCAAGGGCATCTTCCAGCGGCAGCAGCACCAACGGCGCGCGGGTATGACCGAGAAAGCGCACGCTGGCATCGAGCACCTGGTCGGTTTCGTGGGACTCTTCGCGAAAGTTCTGCGGGTCCTGGCTCAACGCCCGGCGCAGGCCTTCACGTTCGCGCTCGCGGTGCTGGCGCCATTCGATTTCAGCGCTGGCATCGACCAGGCCGAGCCGGGCGTTCCAGTCGATATCGCGACCATGCCACCAGCCGTTGAGGGTCGGCAGGTCATGGGTGCTGGTGGTGGCCAGGGCGTTGTCCGGCCAGTCGAGGATCGGCTTGAAGTGCGTGTTGTCCTGTTCGAACAGCAATACCCGCATGCCGAGCATCGAACGGGCGATGAGTTTTTCCCGCAGACCGTCCGGCACGGTGCCGAGGTCTTCGCCGAGGACGATGGCCTGGTGACGATGGGACTCCAGGGTCAGCAGGCGCAGCAGATCGTCCACCGGGTAGTACAGGTAAGCGCCGTCGGCCGGCGGCGAGCCATTGGGGATTACCCACAAACGCTGCAAGCCCATGACGTGATCGATGCGCAAGCCTCCGGAGTGGGCGAAGTTGGCCCGCAACATTTCGATGAAGGCCCGGAAACCATTGCGCACCAGGCCTTCAGGGGAGAACGCGGAAATCCCCCAGCCCTGGCCGGTGCGGTTGAGAATATCCGGTGGCGCACCAACGGTGAGGGACGCGAGCAGTTCGTCCTGACGGCTCCAGGCCTGGCTGCCGCCACCGTCGGCGCCAACGGCCAGGTCGGCAATCAGGCCGATACTCATGCCGCTGGCGCGGGCGGCGGTTTGCGCACGCTCCAGGCAGCGCGTGATCAGCCACTGGCAGAAGGCGAAGAATCCAATGCGCCCGGCATTTTCTTCGGCGAATGCCGCCAGTTCGGCGCTGCGCGGATTGCGCCAGGGTTCGGGCCACTGCCGCCAGTCGAGGTGTTCACCGCGGGCAGCGCGCGCCTCCTGGATGGCCTCGAAGCGACAGTGGTTTTCCAGCGCTTCGCCGGCGGCGTGACGAAAACTGCTGAAGTCTTCGTGCAAGGGGTGTTCGCCCTGGACGAAACCTTCGTACAGCGACTGCAACAGCCGATGCTTGGCTTCGGCGGCGGCCGGCCAGTCAATCAGCGGACGCTCTTCCAGCGTCTTGAGCTCAATGGCCAGCCCGGTTGCATCGATGGCGGTACGCAGCGCGCGTTCGCCAAGAATGGTGCCGGGGGCGCAGTAAAGGCTGTTGAGAAACAAACGGCTGGACGGCGAATAGGGGCTGTAGCGTTGGCTGTCACTGGAAAACATCGCATGCAAGGGGCTGATCGCCAGCGCCTCGGCGCCACGCTCGCCGGCCACCCGGGCAAGGTCTTCCAGCGCCTGGGTGTCACCAAACCCGCCATCGCCGGGGCGGCGCAATCCATACAGCTGCACACTCAGGCCCCAGGCACGCGGGATCGGGTTGTCCACGGCATCGGCCACGCTGTAGCAACGGGCCGGGGCCACGGCCAGGGTGAAACTTTGTCCGTCGATGCTGACCTGTTGATAGCCGACCGGTACCAGCCCCGGCAGCACCGCTTTGGCGTCCAGTTTGAGGTTCAGCCGCGAACCGTCCTCGAGGTGGATTTCGCAAGGGGTCCCGGGCTCGAAAAAACGCGCCAGGTCCAGGCCCGCCCCGACATCGACGGTGATCAATGGCGGCAAGTGATGGGTCTGTTGCACCGCTTGCAGTTCCAGCAGGCTGGCGTCGATTTCCTGGGCACTGCCGGCCGGGTGGCCAAGGCCGGTCAGCACGTTGCGCAACACGGACGGCGCGACTTTTTGCGGGCGGCCGTTGGCGTCGAGCCAGTCGACGGCGAGGCCGGCACGGCTGGCCAGGATTTCCAGTTGCGCATCACTCATGGACGCTCTCCAAACGAGGTAGCAAAGGGGGCTGCGGCGGCGAGGCTGACGAGCGCGCAATACGGGGCAAGGGTGTTTGGGGCCGGCAGGTCGGAGTTCTGTGGCGGGTATTCGAACAAGCGCATGGCATCGATCTGTGAGGTGTGGACTACGGGCCTGGCGCTGAGGTTCAGATCAATGCGCAGTTGGCTGCCATCGCCCAAGCGCCAGGAGGCACTGACTGCGCCTTCACCCAGCACATCGGTGCCCAGTGCCTGGGCGCCCGGCAGGCGCGGGATGATGTGCCGGTGACGGATCTGCAACAGGCGGCAATACAGGTCGTGCATCTCGCAATGGCCGGTCGATGGCAGGACCGGGCGAGACGCTGCAAACGTCTGCGGATCGTTCGGGTCCGGAATGTGTTCGCGCAGGTTTGGGTCGGCAAAGGTGCTGAACGCCGCGAACTCGTTGCGCCGGCCGTCGCGAACCTGTTTGGCCAATTCACCTTGATGGCTGGTGAAAAACAGGAAGGGTTGCTCGACGGCAAACTCGTCGCCCATGAACAGCAGCGGAATCATCGGCGACAACAGCAGCAATACGGTGGCGGCCCGCAGCGCTTGCGGGTGGGCGAGTTGATGCAGGCGCTCGCCGAAGGCCCGGTTGCCGATCTGGTCATGGTTCTGCAAAAACAGGATGAAGGCACTGGGCGGCAGATGCCCGCTGGGTTCACCGCGCGCCACACCATGGCGGTTGAGATGGCCCTGGAACACGAAACCCTGGCTCAGGCAGCGCGCCAATTGTTCGGTGGGGTTATGCGCGTAGTCGGCGTAATAGGCGTCGGTTTCGCCGGTCAGCAATACATGCAGGGCGTTGTGGCCGTCATCGTTCCATTGCGCGTCGTAACCCTGTTCGAGCAGGCTGGCCTGGTTGTGTTCGTTCTCCACCATCAGCCACACATGCCGCGCCGGCCCCGTCTGCTGGCGCACCCGTCGTGCCAGCTCCTGGAGGAAATCCGGGTCTTCGATGGCGTGCACCGCGTCCAGGCGCAAACCGTCGAAACGGTATTCCAGCAGCCACATCAAGGCGTTTTCGATGAAGAAGTCCCGCACTTCGCGACGGCGCAAGTCGATGGCTGCGCCCCACGGCGTGTGTTTGTCTTCGCGAAAGAAACCCTTGGCATAACGATGCAGGTAATTGCCGTCCGGGCCGAAGTGGTTGTAGACCACGTCGAGAATCACCGCCAGGCCGTGACCATGGGCGGTGTCGATCAAGTGCTTGAGCTGCTCGGGGGAGCCGTAGGAAGCCTGGGGCGCATAGGGCAGGACGCCGTCATAACCCCAATTACGTTCACCGGGAAACTGCGCGACGGGCATCAGTTCGATCGCGGTCACACCCAGTTCGACCAGCCGCGCCAGATGCTGCTCGACGGCGCTGAAGCCGCCGAGCGCACCGACATGCAGTTCGTAGATCACCGCCTCGTTCCACGGCCGTCCCAACCAGGCGCTGTGTTGCCAGGCATAGGCCAGCGGATCGACCACCACACTGTGCCGGTCGATATCGCCGGCCTGAGCGCGGGAGGCCGGGTCGGGCACTTCCAGTTCGCCGTCGATGCTGTAGCGGTAACGCGTGCCCGCCGCGCATCGGGTGTTGCTCACGAACCAGCCGTCGGCCTGGGGCAGCAACGGCAAGGACTGTCCATTTTCCAGTTCGACACTGACGTAGAACGCATCTGGCGCCCACAACGCGAATCGCGTGTGCTCTGCGTCCAGCATGATTGCGCCGTGGGGCCAGGTCTCAAGGGTCCGTAACGGCATCTTGAAAGCCTCTTACTGTTTGTTCGATTTCCCCAATGCTTTAGCCACAAGCTGTTCGTAGAGCTCGGCGTAGGGTTCGACCGCCTTGCACCAGTTGAACGGCGCCGCCATGGCCCGGCAGCGCATGGCGTGCAGCAGGTCGGGAAAGGCGAACACCTTGAACGCGCGGCTCAGGGCTTCCTGGTAGCTCTGCACCGTGGATTCATCGAACAGGAAACCGGTCACGCCGTTTTCGATGGTGTCGGCCAGGCCGCCGGTATTGCGTGCCACCGGCAACGAGCCGAAGCGTTGGGCGTACATCTGGCTCAGGCCGCATGGCTCGTAACGCGAAGGCATCAGCAGGAAGTCGCTGCCGGCGAACATGCGCCGGGCGTCGGTTTCGTTGAAGCCGATGCGCACGCCGATCTGCCCGGGAAAACGCAGGGCCAGTTCGCGCATCGATTGTTCTTCTTCCGGCTCGCCACGGCCGATGATCGCGATCTGCCCGCCGTTTTTGACGATGTACTCGGACACCGCTTCGGTCAGGTCCAGGCCTTTCTGGTAAACCAGCCGCGAGACCACCGCAAACAGTGGACCTTCGGAATCTTCCAGACCGAACAGCTCGCGGACATGGGCGGCGTTCACGGCCTTGCCATCCCAGTCGCCGATGTTGAACGGGCAGAACAGGTGCGGATCGGTCGCCGCATCCCAGCTTTCATCGATGCCGTTGGGAATGCCGCTGAGCAGGCCTTGCTGGGTCTTGGCGGCGAGGAACCCGTCCAGGCCGCAGCCGAAATCCGGGGTGGTGATTTCCTGGGCGTAGGTCGCGCTGACCGTTGTGATGTGGCTCGAATAGGCCATGCCGGCCTTGAGGAACGACATCTTGCCGTAGAACTCCATGCCTTCCTGTTGCAGCGCGTGATGGGGAATGCCCAGTTCGGGGCACGAACCCAGGCTGGTCACGCCTTGATACGCCAGGTTGTGGATGGTGAACAGCGTCGGCGTGCGCTGCCCACGCCAGTGCATGTAGGCGGGGGCCAGGCCAGCAGGCCAGTCGTGGGCGTGCACCAGGTCCGGGCACCAGTGGATCTGTGCGAGGTTGGCGGCGATATCGGCCGCCGCCAGGCCCAGGCGGGCGAAACGGATATGGTTGTCCGGCCAGTCGCGGCCGTTGTTGGCGCCGTAGGGCGAACCTTCGCGCTCGTAGAGCTCGGGGCAGATCAATACGTAAATGACCAGGCCATCGGGCATGTCCATGCGCCCGATCTTGCACGGTGGCAACGCAGCATGACCGCCAAGCTCACCGATGATATGAATGGGGTTCTCGCTGTGCAGCACCTGCGGGTAACCGGGGATCAACACCCGTACATCGTGCAGATGGGCCATGGCCCGTGGCAGGGCCGCGGAAACGTCGCCCAGGCCACCGGTTTTCACCAGGTCGGCAATTTCCGAGGTGACGAACAGGACTTTTTTACGGTTCGGATTCTGCTTGGCTGCCGGGGTCAACGTCCTGGTGCCTGGAACGCTGACGTGTTGGGTGTTTGCGGCAGTAACGGCGCTCGATTCGCCGACCTGATGAGCACGCTCTCCCTGTATTTCCAAAGCCGTACTGATCATATGAATCTCCCGTGTTGTTGATCTAATTCTTAGGTCTGGCAAACGGTGTTCCATGGCCAATTCCCGTGGCCGGCGCAAACGCGCTACGCATCAGTGAGCAAGCGCTGCCCAATGCGTCCAGGCAAAAGGGTTGAATCAGCCGTTGCAAAGATTGCACCAGTCGCAACGCACCTTCTTGTCAGAGGACCGATCGGGATTGGAAAAAGTTTCGACTATTTTTCCATTTTGTGACCGGCCGGTTTCGCTTTGAGAAAATGAGTCTAGGCCAGAACTTAGAGCGGTAAAGGGCAGATGGCAAAATTGTTCGACAATCGGTTTGTAGCGGTACGGACGTGCCTGATCGAGGTGCAAACGCCCCGACGAAGTGCATGTTTTTTTGCGTTTTGGCCTCAAAAAGTCACTGGGCAGTCACATAAATGTGCGACGTGATTTATCAGGCATGCACTGTTGTGGTGCGTACTTTTGAGTCCTGCATTTGGCCGAACCACTGCCTTACTGCCCACCTTGGTGCCTTGTTATAGTTCGGGCCTCATTTTTGCCCGCAAAAGGATCATTGGCATGTCTCAGTACACTGCGTTCAACGTCGAACTGGTCGATAAAATCGCCCATGTGCAGATCAACCGTCCGGAGAAGATCAACTCGATGAACGCCGCGTTCTGGAGCGAGATCGTCGAGATCTTCCAATGGATCGACGACACCGATGAAGTGCGTGTGGTGGTCCTGAGCGGGGCAGGCAAGCATTTCTCCTCGGGGATCGACCTGATGATGCTGGCCGGTGTGGCCAATGAACTGGGCAAGGACGTGGGCCGCAATGCGCGCCTGTTGCGGCGCAAGATCCTCACCCTGCAAGCGTCGTTCAATGCGGTCGATAACTGCCGCAAACCGGTGCTTGCGGCCATTCAGGGTTACTGCCTGGGTGGCGCCATCGACCTGATTGCCGCGTGTGACATGCGATATGCCGCCGAGGATGCACAGTTCTCGATCAAGGAAATCGACATCGGCATGGCCGCCGACGTCGGCACGTTGCAACGCTTGCCGCGGATCATCGGTGACGGCATGCTGCGCGAACTGGCTTACACTGGTCGCACGTTTGGCGCCGACGAAGCGCGGAGCATGGGCCTGGTCAATCGCGTCTACAGCGACAACGCCAGCCTGCTCGACGGCGTCATGGGCATTGCCTACACAATCGCCAGCAAGTCGCCGATTGCCGTCACCGGCACCAAGGAGATGATCAGCTACATGCGTGACCATCGCATCGATGACGGCCTCGAATACATCGCCACCTGGAACGCCGCCATGCTGCAATCCACCGATCTGCGCGTGGCCATGGCCGCCCATATGAGCAAACAGAAACCCGAATTTCTGGATTGATTAACCATGATTCCTCGCTGGACCACCGCAGTACTGGACACCGATCAACCCGGCGGCTGGGCCATCGCGCGCAGCCCCGAAGGCTTTCTGTTCGATGACAATGGCGCACTGTTTGCGCGCGAATGGCTGAAGCGTCAGGACCTGCCGATTCTTGCCGAACATGGCATCGGTCATCTCGATGGCGAGCCGGTCTATCTGCTGGAACTGCGCAGTCATAGCGAAGTGCCGGGTTGCAACTGGAAAGGCCTGCGGGCGTTCATGCTCGAAGGCGATCACACGGTCTACAAGGTGCTCGGTTACGCCGCGCAGATCGGCACCTGGGCCCGCGAACACCGCTTTTGCGGTAACTGCGGTCAGGCCATGACCCAGGTGCCGCGCGAACGGGCGATGTATTGCCAGCCGTGCGATCTGCGCAGCTACCCACGGATTTCGCCGAGCATGATCGTCCTGGTGACTCGAGGCGATGAAGTGCTGTTGGCTCGCTCGCCGCGTTTTGTCAGCGGTGTCTACAGCACATTGGCGGGGTTCGCCGAACCGGGCGAATCGGCCGAGGACTGCCTGATTCGCGAGGTTCGTGAAGAGGTGAGCATCGAGGTCAGGAATATCCAGTACATGGGCAGCCAGTGCTGGCCGTTCCCGCACTCGATGATGCTCGGCTTTCACGCCGAATATGCCGGTGGCGAGATCGTCTGCCAGGAAGACGAGATCGAGGACGCCCAGTGGTTCAACGTGCACGAGCTGCCGCCGTTGCCGGCGTCACGCTCGATTGCCCGTTACCTGATCGACGTCTATGTGGCGCGGCGCTTAGGCCACGCTGAACCAGTGCTGCCAGGCTAGGCGCACGGTCAGGCCCAGCACCACGGTGATGAACACCGGACGAATGAATTTCGCGCCGCCACTGATGGCGGTGCGGGCGCCGAAGAAGGCGCCGACCATCAACGACGAGCCCATGCACAGGCCGATGACCCAGTCCACCTGACCGGAAAAGATGAAGATCGACAGCGCCGCCGCGTTGCTGACGAAGTTCATGCTGCGCGCCACGCCGCTGGCTTTCACCAGGTCGACGGGGTAGAGCAGCAGGCTGCTCACGGTCCAGAACGCGCCCGTGCCGGGACCGGCCACGCCGTCATAGAAGCCGAGGCTGAAGCCTTGGGTCGACTGCCACTTTTTCTTGATCGGTGCGTTGCTGTCCAGCGGCGCTTTCGGCGTGCCGCCAAACAATAGATAAACGCCACAGGCGAAGACGATCACCGGCAGCATTTTGTTCAGCCATTCCGCTGGCAGGTAATGCGCGACCACGGCACCCGTCAGCGCGCCAACCAAGGTGCCGACGATGGCGTGCACCCATTGCGCGGGGTGGAACAGCTTGCGCCGGTAGAAGGTGAAACTGGCAATCGCCGAGCCGAAAGTCGAACTGAGTTTGTTGGTGCCCAGCACCAGGTGCGGCGGCAGGCCGGCGGTCAACAGGGCGGGGGTGGTCAACAGCCCACCGCCACCGGCGATGGCGTCGATGAAACCGGCAACAAAAGCGACAAGGGCCAGGATGGCCAGGGTGGAGAGGTCAACGCTGAGTTCGAAAGGCATGGGATCGGCTTATTCGGCGGGTGCAGAAAGAGGCTGCAGGGAAGGGCAGCATCTTAACCACCTGCACGACACAAAACCAATGTGGGAGCGGGCTTGCTCGCGAAAGCGGTGTGTCAGCCAACACTGATGCTGGATCTGATGGCCCCTTCGCGAGCAAGTCGGATCGCCGCACCGCCGCTCCCACATTTTGCTCAGTGTTTACAGGCCAAGATCCGACAAGCCCGGATGATCATCCGGCCGACGCCCCAGCGGCCAATGGAACTTGCGCTCGCTTTCCTTGATCGGCATGTCGTTGATGCAGGCGAAGCGGTGGGCCATCAGGCCGTCCTCGTTGAACTCCCAGTTTTCATTGCCGTAGGAGCGGAACCAGTTACCCGAGTCGTCGTGCCATTCATAGGCATAACGCACGGCAATGCGGTTGCCGGTGAACGCCCAGAGTTCCTTGATCAGCCGGTAGTTCAGCTCCTTGGCCCATTTGCGGGTCAGGAAGCCCTTGGCTTCTTCGCGGTTGTGGGCGAACTCGGCGCGGTTGCGCCATTGGGTGTCCAGGGTGTAGGCCAGGGACACGCGCTCCGGGTCGCGAGAGTTCCAGCCGTCTTCGGCCAGGCGAACTTTTTCAATCGCCGATTCACGGGTGAAAGGAGGTAGTGGCGGACGAACTTCGGCATTAGACATTTAAAGTCTCCGTATCAAGTTAATGTTCAAACAACTGTAGAGCTTGATCAGGTTGCTACAGGTCCAATAACTTTCGCGCCATGCATTGCGCATTATCGGCGGCACTGTGATCACCCATTACAAGCGCCACGGTAATGGCACCGTCGATCAGGATCAGCAGCTGTCTGGCCAGCAGCAGCGGATCCTCGGCGCCATGTTCGGTACACAGCTCGCACAGGTAGTCGAGCAGCTTCTGTTTATGCTCTTTGGCGACCAGGCGCACCGGGTCCTGCGGGTCGCCGGTTTCACCGCTGGTGTTGATGAAAGCGCAGCCGCGAAAACCTTCGCAGGCGAACCACGACTTGAGCACGGTAAACAGGTTGAGCAGTCGCTCGGCCGGGGTTTGTGCCTGGCCGACTGCGCCTCTGTACCAGTGCATCCAGCGCTGGTCACGGCGTTGCAGGGCGGCCACCACCAGTTCGTCCTTGTTGGCGAAGTAGCGGTAGATGCTTTTTCTGGAGACGCCGGCGGTTTTCACCAGAAGATCCATGCCAGTGGCGGCTATGCCACTTTTGTAGATCAACTTTTCGGTGACATCCAGAATGATGTCGCGTGTGTCATTGCTAGTGATTTCGTTCATGTTGCAAACAGTAGAACGATCGTTCTCCTTGGTCAAGTGGATATTTTTGTTGCCCGCGCAAATGCCATCGCGAGCAGGCTCGTTCCCAAATTTGAAATACGGTCCCCTCTGGGAGCGGGCTTGCTCGCGAAGAGGGCATTACAGACAGTAACAAGACCCAAAGCAATCGATGGTGTAAGCTCACGGGTTCTTCGGATTCGACCCATTGCGAGCCCTATGCCGTCGTTTTTCAAACGCTCCCTGCTGCCCAAGTTGCGCAGTTTTCCGCTGACGGCCGATGCCGTTAACGTCCTCTGCGGCGCTGCCGAATTCCGTCGTTGCCTGCTGGAGAAAATCGCCAGCGCGACCCGGCGCATTTACATCGTTGCGCTGTACCTGCAAGAGGATGAGGCCGGCCAGGAAATTCTCGATGCCTTGCACGCGGCCAAACTGGCGCGTCCGGAACTGGACGTGGTGGTCGTCGTCGACTGGCTGCGCGCCCAGCGCGGCCTGATCGGTGCCGGCAAGCAACCGGGCAACTCCGCCTGGTATCAGGAAATGACCCGCACCCATGCCAGCGAAGTGCCGATCTACGGCGTCCCGGTACAAACCCGCGAATTGTTCGGTGTGTTGCACCTTAAAGGCTTCGTGATCGATGACTGCGTTATCTACAGCGGCGCGAGCCTGAACAATGTCTATCTGCACAAGTTCGACAAGTACCGCTACGACCGCTATCACCTGCTGCACAATCGTGAACTGGCCGATTCGATGGAGCACCTGGTGCAGCACGGCCTGGTGGCGTCCAAGGCGGTGCACCGCCTCGACCTGCCGAACCTGCCGACCACCCGCAGCCTGCGCAATGACATCGGTGACCTGCGCAGCCGTCTCAAGCATGCGGCGTACGACACCACGCAGGGCACCACCGACAGGACCGGTTTGTCCGTCAGCCCGTTGCTCGGCGTCGGCAAGAACAATCCGCTGAACCGGGTGATCTGCGAACTGATCGCCAGCGCCCAGCAGCAACTGATCATTTGCACGCCGTACTTCAACCTGCCGCTGGCGATCATCCGCGAGATCAACCGCGCACTGGCCCGTGGGGTGAAGATCGACATTGTGGTCGGCGACAAGACGGCCAACGACTTCTACATTCCGCCGAGCGAACCGTTCCGGGTCATTTCGGCGCTGCCGTACCTGTACGAAATCAGCTTGCGCCGGTTCGCCAAGCGTCATCAGCGCAACATCGACAGCGGGCAGTTGAACCTGCACCTGTGGCGTGATGGTGACCACACCTATCACCTCAAGGGCATGTGGATCGACCGGCGCTATACCTTGCTGACCGGCAACAACCTCAACCCGCGGGCGTTTCGACTCGATCTGGAAAACGCCTTGTTGATCGATGATCCCCATGGCGAACTGCTGGAGCCGCGTCGCAAGGAGCTGGCAGAGATCTTCCAGCACACCCGTCGCATCGAGCACTTCCAGAACCTGGAAACCCTGGCCGAATACCCGGCGGGCGTGGCCAAGTTCCTCAAGCGCGTGAGTCGCGTGCGGATCGAGCGGTTGCTCTATCGCATTCTGTAAAGCCGGTGGATCTCAGGAAAGCAATCGCGAGCTTGCTCGCGATGACGGCCTGACAGCCACAGATGCATCCCAGATGAACGCACCCAGCAAACAGGCCGGCCGGTAGGCCGCCTCGCTTTTGCTTTGGCTTTTGATCTTCTTGCCCCCTCGTGAGGCTTCGTTCCGGTTCTGCGCAGTGGGCAACCCGGCATGGATGCCGGGTTAGCCGCCGCCGGCCATGGATGGCCGATGGCGGCGGGCCCACGGAGCAGGACCGGAGCGAGGGCATGCCGAGCCTAAGCGAGGCACCGAACGTCAGGGGCAAGAGCCCTTGGTTACTTGGGGCTTTTCCAAGTGACCCGCCGTAAGGGCGGAACCATAAGCCGCCGTTACCGCAGAAACGGATAGGTACACCCTCAAAAATCCATGTCGCCTGCCAGGCAGCCATCGCGAGCAAGCTCGCTCCCACAGGAATCCGCGCTCCCACAAGGGATCTGCGTTGAGGTAGCGGTTTCAGCTAATATGCCCCCCACTCGAACAAGAACAGGGCTTGCCGCGATCCATGTCGGAAAAAGACACCATCTCCATTCAACTGGTGCGTGAAGCACTGTTGCAAAGCTGCGCGCCAGGAATCGCCACGGATGAAGTGTTGAGCAAGGTCGGCATCGACCCGCAGTTGTTGGGCAACGCCGACGCCCGTGTTCCGGCCACGGCCTATGCGCGCCTGTGGCGGTTGCTGGCACGGCGCGGCGATGATGAGTTCTTTGGCATGGACCCACGCAAACTCAAATCCGGCAGCTTTGCGTTCCTGTGTCGCAGCGCCATGCTCCAGCCCAACGTGGCGGCGGGAGTGGCCAGCGGCCTGGGTTTTTTGTCGTTGATCCTCGAACACCTGCCGGCGCAGTTGGTGCGTCAGCAAAGCCTGGCGGAAATCGTCCTGCTGGAGGACGACAAAGACCCGCGTCGGGCCTTCACCTATTTCACCTACTGGATGATCGTGCACGGCGTTGCCTGCTGGCTGGCAGGACGGCGGATTCCGATCCTGGCCATCGAACTGCGCTGTTCGAAGCCGGATTTCTGCGATGACTATCAGGTGATGTTTTCCGAGAACCTGCGCTTCGACCGCCCACGCACGCGGATGATTTTCTCCGCCGATTGCCTGGACCTGCCCATCAAGCGCAGCCCTGAAGAGCTCGAGCGATTCCTGGCCCGTGCGCCGGCGAACATTCTGGTGAAGTACCGCGATCCGCAGAGCCTGGCCAGCCGCATCAAACACGACCTGCGCCACCTGCCGGCCGAACACTGGCCGGAAACCGAAGCATTGGCGCAACGCCTGTGCATGTCGGCTTCAACCCTGCGCCGCCGATTGGCCGAAGAGGGGCAAACCTATCAAGGCCTCAAGGACGGCGTGCGCAAGGAGCTGGCGATTGTCTGGCTGGCCGAACCCACGATCAGCTTCAGCGAAATCGCCACGCGGCTGGGGTTCGCTGACGTCAGTTCGTTCTACAAGGCGTTTCGCAAGTGGTCGGGATCAAATCCGGGGCATTACCGCAGCCTGATTCTCAATGACACTGAGTAAGTTCAGCGGCGCAACGGTCATTTCTTCGCAGGCCTATAACGGCTGCCCGTAGTCGATCCAGGCAGATTGAGCGTGCCACTGTCGACGAAACGCATCGTGTTGAACACTCCACCCGAGAGCTTTCCGCGCAGGACATAAGGCATGTTGTTGAGCGTTTTCATCTGGCTGATGCCATAGGTCTGGCGGATCACCGACAACGCCGAAACACTGACCGGCACGCTGACGACGGTGTCGGAAAAACGCCCGATCGTACCCCTCTCATCGGTGACCCCAGAGGCGAAGGGCTGGCCGTTGATGTCCAGGTCCAGGGCGACGCCGCTGTAGGTGAGGGTGGTGTCATTGGGGTTCTGCACGCGGATTCTCACGGCAAAGCGCACTTCCATGCCCTCGCCTTGCAGGGGCTCGACACCCACGACGTTGATTCTCAACGGGTCTCGATTGGGCAGCGAAGAGCAGGCGCTCAGGCAGAGCAGGAGGGAAATCAGGACCGCGTGGGCGCTGCGCATGGACGTGCTCTCATCTGAAAAAGGGCTGAACCGTCAGCGGCTCAGCCCTTGAACCGGTCTAGCGGTTTGACTGTGCGACCACCGCAGCCTTTGCGGGTTCATCCCTGGCGGTCACATCGGGGTTCTGCATCACCTGAAGCACCGAGGCCTCCGGATCGAATTCGTCCTCTTCCAGTTCGATGAATTCCTCGGGCAAGAAGATATTAAGAACGATAGCGCACAGCGCGCCGACGGTGATGGGCGATTCGAAAATGTTGTGCAGGGCCTTGGGCAGTTCACGCAAGACTTCCGGCACGGCGGCCACGCCCAGGCCCATGCCGATGGAAATCGCCACGATCAGCATGTTGCGCCGATGCAGGCCGGCCTCGGCGAGAATCTTGATCCCGGCCACGGCGACGGTGCCGAACATCACCAGTTCCGCGCCACCGAGCACCGGTTTCGGCATCAGTTGCAGTACCGCGCCGATCATCGGGAACAGGCCAAGCACCACCAGCAATCCGGCAATGAAAAACGCCACGTAGCGACTGGCCACGCCGGTGAGCTGGATCACCCCGTTGTTCTGGGCGAAGGTCACCATCGGCATGCTGTTGAACACTGCGGCCATGGCCGAGTTGAGGCCATCGGCGAGCAGGCCGGACTTGATCCGGCGAATGTACACCGGGCCCTTGACCGGTTGCCGGGAGATCATCGAGTTGGCCGTAAGGTCACCGGCGGCCTCCAGCGGCGACACGAGGAAGATCACCGCCACCGGAATGAACGCCACCCAATCGAAGGAGAACCCGTACTTGAACGGCACCGGTACGCTCATCAGCGGTACTTCGGGCAGGCTGTTGAAATCCACCTGGCCCATGAGCCATGCCACCCCGTAGCCCAGGGTAAGGCCGATGACAATCGCCCCCAGGCGCAGAAACGGCACGTCCACCCGGTTCAACACCACGATGGTTCCCAGCACCAGCGCCGCCAGGGCCAGGTGACTGGCCGCCCCCAGATCCGGGGCGCCGAAGCCGCCGGCGATGTCGGTCATTGCCACCTTGATCAGCGACAAGCCCATCAGCGTGATGATCGTGCCGGTCACCACCGGGGTGATCAGCATGCGTAATTTGCCGATGAACTGGCTCAACACCACCTCGATGAACGCGGCAAAAAAGCACACGCCGAAGATGGTCGAGAGAATCTCATCGGTACCGCCACCACGGGCCTTGACCATGAAGCCGGCGCTGAGAATCACACTGATGAACGAGAAACTGGTGCCTTGCAGGCACAACAGGCCGGAGCCCACCGGACCGAAGCGCCGCGCCTGCACGAAGGTGCCCAGGCCGGAAACGAACAGCGCCATGCTGATCAGGTAGGGAATTTCGCTTTGCAGGCCCAGGGCGCTGCCCATGATCAGCGTCGGGGTGATGATGCCGACGAAACTCGCGAGCACGTGTTGCAGGGCGGCGAAGACGGTGGCGGTCAGATGCGGGCGGTCATCGAGGCCGTAGATCAGGTCGCTGTGGCGTGGAGCGGGGGCTTTTTCGGAGGCGGTCATGGTGGTTTGCGTGCCAGAAGGCGGGCCGGGTCAGAAAATGGAGGCGCAGGATGCCAGAACCGCCCGGCCACGGCAAAAGAACCTCCAAAACAGCAACTTACAGTCGAGGGGCGAGCACCTCGCCCACGCTGCGGCGTTTGGCGTGCAGTTGGCTGGCCTGGATCAACTGTTCGAGGTCTTCGGGCGTGACGTCGTAGAACGCTTCCATGTCGGCCAACGCCAGTTTCAGGTCTTCGGCGGTGATGGCCTGACGGTCGACCGGCGGGTGATCGGCAGGAATCCTGGCCACCGCTTCGCTGGCACTCTTGGGGTAACGAACGCGGGTCAGGTTGTTGTAGGCCAGGGCACAGAGCAGCATCGTCGCCGCGCTGAGCATCACCGGTCCGATGGCTCTCCAGTCCATGGCAATGGTCGCCGGATCGGCCAGCACCAGGGTCAGGGCCAATGCACCGGCCGGTGGATGCAGGCACCGCAGCCAGCACATCAGGATCAACGC
The DNA here is from genome assembly GCF_019956445.1 of Pseudomonas sp. BF-R-19. Taxonomy (NCBI): domain Bacteria; kingdom Pseudomonadati; phylum Pseudomonadota; class Gammaproteobacteria; order Pseudomonadales; family Pseudomonadaceae; genus Pseudomonas; species Pseudomonas sp. BF-R-19. Next base: position 97,832 of record NZ_JAHBDN010000103.1, read on the forward strand.
CATGCCCGCCGCCAGGCACGCGCTACCCAGGGTTCGGCCCAACACATGGGCCACCAGCAAGGCAATCACCCCAGCGCACAAGTAGCCGCCGAGAATCGACCAGGGTTGGGCGAGCGCGCCCGAAGACACGGCAAACAACAGCACCGCCGAAGCCCCCAGTGGACCGATCAGGTGCTGGGCCACCTCGATGCCGAACACCTGGCTACAGAGCCATACGCTCATCAGTGTCCCCAAGGCCATGCCGATGGCGGCGCGGCTCCATTCGGTGGGGCGGGTGTTGATGGCGGCAGGCAACCAGCGAGCAAGCATTCCGAGAAAACTCCGGCAGAAAAAATCCATGCAAAAAAAGGGCTTGGCTGGGGAACCCAGAAAGCCCTTGAAGTTGTTCCAACTGTTGGGGGAGGAACGCGCACAGTGTGCCGTTCAATCCTGCTACTGACAAATTCATATTAATGAGCTTTCAGTGCATTAATTTTGCTTTAAAACGCCCCGTCGGCCGCTTGTGTAGCACAGCAAGCCACCCAGGGCAGCGAGTGCACTCAAGGCATAAAACATCGTCGGCGCCGGGGTGTGCATCAACATGAAGCCGCAAATGTTCGTTGCCACGGGATTTGCTTGAGGTGCAACAGCACGAAATCATTCCTGTCGAAACGCCCGCTCAATGCACCAACAGCCGTGCAGACCCAGCACGAGGGACTGTTGGCGGATGTGAGGGATCATGGTGTTCAGGCAACCACTGACTCGGCAAACCATTGCTGGTACGGAATCGGCAATTTGCTCGAGTCGCCCCGGCCGATCGGGAAGTAGGTGAAACCGATGCGTGCCAGACGGTCCGAGTCGTACAGGTTGCGGCCGTCAAAGATCACCGGTGCGTTGAGCCGCTGCTGGATCAGCTGGAAGTCCGGCGCCTTGAACTGTTGCCATTCGGTGCAGATGATCAGTGCATCGGCACCGGACAAGACCGACTCGGGCGTGCCCATGAGCATCAGCTTCGACTCATCGGGATACAGCTTCTGGGTTTCCTGCATGGCTTCCGGATCGAACGCACGGACATTCGCCCCGGCGGCCCACAAGGATTCGAGCAACACCCGGCTCGGTGCATCGCGCATGTCGTCGGTGTTTGGCTTGAACGCCAGGCCCCACAAGGCAAAGGTCCTGCCACGCAAGTTGCCCTTGTAGAACGCGTTGATGCGCTCGAACAGCTTGAATTTCTGTCGCTCGTTGATGGCTTCCACCGCTTGCAGCAGGTCACTGGAGCAATGGGCCTGTTCGGCGCTGTGGATCAGGGCACGCATGTCCTTGGGGAAACATGAGCCGCCGTAGCCGCAACCGGGGTAGATGAAGTGATAGCCGATACGCGAGTCGGCGCCGATGCCCAGGCGTACCGATTCGATGTCGGCGCCCAGGTGTTCGGCCAGTTCGGCGATCTGGTTGATGAAGCTGATCTTGGTCGCCAGCATGCAGTTGGCGGCGTACTTGGTCAGCTCGGCGCTGCGCAGGTCCATGAACATGATGCGTTCATGATTGCGGTTGAAGGGCGAGTACAGGTCACGCATCACCTCACGCACTTCTTCGCGTTCGCAGCCGACGACGATACGGTCCGGGCGGCGGCAGTCGGTCACGGCCGAACCTTCTTTCAAGAACTCCGGGTTGGAGACGATATCGAACTGCAAAAGACGCCCGGCGCTGAGCAGGCATTTGTCGATGTGCGCGCGCAAGGCGTCGCCGGTGCCGACCGGGACGGTGGATTTCTCCACCAGGATCGCCGGCTGCTCGCGATGCCGGGCAACCGCTTCGCCCACCGACATCACGTAGCGCAAGTCTGCTGAACCGTCGTCCCGGGACGGTGTACCAACCGCGATGAACAGCACCTGGCCATGCTGTATCGCGAATTTTTCGTCGTGGGTGAATTGCAACCGTCTGGCGTCAAGACCTTCGCGTACCAGGCTGGCCAGCCCGGGTTCGAAAATACTCACGTGGCCCTGTTGGAGCAGTTCGACCTTATTCTCGTCAACGTCCATGCAGACCACGTCGTGGCCGACTTCCGCCAATACCGCTGCCTGCACCAGGCCAACATATCCGCTACCAAACACGCTGATTTTCATTGGACACTCCTTTGTTCGGGCGCACGGGCTGGTTCGGTGACGCAGGATAGGCAGGGCCATGTTTCAATTCGGCTATCGCGTGGTAAAGCCACTGGCGGGCGTGTCGGTTGACTTTTTTCGCTATGACCGGCAGGTTGCACGTCCATTCGGGCAGCGCCGACTTGCGAAAAGTCCTGCGGGGGCGTTGTCTTCTACATCAGCGTAATTTCGCTTCCCGCTTGTTTCACTGAACTGTTTACCTTCAAGGCCGTTTCGTTTGATTGACTTACCTGTATCTGATTCCCGCACACCCCTCACCAATCCACTGACCCTGTATCTGGCGCGACTGGCGCCGTCCAGCCAGCTGACCATGCGTTATGTGCTGCAGGATGCCGCCGACCGTCTGGGTTTCGAAGACCACGATATCGAGGAAATTCCCTGGCACAATCTGCAGCCCGAGGACGTCATTGCGTTGGTCGCCACCTTGCGTTCGGATGGCTATGCGCCGAACACGTCTTCGCTCTATGTCAACGCGGTGCGCGGGGTGATGAACGAAGCGTGGCGCATGAGCCTGATCTCTCAGGAGCATCTGTTGAAGATGCGTACCGTGAAGGGTATGGCCGGGACACGGCTGTCCCAGGGGCGCAATCTCAGGCGCACGCTGATCCAGGAGCTGATGGCGGTCTGCGCTGCCGATCCGCGGCCGCAGGGCCTGCGGGATGCGGCGATCATCGGGATTTTGTACGGCTCGGGGATGCGCAAATCCGAATCGGTGAACCTGGAGCTGAACCAGGTCGACTTCACCGAGCGCAGCCTGCGGGTGACCGCCAAGGGCAACAAACAGTTGATCAAGTACGCGCCGGCCTGGGCCTTCGCCAAGCTTGAAGCCTGGCTCGAGCTGCGCCGTTCGTTGCTCAAGGACGGTGAGACGGACGATCCGTTCCTGTTCAACCGCATCCGCCGTGGCAGCCACATCACCCGTGAGCGCATCACCAAACACGCGATTTACTACATCGCCCGGCAACGGGGCGCGCAGGTCGGGGTGAAAATCATGCCCCACGACTTCCGGCGTTCATTCATCACCCGGGTGATCGAAGAGCATGACTTGTCGATTGCACAGAAGCTGGCGCACCACAGCAACATCCAGACCACGGCCAACTACGATGTGCGCGATGACAACGAGCGGCGTCGGGCGGTGGATCGATTCGATCTGTGAACGATCACACCTCGCTCAGTACATGGGCATGGCCAATGGTCGAGACCTGAACCGAACTGCCGGCGGGTGGTGCATACATGCCGGAACTGCGCACCAGCAGTGATCGGCCCGGTTGCTCGCTACGAGTCAATGACTGGAGTTCCACCGTCAGCGTGCAAGTGTTGCCGCTGAAGTCCCGATCGGTGACCACGGCCCGGCACCCGCTGGCTTCCAGGTCACTGGGGAGGATGCTGGCCAGTTGCAGCTGTTCGGGTCGCAGCATGATCTGCGCCGAGCTGTTGTTGCGGTGGTTGTTGACCGGGATCCGCCCCAGGTCGCAATGGGCCCAACCGGCCTCGATGCGCGCGGGCATCACCACGGCATCCCCCAGGAACAAGGCGGTCTGTTCGTCTTCGGGATAACGGTAAAGGTCCAGCGGATGCCCTGACTGCACCAGTCGGCCATGACGCATCACCGCCAACTGGTCGGCGAACGACAGGGCTTCACTCTGGTCATGGGTGACCAGGATGGTGGTGACGCCCGCGTCTTCCAGCAGCCGCGCAACCATCTTGCGCATGGCGGCGCGCAAGCCGGTATCGAGCGCCGAGAACGGCTCGTCCAGCAGCATCAGCCGTGGCTGCTGCGCCAGGGCTCGGGCCAGGGCCACGCGCTGTTGCTGGCCACCGGACAATTCGTGAGGCCAGCGCTCGGCCATCTTCGCGTCCAGGGCCACGCTGTCCATCAGTTCGGCGACGCGCTGCTGTTTTTCAGCGCCCCTGGTCGACAGGCCGAAGCCGATGTTCGCTGCCACGGTCATGTGCGGGAACAGTGCGCCGTCCTGTGGCACATAGCCGATCAGGCGTTGATGGGCCGGCACTTCGTGGGTGCCGTCGACCAGGGTCTGGCCATTGAGCGACAGGCGGCCGGAATCGGGGAACTCGAAACCGGCAATCATCCGCAGCAACGTGGTCTTGCCCGAGCCGGAAGGGCCGACGATGACCGTGCGACTGCCGCTGGGCACCGACAGGCTGACGTTGTCCAGGGCGCAATGGGCGCCATAGGACTTGTAGAGGGCATTCAATTCAAGAGTGTTCATCGGCCAGCCGTTTTTTTCGATTGGTGATAAAGGAGTCCGGTCAACGGAAGCGACAGCACAACCATCAATAAGGCGTAGGGCGCAGCGGCTGCGTAATCGATTTCACTGGTCAAGGCCCAGAACCCGGTCGCCAGGGTGCGCGTGCCGTTCGGGGCCAGCAGCAAGGTGGCGGTCAATTCGTTGGTGATCGCCAGGAACACCAGCGCCGCGCCGGCGGCAGCCCCCGGTGCGGCCAGGCGCAAGGTGATCAGCCACAGTGCCCGGGCCGGCGAGCGGCCAAGGCTGCGGGCCATGTTTTCCAGTTCCACCGGGGCCTGGGCAATGCCTGCGCGCAGGCTCACCAGGGCACGGGGCAAGAACATCAACAGATACGCCAGCAGCACGGTGAAGGTGGTCTGGTAGATCGGCCGGGCAAAATGGATCGTGACGGTCACCAGCGCCAGCGCGACGATGATTCCAGGCAAGGAACTGGTGATGTAGTTGCAGCTTTCCAGCACCCGTTGCAGTCGACCGGGGTAGCGGATCGACAGCCAGGCAATCGGGATCGCCGCGCAGGTGGTCAGCGCCGCGCCCGCGATGCCGAGCAGCAGGGTTTGCTCCAGTGCGGGCAACAATTCGGCCATGTCCCAGACTTCCACACCGCCGGCGATGAGCCACTTGCCCAGGGTAATCAAGGGCACGCCCAGGGCCAGGGCGCAGGTCACGATCTGCAGCGTCAGCGAGAGCAGGGTGGAGGCCGGTTTCAGGTAAACGACCCGTTGCTCCCGAGCGCTTCCCGAACCGACGCGAGCGTAACGCGCGGAGCCCCGTGCCGCGGATTCGGCCGTCAACATCGCCAGGCAACACAGCGCCAGGACACTGGCCAGCATGTGCGCAGCCGCACCGTTGAAGGTCGATTTGAACTGATCGAAGATCGCGGTGGTAAAGGTGTCGAAGCGGATCATGGCGTACAGGCCATACTCGGCCAGCAGGTGCAGGCCGACCAGCAAGGCGCCGCCGCAGATCGCCAGGCGCAATTGCGGCAACACCACGCGGAAAAACACGTTCCAGGGTTTGAGCCCCATGGATTCGGCGACGTCTTCGATGGCCGGATCGAGCCGGCGCAAAGTGGCCGCCACCGGCAAATACAGGAACGGGAAGTAGGCGATGACCGAGACCAGGACTCCGGCAAACAAGCCGTGAATCGGTGGCACCAGGCTGACCCAGGCGTAGCTGTGAACGAACGCAGGCACCGCCAGCGGCGCGGTGGCCAGCAACGACCACCAGCGCCGCCCCGGCAGATTCGTGCGTTCCGTGAGCCAGGCCAGCGTCACCCCCAGTGCGACGCACAAGGGAATCGTCAGCAGCACCAGCAACACGGTGTTGACCAGCAGTTCACCGACCCGAGGGCGGAACACCAGGGCCACGACGGTTGACCAGCCTGTCTGCAGGGACACGCCGATAACGTAAGCGATCGGTAGCAGTGCCAGTAATGAAACCAGCACCGACAAACCGATCACCCATACACCGCCACGTCCCGCAAAGATTCCGCGGGATCGTCGACGCAAATGTGCGGGTGTCGCCTCAGCGACCCCCGCAGGCAGGGTTTCTGGCATCAATTTAGAGCAGTCCGGCCTGTGTCATCAGCTCCACGGCTTTTTTACTGTCGAGTTTCGAAGCATCGACAGTCGGCGCATCGAGTTGGTTCAGAGGCACCAGTTTAGGGTTGGATGCAGCGCCTTTGCCCACGGCGTATTCAAACGACTTGCCGTTCTTCAGGACAGCCTGGCCGTCCTTGCCGGTAATGTACTTGAGGAACGCCTGGGCCTGTTCCTGTTGTTTGCTGGAGGCCAGCACGCCACCGCCGGAAATGCTGACAAAAGCGCCCGGATCCTTGTGTTTGAAGTAGTGCAGGGCGGTGTTCTTGCTGTTTTCGCCCGTCTTGGACTGATCCACCAGGCTGTAATAGTGGTAGATCACGCCGCTGTCGATCTGCCCGGCATTCACCGCCTTGAGTACCGAACTGTTGCCACGGTAGTTGGCGTAGTTGGTTTTCATCGCCTTGAGCCAATCCAGCGTGGCGGCTTCACCCTTTTGTTCGAGCATGGCTGCGACGATGGCCTGGAAGTCAGCACCGCCTGGCGATGCACCCCAGCGACCCTTCCAGCCCGGCGAAGCCAGGTCCATGATCGATTTCGGCAGGTCGGCTTCCGGCAGTTTGCTCGGGTTGTAGACGAACACCGTGGAGCGTGCGGCGATCCCTACCCATTTGCCGTGGGCCGGGCGGTAGGCGGAGTCGACCTGCTCCAGCGTGGCCTTGTCGACAGGCGCAAACAGCCCGGCGTTGTCGACCAGGACCATGGCCGGGGAGTTTTCGGTCAGGAATACGTCCGCCGGCGAAGCCGCGCCTTCCTGCACGATCTGGTTGCCCATCTCGGTGTCATCGCCGTTGCGCAAGGTGACGGGAATACCGGTCTCCTGGGTAAAGCCCTCGACCCAGGCCTTGGTCAGGCTTGCGTGTTGCGCGTTGTACACCACGATGCCGACGGAGTCAGCGGCATACACCTGGCCAGCGCTGAGCAAAGCGGTGGCCAGCAGGGCTTTTTTCAAGAACGAAGGGATTTTCGGAATCATTCTGCGGGCTGCTCCTGGTGCATTTTTTTGAAAGTCATGCGCATTCAAGCGCCAGTTAACCAATGCGAATCATTTGCATGTTTTTGAGGTGCGGGAAATGTAGAGATCCAAATGAGAAAATAACGTCAAAAAAACCGTTAATACATGTAATTTTCATTCAGATTAGCAGCACTGCACCCACTGTGGTTCGACTCGTCGATCAATCGATACCGTCGATCAGAATAGGGTGCTGCCCCCGGCTGCCTTTTGTCGTGCCCTCGGCGCACCTGACGGTGCCAGTTGCTGCTGGCCGCCTGTCGCGGGGAATGACAGCAGGAAACAGTAGGGACGGATTAACGACGAACTTGTCGCCGTTAATCCGGGGGGAAGGCGTTCAGGGCGAAGGGCAACTCGCCTGTGGCCTGGCGGCAGCCTGGCTGATCAGCGCGGCCAGGCGTTTGACGTTGTTTTGCTGGGCAAGCACCAGGTCATCGACGCTAGCGCCCGAAGGCGTTTGCAAGGCGCTGCGGCAAATCACCCGTGCTGTTTCGCCGCTGCTGGCACTGCGCAGGCGCCATTCCACGTCCATCAAGGCGTACTGGCCGGGGATCGAGTCAAAACGCTGCACATCGACCCGCACCGAATGTCGGCCTTGTACAGGACTGTTGCTCAGTTGGTCGGCCAGCGCACTGCGCAATTCGTCCACGAGAGTCGAGCCCCACCATTGGGTTTCCAGGATCGCCAGGCCACTGTTGCCCTCGCGAATGACGATCTGCGCTCGATCGACCTGGGGCGGCACGCTGATCGTCTCGATCTGGATCACCCCGACAGTGGTCCTTGAGTGATCGCCCTGCTGCGCCGGGGTCAGGGTGTGGAATTGAATCGGGTCACTGCGGCAGGCGGCTAGCAGCAACATCGCGGTGACCAATGTGAACTTCAGCGGTAAAGCCATGGGTGTTGCTCCTGTGTTCAATTGCGCGGTGGCCCTTGCAGATCCATGGGTGCGGCATTGTTCGGACGGCCGCGAAGCAGCGATTCCGGATGCCGTCCCAGGTAATCCGAAAGATCACGCAAGGATCTCGAGGTGCGTCCCAGTTCATCCAGGGTTTGCCCCAGTTTTTCCCGCTGCGGCGAATCCTCGGCCAAGGTCGAACTGGCCGATTGCAGGGTCGAATTGGCGGTTTCCAGCGTCTTGCTGACATCCGACAAGGTGGTTTGTACGCCAGGCAAGATCTTGCCGTTGAATTGCATCATGCCTTTGCGCAGTTCGACGAGATTGCCATCGAGATTGCCGGCGATACGCTCGATCGGCAGTTTGTTGATCTTGTCGACCATGGATTCGAGTTTTTCCTGCAATTGTTCGAGGCTTCCGGGAATGGTTGGAATCATGACCGGGCGTGCGCTTGCATCGAAGGCGACTTTGTCGGCCTTGGGGTAGAAGTCCAGGGCAATGTACAACTGGCCGGTCAGGAAGTTGCCGGTGCGGGCCTGGGCACGCAGGCCGTTTTCGATGAAGGTGCCGATCAGCCGCACGCCAGCGGCTTCGTCATTGGGATCATGCTTGAGCGCCTTGAGCATTTTGATGTGGGCCTGGCCAAGGCGCTGCGGGTAGATCACGATGCCGACGTTGATCGGAAAGGAACGCTTTGTCTCGTCGTAATCCAGATTGACCGCCACCACCTTGCCGATTTCCACGCCAAGGAATTCTACCGGGGCATCGACCTTGAGCCCGCGCAGTGCCTGGTCGAAGCGCATGGCCAGGTACTGCGGTTTGCCGTTTGGCGGGGCGAGGGCGGTTTGTTGGTCCTCGAACAGTTCGTAGGCGTACTCTGCGGCAGCAGGTTTATCGCCAGGGCTGTAGTCGGGCGCGCGGAAGGCAATGCCGCCCACCAGCAAGGAAGACAAGGATTCGGTCTTGACCGCAAAACCATTGGCGCCGACGTTCACGTCAATGCCGCTGGCGTTCCAGAAACGGGTGTTTTCGGTGACGTACTTGTCATGGGGAGCATGGATGAACAGTTCTATGTTCACGCCTTTGCCATCCGGGTCCAGCGCGTAGGCCACCACCTGACCCACGGGGATCTTGCGGTAGTAGACGGGAGAGCCGATGTCCAGCGATCCCAGGTCCTGGGTGAACAGGGTGAAACGCTTGCCCGGCTCGCCGTAGGTGATGGGCGGCGGGTTTTCCAGGCCCTTGAAGTTTTTTGCCCGGCCGTTGGCCTGGCCGATATCGGCACCGATGTAATCGCCCGACAGCAGCGTATCGATGCCGGACACACCGCCCGCGCCAATGCGCGGCCGCACGACCCAGAACTGTGAATCTTCGCGGGTAAAGCTTTCGGCCTGCTTTTCCAGTTTGATGGTGGCGTTGACACTCTTCTGGTCACCGCTGAGCTCCACATCGGAGACATGACCAATCACGACATTGCGGTATTTGACCTCGGTTTTATTCGCGGTCAGGCCGTCCCCGGTCTTGAACGTGACAACGATGGTCGGTCCTTGTTGCAAAATGCTGTGAACCACCAGCGAAATACCCACCAGCACCGCGACGATCGGGACGATCCAGACCAGCGAAACGCTGAAACGGCGGGTCTTGATCGGCGCGAGCCCGGGGGCTTGCGGCCCGTCAGTGGCTTGTGACTTCATCCGTGACCTCCTCATTGTGTGGGTTTTCCCGTTCTTTATCCCAAATCAAGCGTGGATCGAAACTCATTGCCGACAGCATGGTAAATACCACCACCAGACCAAAAAACAGAATGCCCGGGCGCGGTTCGATATCGGCCAGGGCCTGGAATTTCACCAGCGAGGCCACCAGGGCGACCACGATCACATCGAGCATCGACCAGTAACCGATGACCTCGACGAAGCGGTACAGCGTCGACCGTTCTTTACGTGCCCACTCGCTGTCGCGTTGCACGGTGACCAGCAGCAGCGTGATGGCGACGAACTTGATGCCCGGCACCGCGATACTGGCAATGAAAATGATCAGGGCGATGTCCCAGGCTCCGGCTTCCCAGAACTCCAGCACGCCGCTCATGATCGTGCTGTCGGCGCCATGGCCGACCATTTGGGTGTTCATCACCGGCAACAGGTTGGCCGGGATGTAAAACACCAGGGCCGCGATCATGTAGGCCCAGGTGCGGGTCAGTGAATTGGTTTTGCGCCGGTGCAGCGGTGCACCGCAACGCTCGCATTCGTGGGGCTCGAAGGTCATGTCGCAGGCGAGCCCGCAGGTGTGGCACAGGCACAGGTTGAGCTCGTCGGCGTACGGAGGCGTGCTCATACAAGGTCCCATAGTTCGCGGATATCGCGCCCGGCAATGCGGATCATCATCAGGCTCAGTGCAGCCAGGGCAAACAGACCGATGCCGGGCAGCACATCGAGCAGGCCGGCGAGCTTGATCACCGCGACCATGGCACCCAGCAGGCAGACTTCGAGCATGCTCCAGGGCCTCAGGGTTTCCAGCCAGCGCATGCAGAACTTGAATCCTGGCGAGCGTTGCCGGGCTAGGGCGAAGCCCAGCACCCAGATCAGCAGCAACAGCTGGAAAATCGGCGCGACGATCATGGCGATTGCCGCCACCATGGCGATGAACGTGATAGGCCCCAGGCTCAGGGCCAGTACCGAGTCCCAGAGGGTTGCGCTGTTCTTCACGCCTTTGAGGCTGATGCTCATCACCGGATAGAAGTTGGCGAACAGCCATAGCATCAACGCGGTGAAGGTCAACGCAAGACGCTGTTCCACCGTGAGGCCGTTATAGCGCTGAAGCACGCCGCCACAGCGCGTACACAGGGTTTTTTGATGTTTGGCGAGCGTTACTTTTTGGTACACGCTGTCGCAGTGCTCGCAGATGATCAGCTGATCAGTAGTTGCCATGGGTCAAGCTCAACAGAAGGCAGGAAGTTCAGAGCACCCCCTCAATATAGAGGTGACTTGCAATTGAGCAAATCGAAAGTCGCAACCTGAACACTATCTGCCGCCGGGGATGACTCGATCCACGCAATTACATGGGAAGCAAGCGACGAACGACTTCGAATTCCACTGCCTGCATTGCGCGTTATGAAAATAACCGTACTAGGCTGACTCGGGTGCCTTGAGTAGCTACAGGAATTCAATTGCCTGGTCAGTTGAACGCCTGGAACTAACCGGAGGGCATGGTTTGGGGGTAACTCACCAGGGTCCGGTTACGGATTACTTGAAAACAAGTAGCCGGCCACAAGGATCCGTCCCGATAAAGGAAGGTCGCCATGAAAAGACTCTCGCATCGCTCAAGGTTCTTCATTGCAGGTTCATTACTGATAGCGCTTAACGGTTTGGCCCAGGCTGCACAAACAGAAAAAACCAATATCCTGTTCATCGTATCCGACGATACCGGCTACGGCGATCTGGGCCCTTATGGTGGCGGCGTCGGCCGCGGCATGCCGACACCCAGCATCGACCAACTGGCCGCTGAGGGCACAACCTTTTACTCGTTCTACGCGCAACCGAGCTGCACGCCAGGGCGAGCCGCCATGCAGACCGGGCGTATCCCCAATCGCAGCGGCATGACCACCGTGGCCTTCCAGGGCCAGGGCGGTGGTTTGCCCGCCGCCGAGTGGACGCTGGCCTCGGTGCTCAAGACCGGCGGTTACGAGACCTATTTCACCGGCAAGTGGCACCTGGGTGAAGCCGACTATGCGCTGCCCAATGCCCAGGGTTATGACGTGATGAAGTACGTCGGTCTCTATCACCTCAATGCCTACACCTACGCCGATCCGACATGGTTCCCCGACATGGACCCGGAAACCCGGGCGATGTTTGCCAAGGTGACCAAGGGCGCACTCTCGGGCAAGGCGGGAGAAAAGGCCGTCGAAGAGTTCAAGATCAACGGCCAGTATGTTGATACGCCGGTCATCGACGGCAAACCCGGTGTAGTCGGGATTCCCTACTTTGATGGTTATGTCGAAAAAGCCGCGCTGGAATTCCTCGACACCGCCGCCAAATCCGACAAGCCGTTCTTCATCAACGTCAACTTCATGAAAGTGCACCAGCCGAACCTGCCGGCACCGGAGTTCGTTCACAAGTCGATCTCCAAGTCCAAGTACGCCGACTCGGTGGTCGAACTGGATACGCGCATCGGTCGTATCATGGACAAGCTCAAGGCGCTGGGCCTGGATAAGAACACGCTGGTGGTCTACACCACCGACAACGGCGCCTGGCAGGACGTTTATCCGGACGCCGGCTACACACCATTTCGTGGCACCAAGGGCACCGTGCGCGAGGGCGGTAACCGGGTCCCTGCAATCATGACCTGGCCCGGAAAAATCAAACCCAATGCCAAGAACCACGACATTCTCGGCGGACTCGACTTGATGGCGACCTTCGCCTCGGTGGCCGGCATCAAGTTGCCGGAGAAGGATCGCGAAGGTCAGCCGATCTATTTCGACAGCTATGACATGACCCCGGTGATAACCGGCACTGGCCCCGATCCACGTAAAGAGTGGTTCTACTTCACCGAAAACGAGTTGTCGCCGGGGGCGGCCCGCGTAGGCAACTACAAGGCCGTGTTCAACCTGCGTGGCGACAATGGTGTACCGACCGGCGGCCTGGCCGTGGACACCAACCTGGGCTGGAAAGGGGAGTCGAAGTACGTGGCGGTCGTACCGCAAGTCTTTGACTTGCTGCAAGATCCACAGGAGCGCTACGACATCTTCATGAGTAACGTCACCGAGCGCACCTGGACCATGGTGCCGATCAGCCAGGCGATCAACAAGCTGATGCAGACCTACATCAAATACCCGCCACGCAAGCTGCAAAGCATGGGCTATGACGGCCCGATCGAATTGTCCAAGTACCAGAAATTCCAGTCGGTACGGGAAGAAATGCAGAAGGAGGGCATTAACATTCAGATGCCTCAATAGATGTGCCGCGGCGATCTCTTGAGGTCGCCGCCACCCCACCTGACCTGCCGGGACGCCTGAAGCGAGGGACAACCCGTCTCAGGCGCCCGGTGGTCAACCCAGCACTTCCCGCATCCGATACCAGAACATGCCAAGGGCCAGCAACGGCGAACGCAGGGCGCGTCCGCCGGGGAAGGTCATGTGCGGCACGGCGCTGAACACGTCGAAGCCTTTGCTGTGGCCGGCATGGATCGCTTCGGCCAACAACTTCGCGCACCAGTGGGTCACGTTCAGGCCATGGCCGGAGTAACCCTGGGCGTAGAACACGTTCGGGTGCTGGCTCAGGCGCCCGACCTGGGGGAAGCGGTTGGCCGAGATGCCGATCTTGCCGCCCCACTGATAGTCGATGCGCACATCGGCCAATTGCGGGAACACCTTGAGCATTTGCGGACGCATGTAGGCGCTGATGTCCGAAGGATCGCGCCCGGAGTAATGGCAGGCACCGCCGAACAGCAACCGCCGGCCAGCCGAGAGCCGGTAGTAGTCCAGGCCGACCTTCTGGTCGCACAGCGCGAGGTTGTGCGGGATCAGTTTTGCAGCGGCGTCTTCCGACAACGGCTCGGTGGCGATGATGTAGCTGCCTGCCGGGAGTACTTTGCCGCTGAGCTTCGGTTCCAACTCTTCCAGGTGCGCGTTGCAGGCCAGCACCAACGTGCCTGCACTCACAGTGCCACCAGCACAACGCACTCGCACCGTGCTGCCATGGATCAGCTCCAGCACCGGGCTCTGCTCGAAAATCCGCACCCCGAGGGACTCGGCAACTTGCGCTTCGCCAAGGACCAGGTTCAGCGGATGCAAATGCCCCGAGCCCATGTCCACCAGGCCGCCGGCGTACACACCGGAGTTCACCACCTGTTCACGGATTTGCTGCGGCGCGACCAGTCGGGTTTCAAAGGCATAACCGGACTCGATCAGTTCCACCTGCTCGGCCTTGAGCGCTTTGAACTGGGCAGGGGTATTGGCCAGTTCACAAAAACCCCAGCTCAGGTCGCAATCGATGCCGTGCTCGCGGATGCGCTTGGCCACGACTTGCACCGACTCGGTCCCGGCGTGCTCCAGGTATTGCACGCCATCGGCGCCGATGTGCCTGGCGAAACCGCTGACGTCATGGCCGATACCACGAATCAACTGGCCACCGTTGCGCCCGCTGGCGCCCCAGCCGACTCGCCGGGCCTCCAGCAGGACCACCGAGAGCCCGCGCTGGGCCAGTTCGATGGCGGTGTTGATGCCGGTGAAACCCGCGCCGACCACGCAGACATCGGCCGTAAGGTCCGAGGCCAGCGCGGGACGCTGCTTCATGCCCTTGGCGGACGCTGCGTAATAGGAGTGGGTGTGTTCCTTGGTGTACTGATTCATTTGTTGGACTTCACTTTGCTCCACGAGCGGGTCATCAGGCGCATGATCGCCTGCGACGGCGTGGTGGAGATGTAGAGTTTGTCGAGGACTTCCTGGGACGGATAAACCTCGGGGTTGTTGACCAGTTCAGGGTCCATGTACTGCTTGGCGGCCGGGTTCGGGTTGGCGTAGCCGACCGACTCGCTGACCTTGGCAATCACTTGCGGGTCCAGCAGGTAGTTGATGAAGGCGTGGGCTTCTTTCGGGTTGCTGGCGTCGGCAGGGATGGCCAGCAGGTCGAACCACAGGTTGGCGCCTTCCTTGGGAATCGCGTAGGCAATGTTCACGCCGTTCTTGGCTTCCTTGGCACGGTTGGCGGCCTGGAACACGTCACCCGAGTAACCGAACGCCACGCAGATGTCGCCGTTGGCCAGGTCCGAGACATACTTGGAGGAGTGGAAGTAGGTGATGTAAGGGCGGATCTGCAGCAGCTTGGCTTCGGCCTTTTTGTAGTCCTCGACACTTTCGCTGCGCGGGTCCATGCCCATGTAGTTGAGCATCGCCGGGAACACTTCGTCCGCCGAGTCCATCATCGACACGCCGCAGGCGCTGAGTTTCTTGATGTTTTCCGGTTCGAACAGCACGGCCCAGGAATCGATCTTGTCGATGCCCAGCACAGCCTTGACCTTGTCGACGTTATAGCCGATGCCGTTGGTGCCCCACAGGTACGGCACCGAGTGCGAGTTGCCCGGATCGTTCTTCTCCAGCAGCGCCAGCAATTTCGGGTCGAGGTTCTTGTAGTTCGGCAGTTGCTCGCGATCGAGCTTGAGGAACGCGCCGGCCTTTACCTGGCGGGCGAGGAAGTGGTTGGACGGCACCACCACGTCATACCCGGTACGACCGGCAAGCAGTTTGCCCTCCAGGGTTTCGTTGGAATCGAATACGTCGTAGATCACCTTGATCCCGGTCTTGGCCTGAAAGTCGGCAAGGGTGGTTTCGCCGATGTAGTCGGTCCAGTTGTAGACGCTGACCTGTGGCTGGGCCTGGGCAACGGCACTGAACAGAACCGCCAGCGCAGCGGGGACCACGGATTTCAAAAGACGCATATCGATACCTTCTTGGAATTATTGGATTCTTCAGGCAAATCTTTGGTGTTCTGTGTCCTCCTGTGGGAGCGGGCTTGCTCGCGAAGAGGCCGGTACATTCAACATCATCGTTGACTGACAGGCCGCCTTCGCGAGCAAGCCCGCTCCCACAGGGGATGTGTGATCCCTTGGGGAGCGAGTTTTTTAGACGCTGAGCATCAGGAACTCACGCTCCCACGAACTGATCACCCGTTTGAAGTTCTCGTGCTCGGCACGTTTGACCGCGACATAACCCCGCACGAACTTGCTGCCCAGGTAACGGCTGATGGTGTCGCACTCTTCCATCTGGGTCAGGGCGTCCTCGATGGTGATCGGCAGGCGCAGGTTGCGACGCTCATAGGCGCGGCCCTGTACCGCAGCGCTCGGCTCGATGCGCTCGACCATGCCCAGGTAACCACACAGCAGGCTGGCGGCGATGGCCAGGTACGGGTTGGCATCAGCGCCCGGCAGACGGTTCTCGACGCGCATGGCGTCAGGGCTCGAGGTCGGCACGCGCAGGCCGACGGTGCGGTTTTCTTCGCCCCATTCGACGTTCACCGGTGCCGAGGTGTCCGGCAGGAAGCGGCGGAACGAGTTGACGTTCGGCGCGAACATCGGCAGCACTTTCGGGATGTACTTCTGCAGGCCGCCAATGTGATGCAGGAACAGCTCGCTCATGTTGCCATCGGCATCGGCAAAGATCGGCTGGCCGGTGGCAATGTCCACCACGCTCTGGTGAAGGTGCATGGCGCTGCCCGGCTCGTCGCCGACCGGCTTGGCCATGAAGGTGGCGGCCACGTTGTGCTTGAGCGCCGCTTCACGCATGGTGCGCTTGAACACGGTGATCTGATCCGCCAGGTCCAGGGCGTTGCCATGACGGAAGTTGATTTCCATCTGCGCCGGGCCGTCTTCATGGATCAGCGTGTCGAGGTCCAGACCTTGCAGTTCGCACCAGTCGTAGACGTCTTCGAACAGCGGGTCGAATTCGTTGGCCGCGTCGATGGAGAACGATTGACGACCGCTTTCGGCACGGCCCGAACGGCCCATCGGTGCCTTGAGCGGCAAGTCCGGGTCTTCGCAGCGCTGGGTCAGGTAGAACTCCATTTCCGGCGCGACGATCGGCCGCCAGCCTTTGTCGGTGTACAACTGCAGGACTTTCTTCAGCACGTTGCGCGGCGACAGTTCGATCGGGTTGCCGAACTTGTCGAAGGTGTCGTGGATCACGATGGCGGTCGGCTCGATGGCCCATGGCACCACGTAGACGGCGTCGGCGTCCGGCTTGCAGACCATGTCGATATCGGCCGGGTCGAGCAGGTCGTAGTAGATGTCGTCGTCGACAAAGTCCCCGGTTACCGTTTGCAGAAGGACACTTTCCGGCAGGCGCATGCCTCGCTCATGCAGGAACTTGTTGGTCGGTGCAATTTTGCCGCGTGCAATGCCGGTCAGATCGCTGACGACGCACTCGACTTCGGTAATCTTGTGATCTTTCAGCCAAGTGAACAGCTGATCGAAAGGGACATTCATAAAGACCTCGTTATTGGTTTTATTAACGCCAGGAGAGACCGGTTTCATCCGCCGGACACTTCCCCTGTAGCGCGTTGACGACTATCTTGTGCGAGCCTTGCGGTTCCATCTATCCACTTTAAGCAGCACAAAGCGCACCAAAAGAGTGCGTAAGGTCGCCCCATGACAGGTTCCAACTCCCTCCAGGTCCAAGCGTTCAACACCGCCGATGTCGCCGAGCAAATCCGCGCCACGCCGGGCTGGGTGCAGCAATACCAGCAGATGTCGCCGGGGCATTTCGCAGGCCTGGTGCGTTATCTGGACCTGCAGGGCGTGGAGATTTACGAAGAGTCGATGAACACCCGGGTCGAGCAGAATTTCAGCGCGCCCCAGGGCTCGTTGTCGTTCTGTTTCGATCGCGGCGACAATGCGCTGTACCTGTTGAATGGCGAGAGCCGCAACATCTGGATCACCCCGGAGAACTATCAGGAAATCGCCGTGGTGTTCGGGCCGGAGTTTGTAAAGCGCCACAGTCTGGACATCGCCAGGCTTGAAGGGCTGTTCATGGCACCGCTCAACTCCCAGCAGAACGCGCTGTTCTGCCGTTGGCTCAGCGGGACCTTGACGCGGCTGTCGCAGACCTTCGATCCACCGAGCCGCGAAGCGCTGACCCAGCAACTGCTGGAAGACTGCCTGTTCATCCTCGACAACGCCTGTGTCGGCCTTGACCAGGGGGCCTTGCAGCGTCGGGCCGGGGAGCGGTCGATCATGAAGCGGGTAGGGGAATGGGCCGCGGACACCCCGGAAGAACACCTCAACCTGCTGGAACTTTCCCAGGTTGCCGGGGTTTCACTGCGCCAGTTGCAGCATGCGTTCAAGACCTACACCGGCATGTCGCCAACCCAGTGGCTGCGCCTGCGCCGACTCAACAGCGCCCACCGCGAATTGCTCAGCCGCACGCCCACGCAAACCACCGTGGCCGAAGTGGCGATGCATTGGTCGTTCTGGCATTTGGGCCGATTTTCCAGCAGCTACCGCGCGTTGTTCAATGAGCTGCCGAGCGACACCCTCAAGCGTGCGAGTACCACTCAGGCAAGCGGTCGCCGCCGACGTTAGAACGTCGGCGGCGTAATCACCCAGATCACCACCGCATCGACATCGCCGGGGTTGCCGTAGCGGTGCGGTTCCTGGCTGGAAAAGCTGAAACTGTCGCCTTCATTGAGCTGGAAGTGGCGCTCGCCGACCCACAACTCGAAACTCCCCGAGAGCAAGTAACCGGCTTCTTCACCGTCGTGGCTGTAGCTTTGCTGGCTGTAGGTGCCGGGCGGGAAACGCGAGTGGAGCATTTCCAGTTGACGGTTGGCTTGCGGGGTCAGTAACTGGTCGACGATGCCGTCTTCGTAATGCACGTTCAGGCGGCTGTTTTTGCGCACCACGACGCCATCGTCTTCGGGCGCGGTGACCGCTTCACTGGCGAAGAACCATTGGATGGTGACGCCGAGACTGCGGGCAATGTTGAACAGTGCCGGAATCGACGGGTAGGCGAGGTTGCGTTCCAGCTGGCTGATGTAGCCGGCGGTGAGTTCGCTCTGTTGCGCCAGTTCCGCCAGGGTCATGCCCCGGCGCTTGCGCAGGCCGCGAATGCGCGTGCCGAGAAAATGCGGTTCGGCGCTGCCTGAGGCGGGCTGGGTCTTGCTGTTGTTGCTCATGGAAAATTCCGAACCGGGAGGGGAAACGCATTCCCTGTGGGAGCGGGCTTGCTCGCGAAAGCGGTTAATCATTCAACATCAATGGCGACTGATCTACCGCATTCGCGAGCAAGCCCGCTCCCACAGGTTGGTGTTAGCCGTTAAAGCCCCGGAGTATAAACAGCCTTAAAGCTCCCACGCGACTTTCAATCCTTCATAAATCGCTTCTTCGACCGTACGCGGCGCCAGGCAGTCGCCGATGCGGCGAAACTCCACCAGCCCTTGCAGTTCAGCACCCAGGGTATCCACCGGTTGATGTCCCTGGCACAGCACCAGCGTATCGATGTTCTCCATCAGCATCGGTTCGCCACTGGCGGTGTGTTGCAGGTACACCGTGTTGTCATCGCAGCCATACAGCCGCGCGTACGGCGTGATCGGCACGCCCAGCTTATGCAGCTCGCCGGCCAGTTGATCGCGTACGTACAGCGGCAGGTTTTCCCCGCAATGGGTGCCGTTGACCGCCAGTTGCACCTGATGCCCGGCACGCACCAGGCGTTCGGCGATGCCGGGGCCGATCCAGTCGCAACGCCAGTCGACCACCACCACCGAACGGCCGACCTGCACCTCATCGCGCAGCACCTGCCAGGCGTCTACCACCTGCAACTCGCCACCGCGCTCGAAGGGCGGCCAGTAGGGCTCGGCTCCGGTAGCGA
Source organism: Pseudomonas sp. BF-R-19 (assembly GCF_019956445.1). NCBI lineage: Bacteria > Pseudomonadati > Pseudomonadota > Gammaproteobacteria > Pseudomonadales > Pseudomonadaceae > Pseudomonas > Pseudomonas sp. BF-R-19. The sequence goes on from NZ_JAHBDN010000103.1 coordinate 117,101, forward strand.
CGATCACCATGTCCGGTTTTTCCTGCTCCACCAGTACCCGGTCGACTCGGGTATTGCGCACCACGCGCACGCCGGCCAGTTCCATTTCCCGCAGCAGGTTGGTGCTGGCACCGCCGAATTCGCTGCGCCGTGGCAGCAGTTGCGCGAGCAGCACCTGACCACCCAGTTGCGAACTGGCTTCGTACAGCGTCACCTCATGGCCGCGCTGGGCCGCGACCGTGGCGGCTTTCATCCCGGCCGGGCCACCGCCGGCGATCATGATGCGTTTGCGCTGTGGCGCTTGTCGGCGTTCGCCGAAGATCAGTTCGCGCCCGGTTTCCGGGTGCTGGATGCAGGAAATCGGCAAGCCCTTGTGGAAGTGGCCGATGCACGCCTGATTGCAGGCAATGCACGCCCGCACGTCTTCGACGCGGCCGGTGTCGGTCTTGTTGGGCATTTGCGGATCGCAGATCAGTGCCCGGGTCATGCCGCACACATCGGCCTGGCCGCGAGCCAGAATCAGCTCGGCCTCCTGGGGCTGGTTGATGCGCCCGGTGACGAACAACGGAATGTTCAGACTGGCCTTGAACGTGCCGGCTTCTTTAGCCAGGTACGCTGCTTCGATCGCCATGGGCGGCACGATGTGCACCGCGCCGCCGAGCGACGCCGAAGTGCCGGCGACGATGTGCACGTAATCGAGCTGCGCTTGCAGTGACTGCACGGCGGCCAGGGATTCGTCCTCGGTCAGGCCTTCCGGGTCGCGCTCATCGGCGGAAATGCGCAGGCCGATGATGAACTGCTCGTCGGTCGCCTCGCGTACAGCCTTGATGACTTCGCGCAGAAAACGCAAACGCTGTTCCAGCTCGCCGTTGTAGCCATCGGTACGCCGGTTGACCCGCGGGTTGATGAATTGCGCCGGCAGGTAACCGTGGCTGGCCACGACCTCGACGCCGTCGATGCCTGCCTGGTGCAGGCGGCGGGCGGCAGCGGCATAACCGGCGACGATCTCGTCGATCATGGCCTGGTCCAGCGCGCGGGGCATCACCCGGAAACGCTCGTTGGGCACCGACGAGGCGGAGTAGGCCACCGCCAGCAGGCCATCGCTGGACTCCATGATCTCCCGCCCCGGATGGAACACCTGGGACAACACCACGGTGCCGTGGGCATGGCAGGTTTGCGCCAGTTTGCGGTAGCCCTCGATGCACGCATCGTCGGTGGCCATCAGCACGTGGGAGGTGTAGCGCGCACTGTCATGCACGCCGGCCACTTGCAGCACGATCAGCCCGGCACCGCCTTCGGCACGCGCCCGGTGATAGGCGATCAATTGTTCATTGACCAGGTTGTCGGTGGGCATCGAGGTGTCGTGTCCGCTGGACATGATGCGGTTCTTCAGGCGCTTGCCACGGATCTCCAGGGGTTCGAACAGGTGCGCGAAGGCGGGTGTCGAGGTCGGCATGGGGCGGGTACTCCTGGCAGGCTGACCTGTGTAGGAGCGAGCAGGCTCGCGATGGACGTCAACGATAACGCTGGGTACCTGACACCCCGCGGCGTTCTCAGGTCCATCGCGAGCAAGCTCGCTCCTACAGAGGAATCAGGTTTTCGGTGTAATTATTGGTCTATATAAATTTACCTACAGTAAAAAATCAACTTGTTTTTTTACTTCGCCTTGCAGTAGTTTCGTCTCGAGCCCGCTCCCGGGCCAAACCTCACAACAATAAAAAAGGGCTGCGCGGGCCTTGGGTCCCGTGGCACCTGCAAGAGGAACCACTGATGAAATCGCACACGCTCAAGCACGGTTTTTATCCCTTGGTGTTGTCCGTGGCCATGGGCCTGGGCAGCGCTCAGGCAGCATCGGACATGGTGGTGGTCGGATACGGCGGAGCCGGACAAAAAGCCCAGGACGTGGCGTTCTTTCAACCCTTTGCCGCCGTGGATCAAAGCAAAGTGATCCAGAGCGAATACAACGGCGAGATGGCGAAAATCAAAGTGATGGTCGACACCGGCAACGTCGACTGGGACGTGGTGCAGATCGAAGGCCCGGACCTGATGCGTGGCTGCGAGGAAGGCATGTACGAGCGTCTGGACTGGACACGTCTGGGCCACGCCGAGCAGTTGATCCCCGAGGCGGCGCAGGAATGCGGTTCCGCCGCGCTGGTGTGGAGCGTGGCGATTGCCTACGACACCGACAAGCTGGCCCGGGCCCCGACTTCGTGGGCAGACTTCTGGGACGTGAAGAAAACCCCCGGTAAGCGTGGGCTGCGCAAACGCGCGGTGTACAACCTGGAATTCGCCTTGCTGGCCGACGGGGTCAAGACCGAAGACGTCTACAAGGTGCTCGGTACCCCGCAGGGTGTGGACCGGGCATTCGCCAAACTTACTGAGCTCAAGCCTTACATCCAGTGGTGGGAGGCGGGCGCACAACCGCCGCAATGGCTGACCGCCGGCGATGTGGTGATGACCTCGACCTACAGCGGACGCATCGCCGACGCCGCACAGAAAGGCAGCCACCTCGCTCTGGTCTGGCCCGGCAGCCTGTACGGCATGGACTACTGGGCGATCATCAAAGGCTCCCGGCACGTGGATCAGGCCAAGCGTTTTATCGCCTTCGCCAACCAGCCGGACGCCCAGGTCAACTACGTGCAGCAGATCCCCTACGGCCCGACCAACACCCAGGCCGCCGCACGGCTGGACGACAAACTGGCGCAATGGGTGCCCACGGCGCCGCAGAACCTCAAGGGCGCACTGTCGATGAACGTCGGTTTCTGGGTCGATCATGGCGAAGAGCTCGAAGAGCGCTTCAACGCCTGGGCCAGCAAATAAACACGGACGGCTGGACGAGTCCAAGCGTCCAGCCTTACTGTCTGCCCCAGCCGATCAGCCTGGAGAACCACAAGAATGAACAACATCGTCACCCACCTGGCCCCTGAACGCAGCGCCACCGAGCAGCGCCTGCGTGAGGAGCTGGCGGCCTGTTACCGCTTGATTGCGCACTTTCGCATGACCGATCTGATCTTCACCCACATCTCGGTGCGCATTCCGGGGCCGGAGCATCACTTTCTGATCAACCCTTACGGGCTGATGTTCGATGAAATCACCGCGTCGAATCTGGTGAAGATCGACCTCGATGGTCACGCCGTGGAGCCGTCGCCGTACCCGGTGAATCCGGCCGGCTTCGTGATCCATAGCGCGATCCACGGCGCCCGCGAAGATGCGCAATGCGTGCTGCACACCCACACCAAGTCCGGTTGTGCGGTGGCGGCGTTGAAGTGCGGGCTGTTGCCGGTGAACCAGATTTCCATGGAGTTCTATGGCCGCGTTGCCTACCACGACTATGAAGGCGTGGCGCTGGACTTGAGCGAGCAACAACGGCTGGTGGCAGACCTGGGTGACAAATCGGTACTGATGCTGCGCAATCATGGTTTGCTGACCGTCGGCGAGACGGTGAGCCAGGCGTTCCTGCGCATGTACTACCTGGAAAAGGCCTGTGAAATCCAGTTGGCCGCGCAAGCCGCCGGTGAAGTTGTTCTGCCGTCGCACGAGGTTTGCGCGTATACCGAACGGCAGTTCAATGATCCGGGGCGGCCGTTGGAGGATGGGGAGTTGAGTGACCCCGATGCCATGCAACTGGCTTGGGCGGCGTTGTTGCGGATGCTGGATCGGGTGGCGCCGGGTTACCGCGACTGATCCAGGTTCTGTGTTGTTTGAGCTGGTCCCTTCGCGAGCAGGCTCGCTCCCACAGGGGTAGGTGGGTGTACGCAAAATCTGTGACCAACACAAAACCCTGTGGGAGCGGGCTTGCTCGCGAAGCAGGCGCCACGGTCTACCATACTGGCAACTGACTGGAGAAATGGCCCGCTCTTGCTGTACAGTCGTTCAGCCCGCCGCTAACCCGCGCAGGTCTAAACGATTGAACCAAGGAGCGTGTCGCCCATGAATCAGGAAGCCCGTTTTTCCCGCATGGAACCGGAGTTGCGCAAAGCCAACCTGATCGAGGCGACGCTGGTGTGCCTCAAGCGTCACGGCTTCCAGGGCGCGTCGATCCGCAAGATATCCGCCGAAGCCGGGGTCTCGGTGGGGCTGATCAGCCATCACTATTCCGGCAAGGATGAACTGGTGGCCGCGGCCTACATGGCGATCACCGGGCGGGTCATGACCTTGCTGCGCGACGCCATGGAGCAAGCCGCGCCGAATGCCCGGGAGCGCTTGTCGGCGTTTTTCCGCGGATCGTTTTCCGCCGAACTGCTCGATCCGCAACTGATCGATGCGTGGCTGGCGTTCTGGGGCGCGGTGAAAACCGCCGAGGCCATCAACCAGGCCCACGATCATTCCTATGGCGAGTATCGCGGCATCCTGCGCAAGGTGCTGGCGGAACTGGCCCGGGAGGAGGGTTGGGAAAACTTCGACGCCGACCTCGCCGCCATCAGCCTCAGCGCCTTGCTCGACGGCTTGTGGCTGGAGTCCGGGCTGAACCCCGGTACCTTCACCCCGGAGCAGGGCATCCAGATTTGCGAGGCCTGGGTCGATGGGTTGCAGGCCGGCGGACGCCAACGCTTCTGCGGGCAGACGAGCGACTGTTGATCAGTCGTTCAGTACTGGATACTCTCTGGCGCCGATGCAGGAAAACACTCTAATAAGAAACTGGCCTTCGGGCCTATGCCGGACACCAAGCGATGACTCCTCGGGTATTGATCGTCGATGACGATCCGCTGATTCGCGATCTGCTGCACGCCTACCTGTCCCAGGAAGGCTACGACGTCCATTGCGCCGCCACGGCGGAACTGGCGGAAACCTTCCTGGCCAGCCAGAGCGTCGACCTGGTGATGCTCGACATCCGCCTGCCGGGCAAGGACGGCCTGACTCTGACCCGCGAGCTGCGGGTGCGGTCGGAGGTCGGGATCATCCTGATCACCGGGCGCAACGACGAAATCGACCGCATCGTCGGCCTCGAATGCGGTGCCGATGACTACGTGATCAAACCCCTCAATCCAAGGGAACTGGTGTCCCGGGCGAAAAACCTGATTCGCCGGGTCCGTCATGCGCAAACGCCAGCGCCGGCCGTCGTGGCGGCCAAGCCGGTCAAGCAGTTCGCCGACTGGGCGCTGGACACCGACCGCCGTCGCCTGATCGATCCGTCCGGCAGCGAAACCCTGCTGACCCACGGCGAATACCAGTTGCTCAGCGTGTTCCTGCGCAACAGCGGCCATACCCTCAGCCGCGATCAGTTGATGGACCAGATCCGCAACCGCGAATGGGTGCCCAACGACCGCTCCATCGACGTGCTGGTCGGGCGTCTGCGCCGCAAGTTGCACGACGATCCGGCAGAACCCCAGTTGATCATCACCATTCACGGCGCCGGTTACCTGTTCACCGCCAGCGTGGCGGCCTGAAGCTGATGGCGCGATGGTTTTGCCTGCTGGCGATGCTGGTGGCCGGCCATGCCGTCGCGGCGGACAAGGTTCGCTATTGCGATTACCCGGTGTACCCGCCAGTGTCCTGGAGCGACGGCAAGCAGGTGCGCGGCCTGGCGCCTAATGTGGTGAAAAACCTGTTCGGCCAGTTGGGTTACGAGGTCGAGATGGTCGTGCTGGGCAACTGGAAACGCTGCCTGCTGGACGCCGCCGAAGGGCGGGTCGATGTGGTGCTGGCCTACAGCACCGCGCAACGGGAGCAGAGCATGCTGTTCTCGACGGTGCCGGTCTTGCGTGAAGAAGTGGCGTTGTTCATCAACCGCCAGCACCCGGTGAAATTCGAACAGCTGGACGACCTGGCCCATTACCGTGGCGGCCTGTTGTTCGGCGAGAGCTACGGCGTGGAGTTCGATCGCATGGTCGCGCGCAACAACAATATCGAATGGGTTTCCGACAGCCACCAGAACTTCGGCAAGCTGATTCGCGGGCGCATCGATTTCATCACCCAGGAGCGACGCACCGGCCAGCTGTACGTGGAAAACCTGCCCGGCGGCCAGGATATCGTCGCCTTGCCCAAGGCGTTGAGCGTGGATTATCTGCGGGTCGCCGTATCGCGGCGCTCGCCCTTGGCCGCTCGCATGCCCGAGATCAATGCGCAGTTGCAGCGCCTGGTCGATGCCGGTGACATCGAGCGCTGGCTCAACGAAAGCGAAGTGACCTACCGCGACATGATCAACCTGCCGGCGGATGCGCAATGATTCGCGCCCGTCCCGGTGGACTGTTGCGACGCCTGTTGCTGTTCATTCTGTTGTTCAGCCTGTGCTTCACCGTGCTGGCCAGCAGCGTGCAACTGTACATCGAGTATCGACGGGAAATGCGCGACATCGATTCGCGCATGGAGCTGATCCGCGCCGGCTACCTGGCCAGCCTGGAACGCAGCCTCTGGGACTTGAACCAGGAGCAGTTGAATGTGCAGTTGCGCGGGCTGGTGGACTTCTCCGACGTCGCCCGGGTGCACTTGACCAGCGCCGATTTCGACCTGGTACAGGGCAATCCGCACCCCACGGGACCGCTGCGCATCGAGCGCTTTGTCCTGGACTATCAGCCGCCGTCCGGCCCTTTGCGCAACCTTGGCGAGCTGGAAGTGAGCACGGATCTGGGGGCGGTGTACCAGCGACTCTACGCCACCGGTTTGACCAGCTTGTTGTGGATGGCGGTGTTCCTCTGCGGTCTGGCCGTTGCCTTGTCGGGGCTGTTTTATCGACTGGTGACCCGGCACCTGAAAGTCATGGCCGAGTTTGCCCGACGCATCGCCGCCGGTGAATGGCACGAACCCCTGCACCTGGACAAGCGTCGTGGCAGCGACGAAATCGACACCGTGGCCCATGCGCTGGACGATATGCGCCGGGCGATCCTGCGGGACATCGAGCGCCGGGAAACCGATCGCCTGGCCTTGCAGGACAACCGTGACGAGCTGCTGAAAATGGTCGAGCGCCGCACCGCCAGCCTGATGCGCGCCAAAGACGAGGCGGAAGCGGCCAACCTTGCCAAGTCGCGGTTCCTGGCGACCATGAGCCACGAACTGCGCACGCCCCTCAATGGCATCCTCGGCATGGCCGAATTGCTGCGCGGTGCGCGTCTGGATGCCCAGGACGGCAAACGCCTGGATGCCTTGCACAAGGCCGGCGAAGGCTTGCTGACGATCCTCAACGAAGTGCTGTATTTCGCCAAGCTGGAGGAGGGTGTCAGCCATCCCGAACCGGTGGATTTCTCGTTGCGCCAGTTGCTCGACGAGGTGCTGACCCTGTTGGAACCGCGAGCGCTGAACAACGACACGATCCTCAGTTGTCGGGTCGATCAGCGCATTGCCGAGCATCACCACGGCGCCGAGCAGTTCCTGCGTCAGGTGCTGAGCAACCTGCTGGCCAACGCGATCAAGTTCACCGAAGGCGGCGAAGTCAGCGTCGAGGTGGCGCTGCTCAGCGAAACCGGCGAACAGACCGGACAGCGCCTGCGGGTCAGTGTCACGGACGACGGCATCGGCATTGCCCCTTTGATGCAGGCGAAGATTTTCGAGCGTTTCACCCAGGCCAGCGAAGAAGTCGCGCAGCGTTTTGGTGGCACCGGGTTGGGGTTGGCGATCTGCAAACATCTGGTGGAGCAGATGGGCGGCTGCATCGGCGTGGACAGTGAAGAGGGGCGCGGCAGTTGCTTCTGGTTCGAGCTGACCTTGCAGCCGGCCAGCGGCGTGGTTGAAGTTGCGTCGATTCGCGCGGCGGGGCCGGCACTGAACATCCTGGTGGTCGAAGACGTGGCGCTCAATCGCGAAGTGGCCAAGGGCTTGCTGCAACGGGACGGCCACCGGGTGTGGCTCGCCGAAGAAGCGGATCAGGCGCTGGAGCACTGTGCGGCGCGGGTTTTCGACCTGATGCTGCTGGACGTGCACCTACCGGGCATCAGCGGTGTCGAGCTATGCCGGCAGATTCGCAATAACGACGGGCCGAACCGCCATACGCGCATTTTCGCCCTGACCGCCAGCGTGCAACCGGCACTGGTGCGCGGTTATCTGGAGGCCGGCATGGACGGTGTCCTGGCCAAACCCTTGAAGCTGGAAAACCTGCGCCAGGTGCTGGAAGGGCATGCACCTGTGGCCGAGTCGCTACCGAGCGATGAGGCAATGGACTGGCCGCTGTTGCAGACCCATCGCAGCCTGCTCGGTGCGCAAAAGGTCCTGGGGCTGCTGGCGGTATTGCGTGACTCGATCGTTCAACACCGCGATGCGCTGAATGAAGCCATGGCCGCCGACGACTGCACAGAGGTCGCGCAACTGGCTCACCGCTTGGCCGGTAGCTGCGATTCCCTGGGTTTTCGGGCCTTGGCCAGCACCTTGAGGGTGCTGGAGACCTTGGCGCTGGCAAACGATGAATCGGCGATCCAGCGCATGAGCCCCGCGCTCGATGAGCAATTGCAGCACTCGCTCGATACCCTCGAAGGCCTGTTGCAGAGCTGACGTACAAGTTTGTTACGACTTTGTACAACTTCGATCCTTACGGTCAACGCGAACTTACATGGCTTTCCAATAATCGACGCAACCGCCGCAGCGCGGTCTTCGAAGCTTATTGGAGATAATAATAATGAATTGCCGTAAAGCTGATCCCTCCCTGCGCCGTGACGTCCTGTCGCGCGCTGTTCACCTCATCGACTGCTGAGGTGCCGACATGAACGAAAACACTGATCATAAAGGCATCCAGCTGACCCGCGCCCTCAAGAGCCGGCACATTTTCATGCTGTCGTTGGGCGGCGTCATCGGCACCGGGTTGTTCATGGGTTCCGGCGTGACCATCAATCAGGGCGGCCCGGTGGGGGCGATCCTGGCTTACCTGGTTGCGGGCTTCCTGATGTACCTGGTGATGGTCTGCCTGGGTGAACTGTCGGTGCAGATGCCGGTGTCCGGTTCGTTCCAGACCCATGCCACCAAATACATCGGCCCGGCCACCGGGTTCATGATCGGATGGGTGTACTGGATGAGCTGGGCCACCACCGTGGGCCTGGAGTTCACCGCCGCCGGCATGCTGATGACCCGCTGGTTCCCGGAGGTGCCGATCTGGTACTGGTCGGCGCTGTTCGTGGTGGTGCTGTTCGGTATCAATGCCATGGCGACCCGCGCCTTTGGTGAAGCCGAATACTGGTTCTCGGGGATCAAGGTCGCGGCGATTCTCGGTTTCATCGTGGTCGGCGTGCTGGTGATCTTCGGCGTGATGCCCTTGAGCAGCGGCGCACCAGCACCGATGGCGACCAACCTGATCGGCGATTCGTTGTTCCCCAACGGCCTGTCGGCGGTGTTCGCGGTGATGATGACCGTGGTCTACGCGTTCCAGGGTTGCGAGATCATGGGCGTGGCCGCCGGTGAAACCGACCAGCCGGAAAAAAGCATTCCCCGCGCCGTGCGCAACGTGGTGTTCCGTGTGCTGATCTTCTACGTGCTGGCGATCATCGTGTTGTCGGCCATCGTGCCGTGGCAGCAGGCCGGCCTGATGGAAAGCCCGTTCGTGCAGGTGTTCGACATGGTCGGCATTCCTTATGCGGCCGACCTGATGAACTTCGTGATCCTTACCGCGATCCTCTCGGTGGGCAACTCCGGCCTGTATGCCTCGACGCGCATCCTGTGGGCGATGTCGAAAACCGGCATGGCGCCGAAAAGCCTGTCGCATTTGAGCAAGCGTGGCGTACCGCTACGCGCCTTGAGCATCACCTTGTGCTTCGCGCTGGTGTCGCTGATGACCAGCTTCGTCGCCGCCGACACCTTGTTCATGGTGCTGATGGCGGTGAGCGGCATGTCCGGCACCGTGACCTGGATTGTCATCGCGCTGGCGCAGTACAAGTTCCGCAAGGCGTACTTGCGTGACGGCGGCAAGCTCAGCGACCTGAAATACCGCGCACCGTGGTTCCCGGTATTGCCGCTGATGTGCATCACGCTGTGCTGCTCGCTGTTCGTGTTCCTGGCCCTGGATGAAACCCAGCGTCCGTCGCTGTATTGGGGCTTCGGATTCATTGCGCTGTGCTATGGCGCGTACTTCCTGATCCATCGCAAGCGCCAGGGCGTGTTGGCGCCGAGCTTGCCGACTGCCTGATTCCTTGAACTAAACACTTCCCCCCTGTGGGAGCGGGCTTGCTCGCGAAAGCGGAGTGTCAGTCACCATCAAGGTTGACTGACAGGGCCTCTTCGCGAGCAAGCCCGCTCCCACATTGGTTTTGTGGTGGGCAAAAGATCTGCGACCAACGTCCTGTCACCAGTTGTTCGAAGTTGTAACAGCGCGAACGGTTCACGCTCGCTCTTCTAATAAATATTAAATAAAACCAATGTGTTACATAGTTTTTGAGCTTGTTACAGCCCATTTCCCCACCAATTGCTGCCTTGCTGAACACTCGTTTAGTATGGCCTCAAGTCGCATCACCTCAGACCAATCACAATAATTCGAGGATTCCCATGACCACTCAATCGTCGCTGCTCAGCCAGGTCGAAGCAGGCGTTGCCTGGATCACCCTCAATCGCACTGCCCAGCGCAATGCGCTGGACATTCCGACGCTGAAAAACCTGCATGGTTTGCTCGACGCTTTCAACGCCGATCCGGCGGTGCGCGTGGTGGTGCTCACCGGCAGCGGCCGCAGTTTCTGCGCCGGCGCCGACCTCGATGAATGGGCCGATGCCGAAGCCCGGGGTGCACTGGAAACCTACGGCTGGACCGAAACCGCCCACGCCCTGATGACCCGCCTGCACAGCCTGGAAAAACCCACCATCGCCGCCATCAACGGCACCGCCGTCGGGGCCGGGATGGACCTGACCCTGTGCTGCGACCTGCGCATCGCCGGGCAATCGGCGCGCTTCAAGGCCGGCTATACCAGCATGGCGTACTCGCCGGACGCCGGCGCCAGTTGGCACCTGCCACGGCTGATCGGCAGCGAAAAGGCCAAGCGCCTGCTGTTCCTCGATGAACTGTGGAGTGCTGACCGTGCCCTCGACGCCGGTCTGGTCGGCGATGTCTGTGCCGACGATCAACTGCTGACGGTCACCAGCGAATTGGCCGCACGCCTGGCCGCCGGCCCGACCTTTGCCTTCGCCCAGACCAAAAAACTCATGCGTGAAGGTGCAGAACGCAGCCTGCCGGAACAACTGCAAGCCGAGCTCGCCGCCGGTTTGCTCTGCGGTCGCAGCGAAGACGGCAACGAAGCCCTGCGCGCCGCCATGGAAAAACGCCCGGCACGCTTCATCGGTCGTTGATTCCTCTCCATCTCCCAGAACACGAACAACAGGTAGCAGCATGAATTTCCAACTGACCCAAGAACAAGAAATGTTGGTGGACTCGGTACGCAGCTTCGTCGAGAAGGAACTGCTGCCCTATGAAGAGCAAGTCGACCGCGCCGACGAGGTCTCCCCGGAACTGGCGGCACAGATTCGCGGCAAGGCGATTGCCGCCGGTTTCTACGCCTTCAACATGCCCGAAGAAGTGGGTGGTGGCGGCCTGGATTACCTGTCCCAGGCGCTGATCGAACGTGAACTGTCCAAGGTGTCCTGGGCGCTGCACGTGTTCGTCGCACGACCATCGAAAATCCTCATGGCCTGCACCGGCGACCAGATCAACGACTACCTGTTGCCGAGCATCCAGGGCGAAAAAATCGACTGCTTCGCCCTGACCGAACCGGGCGCCGGTTCCGACGCCAATGCGATCAAGACCCGCGCCGTGCGTGAGGGCGACGACTTCGTTCTCAACGGCAGCAAGCATTTCATCAGCCACGCCGGCCATGCCGATTTCGCCATCGTCTTCGCCGTGACCGACACCTATGAACACAACGGTAAAAAGCGCAACGCCGTGACCTCGTTCCTGGTCGACCGCAACACCCCGGGCATGACCATCCGCCGTGGACCCAAGTGCGTGAGCAACCGGGGTTATCACACCTTCGAAATGTTCTTCGACGACTGCCGCGTGCCGGCCAGCAAAGTGTTGGGCGAAGTCGGCAAGGGTTGGGAGGTGGCCAACGCCTGGCTGACCGCCGGGCGCGTGATGGTCGCGGCCAACTGCGTCGGTCAGGCCCAGCGCGCACTGGACGTGTCCTTGCAATGGGCGGCGGACCGCAAGCAATTCGGCCAGCCGATCGGTACTTACCAGGGCGTGTCGTTCAAATTGGCCGACATGGCCACGCAAATCCGCGCCGCCGAACTGCTGACCCTGCACACCGCCTGGAAAATGGATCAGGGCACCATGACCGATGGCGAGGCCGGCATGGCCAAGCTGTTCGCCAGTGAAGTGCTCGGGCGTACCGCCGATGAAGCGGTGCAGATATTCGGCGGCATGGGCCTGATGGACGAAGGTCCGGTGGAGCGCATCTGGCGCAACGCGCGGATCGAACGGATCTGGGAAGGCACTTCGGAAATCCAGCGCCACATCATTTCCCGCGAGCTGCTGCGGCCGCTGCTGCGCTGATCGGCCCGGAGAATTCCCATGTCCCAAACCATTCGTGACAACCTCAAACGCATGCTCGCGCCGCAACACGTGGCGTTCGTCGGCGGCCGCAGCATGGCGCGCGCCCTCAAGCGCTGTGCCGAGGGCGGCTACCAAGGGCAAATGTGGCTGGTCAATCCGCAGCACGACAGCCTCGAAGGCGTGCCGTGTGTACGCAACATCGCCGACCTGCCATGCGGGCCCGATGCGGTATTCATCGCCACCAACCGTGAACTGACCCTGACCTGCGTCGCCGAACTGGCGGCCATCGGCGCGGGCGGGGCGATCTGCTACGCCTCCGGCTTCGCCGAGACCGGCGTCGAAGGCCAGGCCCTGCAACAGCAACTGCTCAAGGCCGCTGGCGACATGGCCTTGCTCGGCCCCAACTGCTACGGCCTGCTCGACTACCTGCACAGCTCCGCGCTGTGGCCGGTGGCCCATGGCGGCAAAGCGGTGGAGAAGGGCGTGGCGGTGCTGACCCAGAGCGGCAACTTCGCCTACAACCTGTCCATGAGCGACCGCTCGCTGCCGGTGGCCTACATGGCCTCGGTGGGCAATCAGGCGCAACTGGGCGTGGCTGAACTGATGGACGTGTTGCTCGACGAGCCGCGCGTCACCGCCATCGGCCTGCATCTGGAAGGCTTGAAGAACGTGCCGGGTTTTGCCCGCGCCGCGCACAAGGCGCTGGAGAAGGGCATCCCGATCATCGCCCTGAAAACCGGTGTGTCACAGATCGGCGCCGAACTGGCCTTGAGTCACACCAGCTCGCTGTCCGGCTCCGATGCGCTGTACGACGCACTGTTCGATCGTCTCGGGGTGATCCGCGTCAGTGGCCCGGTGAGTTTTGTCGAAACCCTCAAGGCCGCCGCCTGCGGCAACCTGCCGGCGGGCAACAGCCTGATCGCGCTGGCCTGTTCCGGTGGCGACGCCGGGCTGATTGCCGACTATGCCGAACGTAACGAGCTGGGCCTGCCGAAACTCGATCAAGGGCAGGTCGGCGAACTCGCGCAAGTGCTGCCGACCTACGCCAACCTGGTCAACCCGCTGGATTTCACCACCGCGATCTGGGGTGACGGCGTAGCCTTGAACCGCATGCTCGACAGCGCGCTACGCACCGAAGCCGACGCTGCCATGCTGGTGCTCGACTACCCGTCGGAGTTCACCGGCGAGCGCAAGGAATGCGACCTGCTGCTGGAGTTGTACTGCGCGGCTCTGCAACGCCACGGCAAGACCGGTTTTGTCACCTCGGCCTTTCCCGATCTGCTGCCGGCCCATGCCCGCGAGCGTCTGCACGCCCAAGGCGTCGCGGCCCTGCAGGGCGTTGAAGACGGGTTGGCCGCGTGGGGGCGCATCGCCGGTTATCAACGCAACCGTCAGGCGTTGCTGGCGCTGGGCGAATCGGCGCTGGTGCCGTTGTGCCCGCAAGCGCTGGAAGGCGAGGGACGCTTGCTCAATGAATGGGATTCCAAACAGGCGTTAAAAGCCTTTGGCCTGCCGACGCCCAACGGCGTTTTGAGCACCCCGGACAAGGCCCTGAAGGACGCCGAAACCCTGGGCTATCCGCTGGTACTCAAAGCGGTCAGCGCCCAACTGCCACACAAGACCGAGGCTGGTGCCGTGGCGTTGAACCTCAAGGACGGCGCGGGATTGAGCGCTGCACTGGAGAAGATGCGCAGCAGCATTGCCGCTTACGCCCCGGGCGTAGCCTTCGATCAACTGTTACTCGAACCCATGGCCAAGCCGCCACTGGCTGAGCTGATTGTCGGCATCAAGCGCGAAAACGATTTCGGCCTCGCGCTGGTGATCGGTGCCGGCGGCATTCTGGTGGAGTTGCTCAAGGACAGTCGCAGCCTGTTGCTGCCGACCACCGACGGAGCGATCCGCAACGCCTTGCTCAGCTTGCGCAGCGCACCGTTGCTGCAAGGTTTCCGTGGTCGCGAGTCCGCAGACCTGGACGCCTTGGTCACGGCCATCCGCGCGGTGGCGGACTACGCCTGCGAGAACGCCGGACACCTGCTGGAACTCGATGTGAACCCATTGTTGGTCGGTGCCCAAGGCACGACTGCGGTCGATGCGTTGATTCGCCTCGGCCAGGAGTGAGGACATGAATATGCAAAGCAAAACCTTGACCGGTGGCCAGGCCCTGGTGCGTCTGTTGGCCAACTACGGCGTCGATACCGTGTTCGGCATCCCCGGCGTACACACCCTGGAGCTGTATCGCGGCTTGCCCGGCAGCGGCATCCGCCACGTCTTGACCCGTCATGAACAAGGCGCCAGTTTCATGGCCGACGGCTATGCCCGGGTCAGCGGCAAACCCGGCGTGTGCTTCGTCATCACCGGTCCCGGCGTGACCAACGCCGCCACCGGCATTGGCCAGGCCTACGCCGACTCGATTCCGATGCTGGTGATTTCCAGCGTCAACCACAGCGCCAGCCTGGGCAAGGGCTGGGGCAGCCTGCACGAGTGTCAGGATCAACGGGCGATGACCGCGCCGATCACCGCGTTCTCCGCCGTGGCGCTGACCGCCGAAGACCTGCCGGAACTGATTGCCCGTGCCTACGCGGTGTTCGACAGCGAGCGCCCGCGCCCGGTGCACATCTCGGTGCCGCTGGACGTCTTGTCGGCGCCGATTGCCCGTGACTGGAGCAATGAGGTGGTGCGTCGCCCGGGTCGTGGCCCGGCATCCGCCATTGCCATCGATCAAGCCGTGGCCAAACTGAAGGCTGCCAAGCGACCAATGATCATCGCCGGTGGCGGTGCGCTGAATGCCGTTGCGCAACTGCAAGACATCAGCACCCGGCTCGCTGCGCCGCTGTTCACCAGCGTTGCCGGCAAGGGCCTGCTGCCGCCGGACGCGCCGCTCAACGCTGGCTCATCCCTGTGTGTAGAGCCGGGCTGGAACCTGATTGCCGAGGCCGACGTGGTGCTCGCGGTCGGCACCGAAATGGCCGATACCGACTACTGGCGTGAACGCCTGCCGCTCAGTGGCGAACTGCTGCGGGTCGACATCGACCCACGCAAGTTCAACGACTTTTATCCGTGCGCGGTTGCCTTGCACGGCGATGCACAACAAACCCTCAGCGGTGTGCTTGAGCGCCTGCCATCCGACGTACGCGACGCCGGCGCAGCCACTGCCTCGGTTGCCGCACTGCGTGAGTCGGTCAAGGCCAGCCATGGCCCGTTGCAGTCGATCCATCAATCGATTCTCGACCGTATCGCCGCAGAGCTACCGGACAACGCGTTCATCAGCACCGACATGACCCAACTGGCCTACACCGGCAACTACGCCTTCGACAGCCTGGCCATTCGCAGCTGGCTGCACCCGACCGGCTACGGCACCTTGGGTTATGGCCTGCCGGCCGGCATCGGCGCCAAGTTCGGCGCGCCGCAGCGGCCGGGCCTGGTGCTGGTGGGCGACGGTGGTTTCCTCTACACCGCCCAGGAACTGGCCACGGCTGTTGAAGAACTGGACAGCCCGCTGGTGGTGCTGCTGTGGAACAACGACGCGCTGGGGCAAATCCGCGACGACATGATCGGCCTGGATATCGAACCCATCGGCGTATTGCCACGCAATCCGGATTTCGCCGCCCTCGCTCGTGCCTTCGGCTGCGCCGTGACTCAGCCGCAAAGCCTGGCCGAGTTGCAGACCGACCTGCGTCAAGGCTTCAAGCGTAACGGCGTGACCTTGATCGAACTCAAGCATGCCTGTGCGCATTGATTTGCACTTTAAGGGGATGAAGCCATGCGCTTTTCCGATCTGACTCAACGTATCGCCGGCGACGGCGCCGCCGCGTGGGACATTCACTACCGCGCCCTGGCGCTGCGCGAGCAGGGTGAAGACATTCTGCTGTTGTCCGTGGGCGATCCGGATTTCGACACGCCACAGCCTATCGTGCAGGGCGCCATCGACAGCCTGCTGAGCGGCAACACTCACTATGCCGAGGTGCGCGGCAAGCGTGCCCTGCGTGAAGCCATCGCCAGGCGTCATCAACAACGCAGCGGTCAATCCATTTCGGCCGATCAGGTCACCGTGCTGGCCGGGGCGCAATGTGCGCTGTTCAGCGTGGCCCAATGCGTGCTCAATCCCGGTGACGAAGTGATAGTCGCCGAACCGATGTACGTCACCTACGAAGCGGTGTTCGGTGCCTGCGGCGCCGTGGTGGTGCCGGTGCCGGTGCGCTCGGAAAACGGTTTTCGCGTGTTGCCCGAAGATGTCGCCGCGCGCATCACCCCGCGCACCCGGGCGCTGGCACTGAACAGCCCGCACAACCCGTCCGGCGCGAGTCTGCCGCGCAGCACCTGGGCTGCCTTGGCTGAGTTGTGCATCGGCCACGACCTGTGGCTGATTTCCGATGAGGTCTACAGCGAATTGCTGTTCGAAGGCGAACATGTCAGCCCGGCGAGCCTGCCGGGCATGGCCGAGCGCACCGCGACCCTCAACAGCCTGTCGAAATCCCACGCCATGACCGGCTGGCGCGTCGGCTGGGTGGTGGCGCCGCCATCCCTGGCCGCGCACCTGGAAAACCTCGCGTTGTGCATGCTCTACGGCTCGCCGGATTTCATTCAGGACGCTGCCGTGGTGGCCCTGGAAAGCAACTTGCCGGAACTCGAAGCCATGCGCGAAGCCTATCGCCAGCGTCGTGATCTGGTGTGCGACAGCCTGGCCGATTGCCCCGGCGTGCGGGCGTTGAAACCCGATGGCGGGATGTTCGTGATGCTCGATATCCGCCAGACCGGGCTCAGCGCCCAGGCGTTTGCCGACCGTCTGCTGGATCGCCACGGCGTGTCGGTCCTGGCGGGCGAGGCCTTTGGTCCGAGCGCGGCGGGGCATATTCGCCTCGGCCTGGTGGTCGGCGCCGAACCGCTGCGCGATGCCTGCCAGCGCATTGCCCGTTGTGCTCAAGAATTGATGGAGGCCCAGGTTCATGCTTAATCACAAGACACTGTTTATTGATGGTCGCTGGCAAACTCCGTCGGGGCAGGGCATCGCCGAGGTGATCAACCCGGCCACCGAAGAAGTGTGCGGCAGCGTTCCACTGGGTGATGAACTCGATGTCGAAAACGCCGTGGCGGCTGCACGCCGGGCGTTCGACGCATGGTCGCGTACACCGTCCAGCGTGCGTGCCGGTTACATCCGCGCCCTGGCCGATCAACTGCGCAATCGTGCCGATGAGATGGCCGCGGTCATCACCACTGAACTGGGCATGCCGGTGCAATGGTGCCGTTCGGTGCAGGTCGACGGGCCGATCACTGGCCTTGAGCAGTACGTCGAACTGGCTCATCTCATGGACGAAGTGCGCGAAGTCGGCAACTCGCTGGTGATCCGCGAGGCCGTGGGTGTCTGCGCGTTCATCAACCCGTGGAATTACCCGCTGCACCAGTTGATCGGCAAACTCGCTCCAGCGTTGGCCGCCGGTTGCACGGTGGTGGTCAAGCCGAGCCAGGAAACCCCGCTGCATGCCTTCCTGCTGGCGCAAATGATCGAGGACATCGGCCTGCCGGCCGGTGTGTTCAACCTGGTCAGCGGGCCAGGGTCGAAAGTCGGCGAAGCGCTGGCCAAACACCCGGACGTGGACATGGTGTCGTTTACCGGTTCCACCGGCGCTGGCGTTCGTGTCGCCCAAGCGGCGGCGCCTTCGGTCAAGCGGGTGTGCCTGGAACTGGGCGGCAAGTCGCCGTTGCTGATCGCCGAAGATGCCGACCTGGCAGCGGCTGTGCGCTACGGCGTGCAGGACGTGATGATCAACTCCGGCCAGACCTGCACCGCGCTGACCCGCATGCTGCTGCCGGCCAGCCGTTACGCCGAGGCCGTGGAACTGGCGCTGGCGGAAACCCTGAGCCTGCGCATGGGCGATCCCCTCGACCCACAAAGCTTCCTCGGCCCGATGTGTTCGGCCGGGCAAAAACGCACCGTGCTCGACTACATCAAGGTTGGCCAACAGGAAGGCGCACGGCTGCTGTGCGGCGGTGACACGCCGTCGACCTTCGAACGCGGCTTCTATGTCAGCCCGACGCTGTTCGCCGATGTCGACAACCGCATGCGCATCGCCCAGGAAGAAATCTTCGGCCCGGTGCTGTGCCTGATTCCCTACACCGATGAGGCGCAAGCGATCCAGATCGCCAACGACTCGCCGTTCGGCCTGTCCAGCGGCGTCTGGGCCGGCAGTGCCGAGCGCGCCTTGCACCTGGGGCGGCAGCTGCGCGCCGGTCAGTGCTTCCTCAACGGCGCGGCGTTCAATTACCAGGCGCCGTTCGGTGGCTACAAACAGTCGGGTAACGGTCGTGAATGGGGTGAGGAGGGACTGAACGAGTTCGTCGAAGTGAAGGCGATCCAGGTGTGACGGTTGGCGATTCAAACTGTTCATCACCCACGATGTTGCTACTCCACACCTTCAATCGATTCGCTGGAACAAGTCTAAGGAACCACCATGAAAGTACTGATCGTCCACGCTCACCCGGAGCCGCAATCCTTCACCGCCGCCCTGCGGGACCAGGCCGTTGCCACCCTCGAAGCCCAGGGCCACGAAGTGCAGGTCAGCGACCTGTACAAAATGAACTGGAACCCCGTGGCCAGCGACGCGGACTTTTCCTCCCGGGAAAACCCTGAATACCTGGTCTATGCCCTGGAACAACGCCTGGGCGTGAAGAGCCAGTCGCTGGCCGCGGACATCCAGGCGGAACTGGACAAACTGCTGTGGGCCGACCTGCTGATCCTCAACTTCCCGATCTTCTGGTTCTCCACCCCGGCCATGCTCAAGGGCTGGATCGACCGGGTGCTGGTGTCTGGCATCTGCTATGGCGGCAAGCGCTTCTACGATCAGGGCGGTCTGGCGGGGAAGAAGGCACTGGTGACCGTGACCCTGGGCGGGCGTGAACACATGTTTGGCGACGGTGCGATCCATGGCCCGTTGGAGGACATGTTGCGGCCGATCCTGCGTGGCACCCTGGCTTACGTCGGGTTCGATGTGCTGGAACCGTTCGTGGCCTGGCATGTGCCGTACATCAGTGAAGAGGCGCGCCAGCAATTTCTGGTTGATTACAGCCAGCGTTTGCAGCACTTGAGCGACGACCAACCACTGGTATTTCCGAAGTTGTCGCAGTTTGATGAGCAGCTGTATCCACTGACCACCAATGCCTGATTAACACCACATCCCCCTGTGGGAGCGGGCTTGCTCGCGAATGAGATCTGTCAGTTGACTCAGACGGCGACTGACATACCGCCATCGCGAGCAAGCTCGCTCCCACAGTGATCGGCGTTGTCGCAGATGCCCGAGTACCCACACAAATCCCTGTGGGAGCGGGCTTGCTCGCGATGATGGCTTCACATTCAACATCTCTGCTGACTGATACACCGCTATCGCGAGCAAGCTCGCTCCCACAATGGTCGGCGCTGCCGCAGATGCCCGAGTACCCACACAAATCCCTGTGGGAGCGGGCTTGCTCGCGATGATGGCTTCACATTCAACATCTCTGCTGACTGATACACCGCTATCGCGAGCAAGCTCGCTCCCACAATGGTCGGCGCTGCCGCAGATGCCCGAGTACCCACACAAATCCCTGTGGGAGCGGGCTTGCTCGCGATGATGGCTTCACATTCAACATCTCTGCTGACTGATACACCGCTATCGCGAGCAAGCTCGCTCCCACAATGGTCGGCGCTGCCGCAGATGCCCGATTACCCACACAAATCCCTGTGGGAGCGAGCTTGCTCGCGATGATGGCTTCACATTCAACATCTCTGCTGACTGATACACCGCTATCGCGAGCAAGCTCGCTCCCACAATGATCGGCGCTGCCACAGGTTCAGCTATCTCCCAGCATTGTTCTGAATACGCAAACACTGATGTCGCCGAGAATGGAATTGTTGGTGCAGTGGTGGACTTGTAGCCTCCATTACGCCGAACACCACGATCCGCCAACGATCGAGTGGAGCCCGGGCCAGGGCTCATCAAGACGTCATACCTTGCTTTCGGCCTCATGCCCCTTCGGGGGATTGGCGCCTAATAAAAATAAGGAAGGCAGGTATGAGTATTCGTGCATGGGTTTGCGCAGCAACCCTGGTCGCGCCCGTTCTGGGTGCCGAGGTTTTGTTTCCCTCTATGGCTCTGGCAGCAGACGATCCGATGGGCTCGCTGGTGCGCAGTGTGTTCGGCGACAGCCTAGAGCGCGAACACGGGATCAAGGTCTACGGCTGGGCTCAGGCCGGTGTGATCTATAACAACAACGGCACGGATGACGTCAGCAAGCAAAGCTTCTTCAATACCGACGAAGGTGTGAACCTCAACCAGTTCGCCCTGGCCGTGGAAAAGAAACCCAAGAGCAATGTGATCGGCCGCGTGGGACCGTTTCCCGGCGCGATGCCGCAGGAAGCTGACTGGGGTTTCAACGTCACGGCGCTGTACGGCAAGGACGCACGCTTCTTCAAGACCTACGGCTGGGACGAAGACCTGAGCGTCAACCGCGACAACAAGCCTGAAGATCCGGCGTTCACCGTCGCCCAGGCTTACGTCAACTTCTACTTCCCCGTGCTCGGCGGCTCGGAGTTGATGGTCGGGATATTCCACACGCCGCTGGAAAACGAAATCGGCTTTGCCTTGCCATCCCCGGCGCCGACTGACTTCTACTCGCACACCTATTCATTCATGCACGGCCCGGCCAAACATGCCGGTGCACTGTACTCGTTCAAACTGCCTTCGGCGCCTGGCGAAAGCATGCTCGGCTTCGAACTGGGGGTGGTCCAGGGCTGGAACAACCTGCAAGATCCCAATCACTCGCCGGACGTGATCGCCAACGTACGCTGGCGCTCGGCGGACTTCGGCACCTGGATCGACTGGGAAAACATCTACGGCAATGGCGCTGGCGACAGTTTCGCCGAATGCAGTTGTGGCTCGCCGCTGCCGGCGGGCACCAAGGATGACGACTACAAGCGCCTGGCGTCTTACCTGACGCTTTCGCAGGTCATCGATCCGAACAACCGCGTGGCGCTGGAGTTGAATTACGGCAAGCAGGAGCAGGGCGCTTTCGCCGGGTTTGCCAACAAAAACGACGCCACCTGGTATGGCACGGACGTGAACTGGTACCACAAGCTCAGCGAAAACCTGATGTGGAACAGTCGCGCCGAGTGGTTCTACACCGACGCCCCGGTCCACGTGATGATGGCCAATATCGACCCGCACACCGGCATTCCCGATCCGACCTGGGGCAGTTTCTACGGTGTGACCACCAACCTGGCCTGGACGCCGACACCCAACGTGCGCCTGCGCCCGGAACTGCGCTACGACATCCACTCAGGCCCCGGCCGCGATGCCTATGCCGACGGCGAAAAGGATTCGCAAGTGGTTGCGTCTTTCGACGTCAGTTTCTTCTTCTAAACGGATTTCTCCGGTTTACCCCTGACCCTGCGTGATGGCCCGGCCACACGTGGCGACCCTGTTCGTCCAGGCTTTTGGAGTACTTACATGACAGACAATAACGATAAAAACCTGTTTGGCCGCGACTTCTCCCGCCGTGATTTCCTGCGCAGTACCGGCGTTGCTGCCGGTGGCGTGGCACTGGCCAGCCTGCCGTTCAACTTTGCCATTGGCAGCGAGCGGGTGATCAAGCTCGGTTATGTCAGCCCGCAGACCGGGCCGCTGGCGCCCTTTGCGGCAGCCGACAACTACATCATCGAGTCGCTCAGGCAAGTCTTGAAGAACTCGATCACCGTGGCCGGCAAGGTTTACCGCCTGGAGGTTATCGTCAAGGACAGCCAGTCCAACCCCAACCGCGCGGCGGAAGTGGCGAGCGAGCTGATTCTCTCGGACCAGGTCGATCTGATGCTGGTGTCGTCGACCCCGGAAACCACTAACCCGGTGTCCGACCAATGCGAAATCAACGAAATTCCGTGCATCTCCACGGTGGCGCCGTGGCAGCCGTGGTTCTTTACCCGTGGCGGCAAGCCGGAGCAGGGCTTTGAGTGGACTTACCACTTTTTCTGGGGCCTGGAAGATGTGATCGGTACCTACAGCGCCATGTGGGGGGCGATGCCGTCCAACAAAATCGTCGGTGGGCTCTTTCCCAATGACGGCGACGGCAATGCGTGGGGCGACCAGAAGCTCGGTTTCCCGCCGGTACTGGCGCAAAAGGGCTTTCAACTGGTCGACCCTGGCCGCTTTCAGAGCCTGACCGACGATTTTTCCGCGCAGATTGCCGCGTTCAAAAAAGCCGACGTCGAGATCGTGACCGGCGTGGTCATCCCGCCGGACCTGAGCACGTTCTGGACCCAGGCCCGGCAGCAAGGCTTCAACCCGAAAGCCGTGTCGGTGGGCAAGGCATTGTTGTTCCCGACGGCAGTCGAGGCACTGGGCAAGGCCGGCAACAACCTGTCGACCGAAATCTGGTGGAGCCCGACGCATCCGTTCAGCTCGTCATTGACCGGCGCCAGCGCCGGGCAACTGGCCCAGGGTTTTACCCAGGCGACCGGCAAGCAGTGGACGCAACCGTTGGGGTTCGTGCATGCCCTGTTCGAACTGGCCGTGGACATCCTCAAGCGCACCGAAGAAATCGGCAACGCCCAAGCAGTCCGCGATGCCTTGCTCAAGACCAACCTCAACACCGTGGTCGGCCCGATCAACTGGAATGGCGGACCGGTGAAAAACGTCGCCAAGACGCCTCTGGTCAGCGGCCAGTGGCGCCTGGGCAAGGACAACAAATACGACCTGATCGTGACCAGCAATGCCACCGCACCAGCGATTCCGTTGGGTGGCGAGATGCAGGCCATTACGTATTGATCGCGCAACAGGACACGGGTGCACCATGCAACAACCACTTCTACAAATGAGCGATGTGCACAAAAGCTACGGCCAGGTGAAGGTCACGGACGCAATCGACTTGACCCTGCAACCGGGCGAGGCCCTGGGCATCATCGGGCCCAACGGTGCAGGTAAAAGCACGCTGTTCAACCTGATCGCCGGTGGCGTCGCGGCGGACAAAGGCACGATTCATTTCGAGGGCCGCAACGTCACCCGAGAACCGGTGTTCAAGCGCTGCCAGCAAGGCATCGGCCGTTCCCACCAGATCCCGCACCCGTTCGTGAAAATGACCGTGTTCGAGAACCTGCTGGTGGGCGCGACCTTTGGTGCGCGGTTGCGGGACAAGGAAGCCAGTCAGTGGTGTGCGCAAACATTGGAGCTCACCGGCTTGATGCGCAAGGCCAACGTGCTGGCCGGCTCACTGACCTTGCTCGACCGCAAACGCCTGGAAATGGCCCGGGCCTTGTCGACCCGGCCGCGCCTGTTGCTACTCGACGAAATTGCCGGTGGCCTGACCGAACCGGAATGCCTGGCACTGGTGGAAACCATTCAGGGCATCCATAAGTCCGGTGTCGCCATCATCTGGATCGAGCACATCGTGCATGCCTTGCTGGCGGTGGTCAGTCGCCTGACGGTGATCAACTTCGGCGCCAAACTGGCCGAAGGCGAGCCGCGCAGTGTCATGGCCGACCCTCGGGTCCAGGACATCTACATGGGAATCGGGAGCTGACGCATGCTGACCATTGAAAAACTCTGTGCCGGTTACGGCGACTTTCAAGCGTTGTTCGACATCAGCCTGACCCTTGATGCCGGTGAAACCGTGGCGATCATCGGTTCCAACGGCGCGGGCAAGTCGACGTTCCTGCGCTCGTTGGCCGGGCTGATCAAGAACCAGCCCGGCGCCATCCACTTCAAAGGCCAGGCCATCGGTGACCTGGCGGCCAATCAGGTGTTGGAGCGGGGCATCGCGCTGGTGCCGGAAGGCCGCAAGCTGTTCCCCTCGCTGACGGTCGAAGAAAACCTGTTGATCGGTGCCTACAGCAAACGCCCGGGACCGTGGACGTTGAAACGCATCTATCAGCTATTCCCGGTGCTGGAAAAACTGCGCAAGCGTCCCGGCACCGCGCTGTCCGGCGGCCAACAGCAAATGGTAGCGATTGGCCGGGGCCTGATGGCCAACCCGCATCTGCTGTTGTGCGACGAAATCAGCCTGGGCCTGGCGCCGACGACGATCAAGGACATCTACGCTGCGCTGCCCTCGATCAAGGCCGACGGCACCACGGTGATTCTCGTCGAGCAAGACATCAATCAGGCACTGAGTGTGTGTGACCGCTTCTACTGCTTCCAGGAAGGGCGCGTGTACCTGACCGGTCAGCCTGGGGATGCGGACAAAGCACAAATCAAAGCCGCGTATTTCGGGATCTAGTGATGGAATGGCTCAATACTTTGCTTCAAGGCATGTTGCTCGGCGGCCTGTACGCGATGTTCGCGGTGGGGTTGTCGTTGATGTTCGGCATCATGCGCCTGGTCAATATCGCCCACGGCGACTTCATCGTTCTGGCGTCGTACATGGCGCTGCTGGTGGTCAATCACCTGGGGTTCAGCCCGTTGGCGAGCTTGCTGATCGTGGTGCCGCTGATGTTCTGTTTCGGCTACCTGTTGCAACGGCTGTTGCTCAACCGGACGTTGGGCCAGGACATCCTGCCGCCATTGCTGGTGACCTTCGGTCTGTCGATCATCGTGCAGAACGTGCTGCTGGAATTCTTCAGTGCCGACAGCCAGAAACTCGCTCAGGGTGATCTTGAGGTAGCCAGCGTCGGCATTGGCAGCCTGAGCGTCGGCGTGATGCCGCTGATCGTGTTCTGCAGTGCGCTGCTGATCATCGGCGGCCTGCAATTGCTGTTCTACAAGACATCGTTGGGCCGGGCGTTTCGCGCCACCTCCGATGACCAGCACACCGCACGGCTGATGGGGGTCAACAATGCGCACATCTTCGGCCTGGCCATGGCGCTGGCGATGGCCGTGGTGTCGATTGCCGGGGTGTTTCTGGCGATTCGCACCAGCTTCGACCCCACCGTGGGACCGGCGCGGCTGTTGTACGGTTTCGAAGCGGTGATCATCGGTGGTTTGGGCAGCCTGTGGGGCACGTTGGCCGGCGGGGTGATTCTCGGCGTTGCGCAATCCCTGGGGGCAAAAATCGATCCCGGCTGGCAAATCCTCGCCGGTCATCTTGTGTTCCTGCTGATCCTGGTCCTGCGCCCGCGTGGCCTGTTTCCCCGGAGTGTCGACTGATGAATGCCTTGAACAACCCAGCGCTTAGGTTTCGCGTACAACGCACGACCACCAGCAGCACCATCGGCCTTTCGTTGCTGGGCCTGTGCGTATTGATCCTGCTCAGTGCACCCTTGTGGGCCGACCGGGCGAGCCTGCGCCTGGTGGTGGAGTTCGCCTATTACCTGGCGTTGGCGCAAATGTGGAACTTGCTGGCGGGCTACGCCGGCATGGTCTCGGTAGGGCAGCAGGCCTTCGTCGGTCTGGGCGGCTATCTGCTGTTCATGCTGGCGAGCCAATTCGGAGTGCCGCCCTTGGTCGCGGTATTGCTCTCTGGCGTGTTGGTGGCATTGCTGGCGATTCCCACGGCGCTGATCGTGTTTCGTCTGCGTGGCGCCTATTTCGCCATCGGTACCTGGGTGGTGGCGGAGGTCTTCCGTTTGGGCCTGGCGCAGATGAGCAGCCTGGGTGGCGGTTCCGGGCAAAGCCTGCCGGCGGCGATTGTGCGGCAGATCGGCAATGACCGGGACGGGCGCGAAACGCTGATCTATTTCACCGCACTGGCCATCGCCATTGCCACCGTGGCAGTGGTGTTTTTTCTGCTGCGCTCGCGTCAGGGCCTGGCACTGGCATCGATTCGTGATTCTGAACCGGCGTCCGGCAGCCTCGGTGTCGATACGTTCCGCACTAAATTGATGGTCTACGTACTGGCCGCCGGTTGCACGGGGGTGGTCGGGGCGCTGATCTTCCTGCAAAAACTGCGCATATCCCCGGACGCCGCGTTCAACCTGCAGGACTGGACGGCGGTGGTGATCTTTATCGTGATCATCGGCGGCATCGGCACCCTCGAAGGACCGTTGATTGGCACGCTGATTTACTTCGTGTTGCGCGGCTGCCTGGCGCAGTACGGCGCGGTGTACATGATCATTCTTGGCGTGGTCGCGGTGGTGATGATGCTCAAGGCTCCGCAAGGGGTGTGGGGACTGATCAGCGAACGCCTGGGCTGGCAGGTTTTCCCGATGCAGCGGCGGTTGTCCGCTGCGCCCCGGCCATGACCTGTAGGAGCGAGCTCGCTCGCGATGGACGTTAACGAAAACGCTGGGTACCTGACACCCCGCGGTGTTCTCAGGTCCATCGTCGGAACGCCGCCCGGAGCAAGCTCGCTCCTACAGGCAGGTTTTCGCCCGGGATCTGGAGTGCGAGGTGCCGACAGGCTAACCTCGCTGTTCCTATAAGAACAAAAGCATCCAGAGAACCTGCCCATGGATCGTTTACTCAGTGTCGAAGCCTTTGTGCGGGTGGCCGAAACCGGTAACTTCGCCAAGGCGGCCCAGCAACTGGGGGTGACTCGTTCGGTGATCACCCACCGCATTCAGCAGCTGGAACAGTTCATCAATGCGCCGTTGTTCCATCGCAGCACCCGCCATGTGCGGCTCTCCGAAGTAGGCGAGACCTACTACAAGGAATGTGCGGACATGGTCGCGGGTTTCAATTCGCTGACCGAACACATGCGTGAACTGCGGGCCAAACCCACCGGCAAGCTGCGCGTGCAGATGCTGCCGGGCTTCGCCATCGGTCACTTCGGCCGAATGCTGGCCGAGTTCACGCGCTTGTACCCGGACATCGAAGTGGACGTGATCGTCAATGACCGGGTGGTGGACCCCATCGAAGAAGGTTTCGATGTGGCGTTCCAGATGTTCCCGCCGATGGCCGAAACCCTGATCGAGCGCAAGCTGTTCAGCGTGCGCCGATTGTTCTGCATGTCGCCTGATTACGCCGACGAGTTTGGCGTGCCCACCCATCCCCAGGAACTGTTGCAACACAAGATCGCCTTGTATGAAGGCTATCCGTCGCGCAACCGCTGGATCTTCAGCCGTGACGACGAGCAAGTGGAGCTGAGCCTGCCGGGCCAGGTGCGTTCCAACTCCGTGCATTTGCTGCGCGATTACGCACAGACCGGTGTGTGCATTGTCTGCCTGCCGACCCTGGTGGCCAGCGATGACTTGCTCAGCGGCCGGTTGATTCCGGTGCTGCCGGAGTACGGGTTGTCCTCTTTCAACTTTTCGGCGGTGTATCCCGCCACCCAGCGCCGGGCCTTGAAAGTGCGTACGTTGATCGACTTTCTGGTGGACAACTTCGGCGAAGAGCCATGCTGGGACAAGCCCCTGCTGGAGCGTGGCTGGGTCCGTTGAGCCAATACGCGAACCCTGTGGGAGCGGGCTTGCTCGCGAAGGCGGTGTGTCAGTCGCCAATTGGCTCAACTGACAGGTCCTCTTCGCGAGCAAGCCCGCTCCCACAAGTATTGCGCTGGCTTCAGTGTTTGCGTTTCGCAAACACTGTTGTCGCCGGTCCTCTAATTGTTCGCAGAGCGGGTGCGACGTACTGTTGGCTCACTGTTACTACAACAACAAAACGGTGAAAACCATGAGTAGCGCTGCAATCGAAACGGTCTTCGGCTCGCTGGACAACTACACCAAAGGGTCGGTTGAAATCATCAGCGGCCAGGCCAGTCACTACGCCTTTTCCAACATTTTCGAAGTGGCCGATCTTTCTGGCCCTTATGAAAAGGTCGTGGTCGGTTTCAACCTCGGCTACGTCGTCGAAACCCTGCGCGCCGAAGGCCAGTCGCCCTGGTACACCGCCGCGCACGACGAGTTCGCCATCGTCATGGACGGTGAAGTGCGGGTGGACTTCCTCAAGCTCGATGCGCCGTTGCAAGCCGGCGAGGGCACGCACCTGGCCGGTGAAATGCCGGCGGGCAAACCGATGGGCTACGTGTTGCTCAAGCGCGGTCATCAGTGCCTGTTGCCGCTCGGCACCGCCTATCGCTTTGAAGCCAGCCGCCCGGGCGTGATTCTGCAGCAGACCATCAAAGGCCCGTTGTCGGTCGAGAAATGGGCAGACATCTGCTTCAAGTGATCTGCCGTATCTGACCGCCCAATCCAAAAGAACAAGAGGAATCCCGCCATGGCCATGCTTGAAACCGCTGCCGACTCCGCGCATTTTGCCGACGATGAAGTCCAGGCCAGCGCCCCCCACGCCGTCACTGGCTACTGCTCATTCAAACTCGGCGCCTTCGAACTGTCGCGCGACGAGTATTTCGCCCGCATCACCTGGCCGGCCAAGGGCCAGACCCGCTCGCACCTGATTCCGGTCGACGCTTTCCTGCGCGCCATGATGCGCGACGTGGCCTGGGGCTTTTTCTATGGCTGGGTCAACTTTGACCACGTCATCGGCACCCGCAACTACTACGGCAAGGTCGATCTGTACGCTGGCACCTTCAACGGCACGCTGAAGGCGGCCGGGGTCAACTACACCGAAAACTTCGAAACGCCGCTGATCATGGCCACCTTCAAGGCGATCCTGCGGGACTGGACCAACGCCACCTTCGACCCCTTCGCCGCCCCGGAAGAAACCGGCAGCGCATTCGGTCGCAAGAGCGGCAACAACATCCAGGCCATCGAGCGCTCCCGCATCGCCACCAAACGCATGCCGGGCCTGAAGGATGACTCGCCGCTGCGTGACGACCTGCCGGTCAACCGCCAGTTCATCGACGTGCCGCAGGATGAACCGGAGGTCCATGCCGCCGAAGGCTTTGAAGGCGAACTGCATGCCTTCAACCTGTTCAAGTACCTGTCGCGCTCCGACGTGACCTGGAACCCGTCGGTGACCTCGGTGTGCAAGGCCAGCCTGTTCTGCCCGACCACCGAGGAATTCATCCTGCCGGTGTTCCACGGCAACGACCGTATCGAGTGGTTCTTGCAAATGTCCGACGAGATCATCTGGGACGTCGGCGACAAGGACGATGGCAATCCCCGTGCGCGCATCACCATGCGTGCCGGCGACATCTGCGCCATGCCCGCCGACATCCGTCACCAGGGCTACTCGACCAAGCGCTCGATGCTGATGGTCTGGGAAAACGCCACGCCGAACCTGCCGCAACGCTACGAAAGCGGCGAGCTCAAGCCGTATCCGATCGAGTTCTAGGACTTCGTGTCCGGCCCGGTCTCGCGCCGGGCAAAGCGCTCAAGAATCACTTCGTCAAACACTGCGCCAGCCGCGCGGTGCGAGGAAACCATTATGCAAAATCAGCTCTATATCGATGGCCGTTTCGTGGACGCGGTCGCTGGCGGCACCATTGACGTGGTATCGCCCCACGACGGTAATTTGATCACCCGCATCGCTGCCGCCGAAGCCGCTGACATCGACCTGGCCGTTGCCGCCGCCAAACGTGCGTTCCCTGCCTGGTCTGCTTTGGGCGCCGCCGAACGCGGACGTCTGTTGCTCAAACTGGCGGACAAGATCGAAGAGTGCGGCGAAGAACTGGCGCAGCTCGAATCCCTCAATACCGGACACCCGATCCGCGATTCCCGTGGCCTCGACGTGCCGCGTACGGCGGCGTGCTTCCGTTATTTCGGCGGCATGGCCGACAAGATCGAAGGTTCGGTGATTCCGGTCGAAGCCGGGTTTCTCAACTACGTGCAACGCAAGCCGATTGGCGTGGTGGGGCAGATCGTGCCGTGGAACTTCCCGCTGATGTTCACCAGCTGGAAAATGGGCCCGGCGCTGGCAGCGGGCAACACCATCGTGATCAAGCCTTCGGAAATCACCCCGTTGTCGACCTTGCGCATCGTCGAGCTGATGACCGAAGTCGGCTTCCCCAAAGGCGTGGTCAACGTGGTGCCGGGGTACGGGCACACCGCCGGGCAAGCGCTGGCCGAACACCTCGATGTGGGCAAGATTGCCTTTACCGGTTCGACCGCCACCGGGCGCCGGATCGTCGAAGCCTCCCAAAGCAACCTCAAGCGCATCCAGCTGGAATTGGGCGGGAAGGGCGCGAATATCGTGTTCGAAGACGCCAACCTGGACGCGGCGGTCAACGGCGCGGCCTGGGCGATCTTTCACAACCAGGGCCAGGCCTGCATTGCCGGTTCGCGGCTGATCCTGCACAAAGATATCGCTGATCAATTCCTTGAGCGTTTCATTGCGTTGGCCAAATCCATTCGCCTGGGCGACCCGCTGGACCCGCAAACCGAAATGGGCCCGCTGACTTCGGCGCTGCACCGCGACCGCGTCATGGCTTACATCGACATTGCCATCGAGCAGGGCGGCAAGATTCTCGCCGGCGGCAAGGCACCGGACGATAAAGCCCTGGCCAATGGTTTTTATGTCGAACCAACGATTGTCGAAGCCAAGCCCGGTGACCGCGTTTGCCAGGAAGAAGTCTTCGGCCCGTTCGTGACTGTGGTGCGCTTTGGCACCGACGAAGAAGCCCTGGCCATCGCCAACGACTCCGAATACGGACTGGGCAGCGGCCTGTGGACGCAGAACATCAGCCGCGCACACAAAATGGCCGACGCGATTCACGCCGGCATGTGCTGGATCAACTGCTACAAACGGGTCAACCCGGGCAGTCCGTTTGGCGGTGTCGGGCAATCCGGTTACGGTCGGGAAATGGGTTTTGAAGCGATCCACGATTACACCGAAGCCCGGTCGGTATGGGTCAATGTCGACGCCAACATTCCTCCGTACTACAAGCGCTGAGGCCAGCCATGAATCCTTTTGTTTACCAAAGCCTGCCGACCCGTGTGGTGTTCGGCTGGGGCAAGCTTTCGGCACTGGCCGAGGAAATTGAACGACTGGGTGCCCGGCGCGCGCTGATCCTCACCACGCCGGAACAGCATGGGCTCGGCGAACAGGTCGCCGCATTGCTCGGTGATCGTGCCGCCGGCGTCTATCCAAAGGCCGTGATGCACGTTCCGCTGGAGGTGGCGCAAGCGGCGCGCATTGAGGCGGCGCGGCTGGACGCCGATTGCTGCGTGGCCATCGGCGGTGGCTCGACCATCGGCCTGGGCAAGGCGATTGCGATGGATTCCGGCCTGCCCATCGTGGCGGTTCCGACCACCTACGCCGGTTCCGAGATGACGCCGATCTACGGGCTGACCGAAAACCGCCTGAAGAAAACCGGGCGAGATCCCAAGGTCTTGCCCAAGACCGTGATCTACGACCCGCAATTGACCCTGACCCTGCCATCGCAGATATCCGCCTGTTCGGGCATGAACGCCATGGCCCACGCGGTCGAGGCGCTGTACGCCGAGGACGCCA
Source organism: Pseudomonas sp. BF-R-19 (assembly GCF_019956445.1). Taxonomy (NCBI): domain Bacteria; kingdom Pseudomonadati; phylum Pseudomonadota; class Gammaproteobacteria; order Pseudomonadales; family Pseudomonadaceae; genus Pseudomonas; species Pseudomonas sp. BF-R-19. The sequence goes on from NZ_JAHBDN010000103.1 coordinate 148,652, forward strand.
ACCCGATCATCGGCTTCATGGCCGAGGAGTCGATTCGCTCCCTGGCGCAGGCCTTGCCGGGCGTGGTCAGCAATCCCGATGACCCCGAGGCGCGCAGCCAGGCGTTGTATGGAGCGTGGCTGGCGGGCATTTGCCTGGGCTCGGTCGGCATGGCCTTGCACCACAAGCTCTGCCACACCCTGGGCGGCACGTTCAATCTGCCCCATGCCCAGGCGCACGCTATCGTCTTGCCCCACGCCGCGCATTACAACTGCGAAGCGGCAGCGGGGCCATTGCAGCGGGCTGCACGGGCATTGGGTGGGAGCGAGGCGAGTGAGGTCGGTGCCTTGCTGTACGCACTGAACCAGAAGCTGGGCATTCCACTGGCCCTGGCAGACATCGGCTTCCCGGCAAGCGGCCCGGCCGAAGCCGCACAAATCGCCTGCGCCAGCCCTTACTACAACCCGCGGCCATTTGAACAAGGCCCGATTGAGGCGTTGTTGAACCGTGCCCTGAAAGGTCAGGCCCCAGCCTGATCTGCCAGCCACTCTTATCCTCGTCGGAATAACAACAATGACCGATCAAGACAAAGCCATGGAGTCACTGATCTCCCAACAGGCAGTGAACAGCTTCAACGATGCGCCCAACGCGCGTTACAGACAGATCATGCAAAGCCTGGTGCGCCACCTGCATGCGTTTGTCAGCGAGGTCGAATTAACCGAACAGGAATGGTTCGAAGGCATTGGTTTCCTGACCGACACCGGGCACAAATGCGATGGCCTGGTGCGCCAGGAATTCATTCTGCTGTCGGACACCCTGGGCGTTTCGATGCTGGTCGATGCGATCAATCACCGGCACAGCGCGACGGCAACCGAGACCACGGTGTTCGGGCCGTTTTATATCGATGGCATGCCGGATCGCGAATTTGGTGAAAACATGGCCTTCACGCCGGGCGAAACGGCGCTGGTGCGCGGACGCGTGGTCGATACTCACGGCAATGCACTGGCCGGTGCGGTGCTGGACGTCTGGCAGACCGCCGAAAACGGCATGTATTCCGGCCAGGACACCGAACAACCGTTCGGCAACTTGCGCGGGCGCTATCGCACCGACGCCGATGGCTGCTTCGCGATTCGCAGCATTGTGCCGGTGGCTTATCCGATACCGACCGATGGCCCGGTGGGGCGCATGCTCGACGCTGCCAACCGCCATGCGTGGCGGCCCGCGCACCTGCATTTCATGATTGATGTACCGGGCTATCGCAAACTGGTGACGCACCTGTTCAATCACGATGATCCGTACCTGGCGTCCGACGCCGTGTTCGGGGTGAAACAGTCGTTGCAGGTGATCTATGAAGACCTGAACACCCACGACGATGTGTCCGCCAGGCTAGGCATGGAGGTGCCGTTCAAGCGTGCCTGTTATGAGTTTGTCATGGAGTCCGCGTGAATCATGGGCCAGTTCTTTGCGGTATTTGCCACTGATCATTCGGACAGTCAGGCGCTGCGCCAGCGTCTGCGGCCCAGTCACCAGGCGCATTTGCGTGTCACCGGGGACCATCGGGTCGTTGTGCGCCTCGGCGGCCCGATCCTTGACGATGCCGGCGCGGCAATGACTGGCACGTTGCTGGTCATCGAGGCGGGCAGCCTGCCGGAGGTGGAAGCGTTCATGCAGGATGATCCTTACGTGCAGGCGGGCCTGTTCGCCAGCATGCAGATTCGCCCCTGGCACTGGAGCCTGGGCAACCCTGAGCTGCGCGGTTTTCCATGACCGCCATTACTTTGTGCCGACTCGACGACATCGCCGACGGCGGGGCGTTGGGGCTGCCGCAGCACCAGCAATTGCATCCTGCGGGGCTGGTGGCGGTGCGTCAGGGCGAACAGGTGTGGGTGTACGTCAACCGCTGCCCGCATTTCTCGGTGCCGCTGGACTTCAATCCGCAGCAGTTCTGCACTTATCGCGGCAAGGTCCTGATGTGCGCCCATCACAGCGCGATGTTTCGTTATGACGACGGGCACTGCATCGACGGCCCGTGTAAAGGCGCGCAACTGGAGGCCGTGCCGGTGCGTTGGGTCGACGACCGACTGGTGATGGAGATCGAGCCCACCGCCGGTCAGTAACCGGGTGGCTGACGGGGGCTGATCTAAACTCCTGTTGGGAGTGAACCAGGTTCATCCGGAGGTCATCATGAAAAAATTGTCACCCATCAGTCTGTGTCTCGCCTTGTCGGTTTTGAGTGCCCCGCTATGGGCGCAATCGGTGGTGCCGATGAAAGGGCAAAGTTCGCAACAAACGCAGGCGGATATGTCCGAATGCCAGAGCATCGCCAACAGTCAGGCGGCATCGACGTCTTCGACGCCATCGGGCGGGCGGGTCAAAGGGGCGGCAGCGGGGGCTGCTGCCGGCGCCGTGGCGTCTGGTGTGCGCAGTAATCAGCACGAAGCGTTTGATGATCGTGTCGACAGTGACGTGAAACAGAACGTCCGCCAGGACCGCGCCAAGGAAACCGCCGCGGCCGGTATGGTCGTCGGTGGTTCGCGCCAGCGTCAGGAGCGCCGGGAGCAATCGAATACTACGCAGGCGAACACCACGACGGCTTACACCAGCTGTTTGCAGGGCAAGGGTTATCAGGTCAACCCTTGAACTGACCTTGAACTGACCTTGAACCGGGCACTGACCGCCTGACCAGATCTCAACCTGTGGGAGCGAGCCTGCTCGCGAAGGCGGCGGCACATTCGACATCCCCGTGCCTGATCCACCGCTATCGCGAGCAGGCTCGCTCCCACAGGGGGCTTAAGTGTTTTCTGAATCCGGTTAATTACGCGCTTTCTGCTGCTTGAGCCACTTTCATGGGCTGGTGCCGGGGCACTGTTTCAAGGAAATAGACCCATGGGGAAACTGCCTGTAGCTCTAATCTGACAACCGTTCATCGGTGAACTACGCTGCGATACGTACCCTCGATCTGAATTTCGTGACGTAAGGATCCGACACATGCGGAGCAGGCTGCTCGCTGTAATGTTTACTGTTTTCGGGATGTTTGGGTCGGTGCAACTGTGGGCCGAGGATGCACCGAAAGTGGTTGATGCTCCCGTTGAATTGAAAGTGGCCAACCGCAGCATCATGGTGTTTCGCGCGACCATCCTCGGTGAAGCCCCGGCCTCGCGGGTCAAACGGGCGAAAACGGTGATCGGTGAGGCGCTGGACGACGCCGACGACCTCAATGTCACCATCGACCCGATCATGAAAAGCTACATGGTGCTGCTGGGAAGCCGGCGTGCCTTTATCGTTTCGCCCAATGATTTCGACGAGACCGAATACGACTCGGTACAGCAGGCCGCCGAAGCCGCGGCCGGCAGGCTGCGCCAGGTCGTGGCCGAAACCCGGGAGGCGCGCAGCCTGCGGTTGATCCTGCGCTCTGTAGTCGCCGCGTTGCTCGCCACTGGCGTTTACATCGCGCTGCTGTTCGGCATGTCGTACCTGCGGCGCAGAGTGCTGAAGAAACTGCCCGAACTGATGCATCGGCACACCCAGGCCCTGAAAGTCGGACGGGTGCCGCTGATCGACGCCAATTACCTGTATCCGTTGGCCAGCCGCCTGCTGGAGCTGGTGCGCTGGATCATCGTGTTGCTGCTGACGTACGAATGGCTGGGCTTTGTCCTGTCGCGCTTTCCCTATACCCGTCCCTGGGGCGAAAGCCTCAACAACTATCTGCTGGAGCTCGGCGGCTATCTGCTGCAAGGGATCGTCGGTGCCATACCCGGGCTGGGCGTGGCGCTGGCGATCTTCTTCATCGCCCGCGGCGCAACTGCATTCATGCGGCGGATACTGCGGCGCATGGCTGTACCGGGAACCCTCAGCTGGCTGAACCATGAAACCCTGCAACCGACCCAACGCCTGACGTCCCTGGCGATCTGGCTGTTTGCTCTGGCCATGGCCTATCCGTACCTGCCGGGTGCCGGCACCGATGCCTTCAAAGGCTTGTCGGTGTTGATCGGCCTGATGATTTCCCTGGGTGCCACCAGCGTGGTGGGCCAGGCGGCGGCGGGGTTGATCCTGACTTACACCCGAACCCTGCGCCCCGGCGAATTTGTGCGCATCGGCGACTACGAAGGCACGGTGACCGAACTGGGCATGTTCACCACCAGCATTCGCACCGGCCTGGGCGAGGTGCTGACTCTGCCCAACTCGATGATCACCGGCACCGTCACCAAGAACTACTCGCGGGTGGTACAAGGCCCCGGCTACGTGGTCGACACCGTCGTGACCATCGGTTACGACACGCCGTGGCGGCAGGTGGAGGCGATGTTGCTGGAGGCCGCAAGACGCACGCCGGGGGTTCTCGAGGTGCCGCCGGCCCAGGTGTTCCAGACAGCGTTGTCGGACTTCTACCCGGAATACCGGCTGGTGGCCCAGGCCATTCCCAGTCAGCCCCGGCCGCGCGCGGTGCTGCTGAGCATGCTGCACGCCAACATCCAGGATGTGTTCAACGAGTACGGCGTGCAGATCATGTCGCCGCACTACCTGGGCGATCCGCAACAGGAGAAATGGGTGCCCAGGGACAAGTGGTACCCGGCCCCCGCGCAAGAACCGAAGGAATCCTGATTACGCCTGAAAGGGAGTTCGCACCATGATCGAGTTTGTGCTCCATGCCTTGCGGACCGACCCGGAAATCGCGGTGTTCCTGGCCATTGCCCTGGGCGTCTTTGTCGGCCGCATCCACATCGGCAGTTTCCACCTCGGTTCCGTGGCCGGTGCGCTGTTGATGGGGCTGCTGATCGGCCAGATCGGGCTGGAAGTGCCGACCGGATTGAAATCGGTATTTTTCGTGATGTTCATCTACGCGGTCGGCTTCAAGAGCGGGCCGGAGTTTTTCGGCAGCCTCAATCGCGGCACGCTGAAACTGGTGGTGTTGAGTGTGGTGCTGTGCGGGACCGCGCTGGCGGCGATCCTGCTGATGAATGCGGTCTTTGATTTCGACGCCGGTTTCACCGCCGGGCTCGGTGCCGGCGCACTGACCGATACGGCGATCATGGGCACCGCCACCAGCGCCATCAATCAACTGTCGATCGACACCGCAGCCAGGGCCCAACTCAACAGCCACATGGCGATTGCCTACGCGATCACGTACCTGTTCGGCACCATCGGCCTGATCGTCTTCGTCGGCAGCATTGCCCCGAAGCTGCTGGGCGTGAACCTCAAGGCGTCGGCACGGGAGCTGGAACTGGAGCTGGGCATCGCCAAGGAAGAAGACGCGATTACTGTGCCGTACACCCGCATTGTCGTGCGCGCCCATCAGGTGGCGGACAACGGTTCGGCCAATGGGCAGCGCATTGCCGATGTGGAGAAACAGTACGAATCGCTGACCGTCGAGCGCGTGGTGCGTGCAGGAACAGTTATCGAGCGTGACGAGGCTTTCACGCTGATGGCCGGGGATATCGTCGGGGTCTATGCCTTGCGCGAAGCCGTGGGCACGCTCACCCAGTGGATCGGGCCGGAAATCGACCATGCCGAATCCTTGTCTTTCCCCACCCGCGAGGTGGACATCGTCGTGACCTCGCCGGAGTTCGCCGGCAAGACGATCCATCAGGCGAAAAGCCGCCTGGAAAGCGCCAGGCGTCTGGGCTGCTTCATCAATACCATCACCCGCCAGGGCTACGAGTTGCCCTTGCTGCCCAACACCGTGCTGCGTCGAGGCGACGTGATTACCCTGACCGGCCGCACCGCCAGTGTCGAAGCGGTGGCCAAACGGTTAGGGCGGATTCGCGAGAACAACTACAAGAGCGACATCGCCATGCACACCCTCGGCATGGTGCTGGGCTCGTTGCTGGGGCTGTTGTCGACCCATATCGGGATGATCCCCGTGGAGCTGGGCATCGGTGGCGGGGTCTTGGTCGCCGCGCTGGTGATTGGCTGGTACAACTCGCGCCACCCGGAAATCGGCGCGTTGCCGCCCGCCGCGCAATGGGCGTTTTCCGAGTTTGGCTTGACCGCGTTCGGCGCGGTGGTCGGCCTGCTGGCCGGCCCCGCAGCTTTTGCCGCGATGAAGGAACAAGGCCTGGCGTTGCTGCTGTCCGGCGCCGTGGTCACCATCGTGCCGCCGTTGGTGGCGCTGTACTTCGGCCGCTATGTGCTGCGCCTGCACCCGATGATCCTGTTCGGCGCACTGGCCGGTGCGCAGACCGAAGCGGCGTCGATGAACAAGATCATCGAACAGTCCGGCAGCAATACTCCGGTGATTGGTTTTACCGTGTGTTATGCGATTTCCAATGTGTTGCTGGCGGTGTGTGGGCCGATCATTGTGTTTGTGGTGGCGGGTTAGGGGGCATGCAATGCGCGATGACCATCTATCGTGCTTGACCATCCTGGGTTATTGGATGTGATTTAATCTGGTTCCCATTGAAGCAATCTGAATAACGTTAACAGGTGTCTGCTGCATCTCGCGGCATAGGAGCAAATGTCATGGCTACTACCGTCAAAACCCGATCAGTGACAGCACACGTCCCAGTAGACCTGGCCGAACGGGTTGATGAGCTCGCAGAGCGTCTGGATCGTTCTCGAAACTGGATCGTCAAGCAGGCACTTTCGGCGTGGCTGGATCAGGAAGAAGAGCGTAGTCGTCTGACCCGTGAAGCATTAGCCGATGTGGATGCCGGCCGTGTTGTCGACCATCAAGCGGTCCAGGCATGGGCCGAAAGCCTCAGCAGTGAATCACCGTTACCGGTGCCGCGCTGATGGAGTTGAAGTGGACCAGCAAGGCGCTTTCCGATGTAGCCCGTTTGTACGAGTTTCTAGCCACCGTCAATCATTGCGCCGCAGTCCATACGGTTCAGCAACTTACAGCTGCTCCGAGCACTTTGCTGAGCAACCCGCGCATTGGTGAGCGCCTGGAGGAGTTCGACCCACGGGATGTGCGTCGAATTCTGATCGGCCACTATGAACTTCGATATGAAATTCAGCATTCAACGCTCTATCTGCTGCGCTTGTGGCATACACGCGAGCATCGATAGCGCCTGCATGTAAGGGCGGGGGATGTTGTGCAGAGTGCGATGAGCGACCGGCAAGGCCGCTCAGTTGCAGCGGTGTCAGAAAAGCATATAGGCGGATGCGGTCGTCTGGTTCAGGTCGATCTCTCCGACTTCCAGGACTTCGTATTCCGCGCGCAGGCCGATGTTGCGAAAGACATCGACCTCCAGGCCGACACCGTAGGTCAGATCAACCCCGGTATCGTCGTCGGTGGCATTGCCGTCGGCGTCCCAGGCGTGAGCACCGACGCTGCCGAATACCCGCACCCGATCGCCCAGCGGAAAGCCGACATGGGCGGCAGCCTGGGCCGATTTGCCGTCGAAATCGACATTCTTGTCCTTGAATTGACCGAGATCGACATAGGCACCCTCGAAGGCCAGGTAGCTATTGACGCGATACCCGGCATAAACCTTGTAGCTGGTGTCGTCGTCGTCCAGTCTGGATTCGTCGGTCTGTATGCTGCTTACGCCAGCTCCAAGATATAAGCCTTTGTCATCAGCGAGCGCTTGAAAAGACAGCAACGATAGCAGTGAAGCGAAGCCAAGGTTTCGAAGTCGCATGTGTGGTGGAGTCCTTGTACAGGTTTGTCAGGTGTTAGGGTTCGGCGAGCATTTGAGGGGCCGTGAGGGGTTAATAGAAGTCATTGATTGATATTTTTGAGTCGTACGGCGGGATGTTTGCCGGGCATTGAAAGTAGCGCCTTGCCAACGCTTGAACAGGCAGCGCTTTGCAGAACAACCAGCCTTGCGCCAATACAACCCCCTCCGAAACCAGGTGCGGCAGTTGCTGCTGACTCTCGACACCTTCGGCCACGACCTTGAGTCTTTGCGACTTGGCCAAACGGGCAATGTGTCGCCACAAGGCATCCTCGGCAGCGATCTTGTCGTCTGCGATGAATGAGCGATCTATTTTCAGAATGTCGAAAGGCACCGAATCCAGAAGCGAGAGATTGGAATAGCCGATACCGAAGTCGTCCACGGCAATGCGATGTCCACACGCACGAAGCCGTCGCAATTGCAGGGCGGCAGACTTCTGATCGAGCAAGGTCCTTTCGGTGATTTCAAACGTCATGGCGGACGCGGGCATGTTGTAGGTTGCCAGCAGGTCGGCCACATAGTCTGGAAGGGTTGGGTCCTGAATATCCTGGGCGCAAAGATTGACCGTAATGTAGAAGTCCTTGCACGCCCAAAGGTAGGTGCTGTAATCCTGCGCCACTTGTCGAATCACCGAGCGCGTAAGTTTGCGGATCAAGTCAGACTTTTCCGCCACCGGAATGAAAACATCTGCAGGCACCTGGGTGCCGTTGTCGCTCCAGTGAGAAAGTGATTCGGCGCCAACCAGATAGCCCGTCGTCAAGTTAACGATAGGCTGGTAGTGAACACCCAGCGTGTTGGCTTTCAGGGCATTGCGAAGTCGTACGGCGATAGAGGTGTAATGCCGTTGGGCACACCTTGCGAGCAAGAGCAGCGCTGCGAACACGCACACAAGGCCAATGAATAGTTTGAATTTGAGACTTGTCAGGTAACTCAACGGAAGAGAAATGACGGCGATCAGTTCATTTCGTTTGCCCGCAAAGGCGATCAGGACCTTGTCTGCCGAGGTAACCAGTTCTTCAAGGTGGAACGGCTTCTGCATCTTCAGCGGCTTGGGGCCCGTGGAGGCAACAGGCACTGCGCCGCCGGGACCGATGAGGTCCAGTTGCAGGTCCTCGGGAAACTTCAAATTGTCGAGCAGGATCTTCTTGTTTACCCAGACGTAGGTCGACTGTTCCGACACGATGATAAAGTCGCTGTCCGCAGATACTGCGTGACCGGTATCGACCCAATAGCTTCGCTTTCCAACGGAGAACTTGCGCTTCTCGTTACCGGCCAGTATCGACTGGAGTTCTTGTCCGTAGGAGGAGCAGATCTTGCCGTTGGGCAACTGGATTGCCGCTTGATCAACAAATCGCAGGTTCTTGACCAGGTCAGCCAGTTGTGAGTATTGCTCGACGGAGCATTCCTGACCCGAACGATCAAGATCGCCGAGGGTTTCCAGTACTTTGTCGATCTGCGCATTAGGCTCCACTTGAGCAGCACGCAGGTCGGCATAAACGTTATTCAACTTCCGTGCGATGAATTGCTCAGCCAGTCCTCCAGCACAGAACCATGCGGCCCAGCCCGTCGCAGCAATCAGGCATACAGTGACTGCGTGCCTTCCAAGTAACGCTTTATATGCGGCAATCATCGAAAAACCCCGAGGTATCAATATTTCACTGTGCACCTTGTAGTCGTGGATTAAACGACTTCAGTACCAGTCAATGACCCAGGCCAACAAGATGCCGCTTGCATAGACGGCAATGCACAGGGCGATTTTCTGCTTGAGTGGCAGTGTGTTTATTCGATGTTGCATGCTTATCTCCTTGAGTGGGCAAATAAGCAATGGTGGGTACCTATGTTCAAGCGAAGGAAATTATTAATCATCATTTGCAGGGCTTTGATAAACACCGGTTAACGATAACTCTTATCGCCGGCGACCTGATTGTAAACGGATGAGGACGTGCACCTGGGCTTGGCTGAGTTGCGCCTGGCCGTTTCTGACGGAGTCTCTCCGTAAGCAATCTGATACGCCTTGGAAAAACGACCCAGATGGTGAAAGTTCCAGAACATCGCGGTTTCTGTCACGGTGGGCCACGTTTTATTGATCAGGTCGCGACGGGCACTGGCGAGTCTCAGGTTTCTGATATAGGCGATTGGCGACATCCCGAACGTTTCAATAAAGCCAAAATGCAGGGTGCGAGTGGTGGTTTCAAGTTGCCTTACGAGCGTTTTTATAGAGAGTGTTTTTTTTGTGTTTTCATGAATGTACTGTATGGCTTCTATCGCCACCTTTCTTCGTGTCGGGACTTTGCGGCTGAAGCCACCAGCGGGCGTCAATGACTGCAATAGAGAAGCAAGTACCGCACTTTCAAACGCTGAACTCTCTGCTGCGCTGCGTTGTGCTGAAGCAGCGTCGTTGATGTCGACACAGCAAGCGCTGATGGCTTGAATGGCAGATTGTATGAATTGAAAGTTTTCAGCCTGGAAGCTGTGTTGTGTTCTGTTTGCAAGTATATCTATGACAGAGTGATGTTGGCGGCACCGGTCATAGTTTTCCAGTGTTGTGGTGATGGTGAAAAGTGTTTCATTTGGTTCGCAGGTGTAATGCACCGATTCATCGCTGTGCAGTACGATGATTTCGTCAGGCCGTAGTTGGTGATTGTTTACGACGGGGCGTCCAATCGGGGGCTGCGAGATGGCGAATGTCACGAACCCGGCAGGGACAGAACTGACCAGGGTGACGGATGAGTCGAACTCAAGACGGCTGCACTGCAGTTCCGGACTGTGAAAGAGCTTGTGTTGCCGAATGCGCGCCTCTTGCTCGGTCGGAATAAGGCTCATTTGCCATTTGCCTATTGTTCTATTCAGTTGACTCGGCAAGGCAGAAGACAAATGAAAGATCTCGTCGGGCGGTGCGATACTCATGAAGTTGAAGGCTCATCTGTTAAATGATTAGGGTCAAGCCTGACGGGCAGTCATGGAGAAGGTACGCGATTCGGCGTCCTGTCGGTCGGTGAGATCGACCTCATTGCCATTGGCTTTGAACGGGTTGTCAGAGTCCCCGGATCAGTTCCAGCTCCGCCGAAAATGCGTACTTGTTGTCCAACGGTGAATCGTCCATGTGTTGAACGTTGCGCGGGTCAATTTTCGAACTGAAAATCTGCGATTGGGGTTTCATCGGGTCGATGGCGGCGGCTGTAAAGGAGTAAAAGTCGTCAATACGATAACCGGATTTTACCTGATAGCTGGTTTTCACTGCACTTGGAACCTTCTTGTTGGTTTCGACACTCATCAATTTGGCACTGTAGACACCCTTGTCGTCGGCCATGGCCTTGAGGGAAAGCAATAAACCAAACGACACGGTGACGAAGTTTTTCAGTAGCATCGAGACGATTCCTTATTAACGGTTTATTCAGGCAGAGCAGAATGTCAGCTGCATCTCTGCCACGACCTGGGCTGCAAATAATCTCACTTCGATTGTGCCTGCCACAGTCAATAACTCATATTTACGAGGTCGTCAGGATGGTCAAAACACCGTTTGCACCGGGTTACACCGTACGCGTCAGAGTAATATGAGCGAGCTGGCGTAACTCGTGCCGGTATCACCTTGTGGTGGGGTGGAGAGAGGGAAATCACTGTCCTGCTCGTCCGCATGATACTCATTCTCGCTTTGGATTTTCAGATGCGATAGTTTCTGGCGGTCATCCGGGCTTGTTTCAATTTCATAATATTCAATGGTCGTGCTTTCGACGGAGTGCTCGTCGTGCGCCAGCGAATAAAGTGGCATGGCAGAAAAAAATAAAACCGCCAGGAATCCGAAAGTCGTCGATTTATGGGTTCGCAGGAAATGCAGGGCTTTCACTTGATTCTCCTGTAAGGGCATTGTCCCGGACGAGAATCAAGCAGGCTCGATTCCAAAGATTATCGGCGAGGGATTTTTCGCAGGAGAGACGTTTGATTCAAATCAATAAGTGTTATTTTTGTTTGAAAAACGCTTTGATATGAACCTGTGCCAGGCGGGTGTTGAGTCAGTTCGGGAGGCCGATTAATGGTTCATGCAGCGCAATCGGCCAAGTTCATGTACATAAAAACACACGGCGTTTTTATCCGACGTTGGAATCAATTCGTAGTTTAGAATGGCGCCTTCTTGCAAAACGTATTGACGTCTGAAGAACAGGTCAGGGGTCTTTTCAATGGCAAAAAGTTCATTGTCCTGGCTGAGCTTGATGTTGCTGACTTTTATTTCGACGTGGGTTTTGCTTTCGCCGATTATGTTCGCTGAAATAGTGGCATTGCGGATTTTTCCATTCAGGCTTTCGAGCGTGGTTCCAGTGAGTCGGCCATGCCCGATAGTGAGGTACTCTTCGGTGTTCAGTTGATCAAGATCTTCCAGCCATTGTCGGGCTTTTGTTTGATAACTGGTGTTTTCCATGTAGTGCGAAGGGGAGTACAAAAGGGAGAAAATGCAGACTGCATTGATCAAGGCGATGATCGGCCAGTGAACGGCTTGCGGAATTTCAAACTTCATAGGGTGACTTCCAAACATTGACGGATCATCAAGGCGAGGTCTCTTTCGCTGCTGTTCAATTGTAGATTTGCAGTGCTTAGGTCCGGGCGAATGCACGATACGGAATAATTGGCTTTATACAGGTTGATCCAGACTTGACCCTTCAGGTTTGGCGGTAGTTGTTCAGTTTGTTTGGCCGACAGATCCATCAGCGCTTGAGCCTCGGCAAGATCGCCACCCACGGCGTGTATGACCAGTCCATTCTTGTCGACGCTGGAAATTTCAATTTTTGGCGCGTCGAAGTCGAATTGAAAAATGGTAAAGACAACGACTGCCAGCGTAACCATATAGGCGATCAGCTGGGGTTTTGTAATGCGCGTGGATTTATTGGTTTTACCTGAGGGTGCAAGCAGCCCATCACTACCAGGTGGCGGTAGTTGTCCAGGGAGAGGGGCGGGTGGCTGCGCTGTTTGCTCTGAGGGTGTTGGTACATCTGCTTGTGCATCGACGATACAGTGCCGGTTGAAGCAATATCCGCGTCGAGGAACAGTCATCAGTATCTCGTGATCCCGACTGTCATTGAGAATATTGCGTAGTGAGAAAACCGTTTGGTTCAAACTGCCGGAGGCAACCACGCGGTCATTCCAGGTGTAGTCGATGATTTCATCGCGGCTTTTAGTGACACCTGGCTCCATGAGCAGCAGGTCCAACAGACGCGACTCAGCTCTCCCTAGCGTGGAATTCTGTACATCTCCATGGGGTGTTGTAATGGAAAGCATGGCGCTGTCCGGGTCGAATACCGCCACGGCGCCATTTTTCAACTTGAAGGTGTAGCTCATAGAAATCTTCCGTTCAGGCGGTACTGGCCTGAGTATAGGGGCCGGATTTGGCTCGGTACATTCTGGTCTGGGAGGTGAACGAAGAGGAGGGCCAGGCGGAAGGTGCACTGTGTGTCGCATTTACAATGCCGGACTGGCTCGTTTCAGAGGCGTGCCGTGCGGCAAACAGCCCGGCCTGGCAGAGGTATCAGTTGAATCAAACAAGGGAAAAGCATTGCTGGATGACCCACGGTTTTTGATTTGGACTCCGTGAATAATGCTTGGAATGGATTTTCTGCGCTATCCGAAAACTGCAAGCTCGGGCAGCTGGGTTTGCGCGCCGCCACGCCTGAATGAACTAACTTCGCTGTTGCGACAGGTTTCAACTGCAGCCTGAACTATCAGGATACAAATCAATGATTGTGTTTTTGTGCACCTGGCTTGTTGAAGATTATTTTTGATTCTTATTAGCTTTGAACCAGGGGCGTTAGCGATTTAAATGGATATCGAGGAGCGTTGACACACATCGCGTTCATGGTTTGTTTGTCGCGGCGTAAACGATCCTCACCTCTCGTTCTACGGCTTTGCCCCGAGTCCTTTCATGAAGGGCCCGGGGCTTTTTTTGTTTTGGAGGGGGGCAGGCGATGTCTGGAGGGGAGAAGGGCAGGCAAGTCGCTGTCTGGCGCTACAGGCATTCCTGAGCGGCACGCTCGAAGCTCGATGGCTTGAAGGTCGAGGCCAGCAATTGGCGCTCGTAAAGGTACACATTGCCTCCATCCTGTGCCCTATGGGTTTCCAGCACAGTGTCTACGGCAACTTTGCTCGAAACGACAACCCGGTAGTTGCGTTCGCTCCCTGACACGACAGGGCTCATCTCTTTGTCCTTTAACTTCGGTACGAGGCAGTCGACATACTGCTCGGGCGATTTGTCGGTTTGCAAAGTTAAAGTCGGGTCGTTCGCGGAGGAGACACAGCCGGCCAGAAGCCAGGACGCGAGCATCACGACAGGGACACATACAGGTCGCATCGGTGGAGCCCTCAAGTTGGATTCGGCCGGGTTCGTTGAGTCATGCTCAAAAGGTCGATAAACACTTCAGGCCATCGTCGTCGATCAAGGCAAGACATCGTAGCCACGTTGTTGCAGGCAACTGCTGTAGACGGAGTTGTTGGCGGTAACGCTTTGTTCGCTCGCACTCAGATTCTGCCGGCGCTCCTGGCGTTGCCTGGAGCCCCCCACGATGGCGCCGGCAGCCGCGGCACTGCGTGCGTTGTTCTGGCGATAGTCTTGCCTGGTATCGTCGTCGATCTGGTCATAGATGTTTTCATGTTGGCGACCCCGAACTTCTGCCGCGGTCGCCCCGGCTACCGCGGCGGTTGCGGCGCCCTTTACCCGGCCACCGGATGGCACGGTGCTTTGTACCGGATGTTGCGCGTTGGCTTGGGACTGACAGGCACTGGTGTCCTGCTGGATGGTCTGGGAAGTCTGACCTTTTTGGGGAACCACCGTCACCGCCAGGGCGCTGGTGCTCAGCAACATCGTAACGACCGCTAGGGTATGGGCCAGTATTTTCATCATTGAGTCTCACGTCAGGCGTCGGCACGGCTAACGGTTTGTCAGAGGGAAAACGCGGCGTGGCGCCACTTTGAAACCCCATGCCAGTCTGCTTGCGATGGGGTTTACCTGAGCATCAACGCTTGAGGAGGAGGGCCTGCATATCGTCTGACATGCCTTTGAGTGCAACCTTGAAGTCATTGGCAACAATCGGCTGTTCGGCATTCTTGACGGTCTCGCCGAATACCTTGCGCACGATCTTCGCGACCGGCATACCGGTTTTGGCATCGATCAGGTTGGCTTCGATGTACATCTCGGCGGTCTGATCCCGATGCCCGGTGGCGGCTTGTGTCGCCCCGACAATGGCCCCGATTGGAACAGCCTCATACCAGTGCATGCCTTCGTTGTTGGCGCTGACGTGAGTGATCGCCGCTTGCAGGATCAGCGACCGCGAATCGGTTGGTGCCAACTGTGGATAAGGGACGATCGTATAGCGGCGGGCAAAGGCGGTCTTGACGCTGGTGCTGGCCATCAATTGCAGGTCTTGCAGGGTCTTCAGGCTGACGCGCGCGGTCGGCTGCGGCGATGGATACAGTTCCATCTGCCTGAATACCACCGTGGAATACGCGCGAGGATCGAACCCTGGCGATACCCAGCGCAATACTTTCTGCTCACTCGGCGTAGTTTGCTCCTCCAGGCCCTGGTAATTGCCCAGGAAGCCCGAGTATTGCTCTTGCTGCGCGACTTTCGAGACACAGCCGACCTGAAATACACAGCTCAAAGCAATACCCGCAATCCATTTGTTCGACATGCCCATGTGTTTGGTTCTCAAGTGATGAAAGTTGTCATTCGGGTTCCGACCTGGCCCCGGGCAATGGTCCGGGCGCCTTGTATTCAGGCACTGGTACTCGCCAGTCGGTTACGCAAAGCAGGTGCTTGCACGCCGGTCAATGCGGGCCGAATGCTGCCTGCAGCAGCGGGATAATCCGAATCAATAACTCTCAAAAACTGTTAAACACGCGGTGAGGAAAAATTGCACATCGATCACAGTTGCCTACGCTAACCCTTTGCAACGCCGGTTTTGGCGTCTACAGGTGAGTGAGCATGGATGTGAAAGAACGATGGATTAGTACCGCGTCGACACTCGTCGTTGCGTTGGGCCTCATCCCGATGGCTCAGGCCGACGATTCGGCAGAATTGGCGAAGAAAGCCCTCAACCCGGTCGCGGCGATGTACAGCCTGCCCGTGCAGTACAACTGGGACCAGAAGATGGGGCCGACCGGGGAGGGCATGCACAGCGTCACCAATATCCAGCCTGTGCTGCCGTTTGCCTTGAACGAAAACTGGAACCTCATTTCCCGGACCATTCTGCCGATCATCGACCAGCACGGCTTGGCCCCCAATGGCGCGGCGGACAAGTCCGGCACCGGCGATATCACCCAGAGTTTTTTCTTCTCACCGACCAAGCCCACGGACAGTGGCTGGATACTCGGCGGCGGCCCGGCGTTGTTGATACCGACCGGCAGTGATGAGTTGCTCGGCAGCGAGCAATGGGGCCTCGGCCCGACGGCGGTGGCGTTGAAACAGTCCGATGGCTGGACCCGAGGCATTCTGGCCAACCATATCTGGGGCCTGGACGACAGCCCGCCGGACGACAAGGAAAAGGTCAACCAGACCTTCCTGCAACCCTTCCTCTCGTACACCACTCATACGTACACGACCTACGGGGTAAACACCGAGTCGACCTACAATTGGCAATCGCGCGAATGGTCGGTACCGGTCAACCTGACGATTACCCAACTGCTGAGGATCGGCGGTCAACCGCTGACGGTGCAGGCCGGCCCGCGCTACTGGCTCGACAGCCCGGAGGACGGCCCGCAGGGCTGGGGCTTTCGCGCCGCCGTGACGCTCCTGTTTCCACGCTGATACGCCGTTTCGGACGGCCTGGAGGAGACACCGCATGGACCGATTCACCGGCGGTTGTTTGTGCGGCAAGGTGCGCCTTGTTGCGTCGGGGCGCCCGTTCCGGGTTGGCGTTTGTCACTGTCTCGACTGCCGCAAGCATCATGGCGCGCTGTTTCACGCGTCCGCGATATTTCATCAGGATGCCGTGACGATCGAGGGCGAAACCCGTGACTATGCCGGGCGGCATTTCTGTCCGCAGTGTGGTTCGTCGGTTTTCTCACGCAGTGCAGACGAAGTCGAGGTGAACCTCGGATCCCTGGATGCCCCTGACCAGCTGACGCCTACCTATGAGAGTTGGACTGTGCGCCGCGAGGCCTGGTTGCCGGCGTTTGCGCTCACCCGACACTACGAGCGCGATCGAGACTCCACGGGACGTTTTGAGGACTAGCGGGCACATATTCATATGCCATGACTAACGGCTATGACAATGAGCGCGAGAAAACACACCAACTGAACGCTGAAGAAAGTAAACCGGACCGCCACGAACGCTTTGGTTTGCTCATGGGATACGTGAACCAGTGACTGGCACACGCGAGCGATCAGGACGAGCGTGGACAAGTAGTTCACGGCAGCGCCATTGACATCAAGGGCTGAAATCACGAACACGATGACGGCAAAGACAGGCAGGTTTTCCACACAGTTGGCGTGTGCCCTTGTCCCGCGCCGATACCAATCCTCGCCTTCGAGTCGATCGCTGCGGAAAGAGGCGATCGGAACGCTGGAGAACAGGATTCCGACCCAGCGATACACCCCGACGGTTGCCATCAACAGCAGCAGGGTCCAGGTCGCAAACCCGAGCAGCATCCACATTGGTATCGTCATGGCCGCCATCCTCGATAGATCATTATCAGCACGTCATCCCACAGCGCGACCGGCGAGCAGTCGGTCGCGCGCTGTCGGTCAATTGCTCATGATGGGTGCCAGTGCAGTCTGAATCCGGGACATCTGTGCGGGCGTTGTCATGTGCGTCAGCAAACGGCCGAAGTGTGGATGCTGCACGCCCGAGATAATGTATTGCCAGCGGTAGGCGCTCAGTACGCCAGCCTTGATTTGCGCCGTTTCATCGACACTGAACGATCGTGAAGCATTACCAATGAAGTAGTCGGCATCGGCTGCCGATTGTGCCTGCAGGATTGCGTCGACGGCCGTCACCAGCGCAATCAGGTCATTCACTGCCTGGTCGCGCTCGGCGGGCGAGAGTTTCGCGTGCTCGTCCCGCCACTCCAGTTCATCGAGTACGACGTGTCGGCTTTCATCCTTCCAGTGGAATTTGAAGACATCCTTGAACAACGGGCACAGCTCCTCGCGCGGGGCGATGCTTTGCACGTAGTGCGCCTGAACAAACAGCTCGATATGGCAGGTCAGCGCCAGCACCGACCAGGTGCTGGCAGCGAGTACCGCGCGCGCCACCTCGTTTGGATCGGCAACTTGACGATATCCCTCTGGCAATTTCGAACTCATCATCGTTTCCATGCGCCGGAACAGTTCCTGGTGCTTGATCTCGTCGTTGGAAAAACGCACCAGCGCTTCAAGCGCCAGTTGATCGTCAAATACATGGGCCCGACCCTGATCGAGCATCTTGGCACTGATGAAACGCTCGACCAGGCCAAAGATAAACGCATAGGTTCGGCCCTGGATCTGACTGAGCAGGCGCGCCTCGGCCGCATCGAGAAAGGCCAGGCGGTCGACCTGCGAGAGTCCGTCGGGGAGGAATTTGCGCGAGAAGTCGAAACGGCGGTCCTGGAGCAGATCGCGATCGATCTGCCATTCGGTCTTCTTCGATGATCTGACCATTTGTGCATAACGGGCGGTGTTGCCTGACGCTGAGCGGGGTAGGGTAACGACGCTGTTCATATGGATCTCCTGCTGCCCTGGTTGAGTTGGAATGGGGCAATTCGGTTGACGTCGGAGCCAATGAACCTCTGGGGACAATCCCGATCGTTGAGTCCGCGTTGGTGCTAATCTAAGCGTCGCAGTTCAGGCGGTGAATGACCGGTGCGCCTGAATACCTGCTCCGGACTCCGGAAAGGAGGGCGGTCAAGTGTTGGATGCGCTTTCTGATGTCTTGCGTGTGATTCGGCTGTCTGGAGGGGTCTTCCTCGAGGCGGAACTCACTGCGCCCTGGTGCATCAACGGCAGAATCTCGGCGGATGATTGCAAGCCGTTCCTGGCGGCACCTCGACACATCATTGCGTCGCACTTTGTTGCTGCGGGGCACATGCAAATTCAGATTGACGGAGGTGCCGCCATCGAAGTGAGGGCAGGCGAACTCGTTCTGCTTCCCCGCAACGACGCGCATTCCTTTGGCAGCGACCTGAGCATTGCGCCCATGCCGGCCAGAGAAGTCATTCAGCCGCCAGATGTCGGCGGCATTTCACGGATCAGGTACGGCGGTGGTGGCGAGGCCACGCAGTTGTTGTGCGGGTTCCTCGGATCGGAAACACCCTTCAGTCCGTTGCTTTCGTCGCTGCCTTCCTTATTGAAGCTGGACCTACGGGCGACGGCTTCGGGTACCTGGATCGAAAGCTCATTCCGTTTTGCTGTCAGTGAGATCGCGGCGGGACGCGTCGGCTCGACAACGGTCATCGCCAAGCTATCCGAACTGTTATTCGTCGAGGCTGTCGGCCAGTATGTCGCCAGCCTTCCCGCTGAGCGGCGCGGGTGGCTGGCGGGTTTGCGCGATCCGCATATCGGGCGCGCACTGGCGCTACTGCATGCTCGTCCAACCGAGGGCTGGACGGCAGAAGCACTGGCGCTTGAGGTGGGCATGTCGCGCTCGGTGTTCGCCGAGCGCTTCACCGCATTGGTCGGACAGCCACCGATGCAATACCTGACGCTGTGGCGCATGCACGTGGCGGCTCAACAATTGCGCGAAGGTCGCGGCAATGTGGCGCAAATCGGCTTTGCCGTTGGCTACGACTCCGAAGCCGCGTTCAGTCGCGCATTCAAACGCCAGTTCGGCACATCCCCCGGTACCTGGCGCAGACAATCGGCATGAGAGGGGGGGGAGCTGTAGCCGCCTACCTTGAGCGTCGGATATTGAACTGTAACGGCCCGAGGCTTGACGTCCGGAAGGAGCGCTTCTGTCGCCCATCAAATTGAGACAATCGTTCTGAGTGGCGTCAATGAATTGAATCGGAATGATATGTATTTACTTACAAAAGATAATCGTTATTATTCGCGCGATAATTCATACAAAGGTGTCCATGGTGGCTCGATCGCGCATTTACCCAGCCTCTCTGTCGTTGCTGGGCGTTCTGGTTGTACCTGATCTACAGGCAGAAACGAAGTCTGCTCTAACCCTGCCGGCAACCGCTGTGAACAGTGAGTACAACGAGCAGAGCTACATGTCGACCGAGAGCAGGAGCGCGCTGAAGATCGATGCCCCGCTACGGGATATCCCGCAAACCGTCAACGTGGCTCCCCAGAGCGTCATCAAGGATCAGGGGGCTCAGTCGATGGAAGACGTGCTGAAGAATGTCCCCGGTATCGGCCTGTCCAATGGTGATGGCCAGCGCGACCAGGTCACCATCCGTGGTTTCAGTGCCATCGGCGACATGTACATCGACGGTATTCGCGACGATGCGCTGTACTTCCGGGATCTGTCCAACGTCGAGCGGGTGGAAGTGATCAAGGGGCCGGCCGCAGTGCTCTATGGCCGAGGCTCTTCGGGGGGGCTGATCAACAGCATCAGCAAGACACCCAACTTCGCCCCCAGGCAGGAGGTCGGCGTCAGTGTCGACAGCGAGGGCAAAAAACGCACTCAGTTCGATGCCGGTTGGGCCGATCAGCAGCAAGGCGATAAAGCCTTTCGTGTGACCGGTGCGCTGGAGAACAGCGACACTTTCCGGGATGACGGCTACATCGACCGCAAGGCCATCGCGCCTTCGGCCTACTTCAAACTCTCGGATGATCTGGAACTGAACCTGGGCGCCAGCTATCTGTATGACAAGCGCCTGATCGACTTCGGCATTCCGGCACGAGGCGACCGTCCGGTCGATGTGGACCGCGACAAGCGCTTCGGTGCCGCCGATCCGGATGATGACTACACCCGCAGCGAAGTGTTCTCGTTCACGGCGGGTGTCGACTACCGGATCAACGACGACTTCAGCCTGAGCAATACCAGTCGCTACTACCACTACGACCTGGATCGCAACAACACACTCGCTGACTCCAGCCCGACACGTTTCGTCACCGCTCCCAATGGTGAACTGCTGGTAAAACTCAACCGCGGCAACGTGCAGCGCAAGGAAGACGGCTGGTTCAACCAGACCGAACTCAACCAGCGCGCCGTGCTCGCCGGGATGAACCATAACCTGCTCTATGGTGTGGAACTGGGGCGCCAGGTGAAGGACCAGTCCGTATTCAGCCAATCCAATGTGGTCAGGGTGCCGGTGTACCGCGATGCCCTGGTCGACGTGCCGTTCCAGGCCAACCGGCAAACCGCCAAGGGTACCAATACCCAGGACACCGCCGGCTTCTATGTACAGGACCTGATCGAACTGGCGCCAAAGTGGAAGGCCCTGGTGGGTGTGCGTTACGACGTGTTTGACCAGGAGTACGCCGACGACCTGACGAACAGCGAACTGTCGCGCACCGATACGACCTGGAGCCCGCGAGTCGGTCTGGTCTACCAGCCTGATCAAGTGCAGTCCTATTACGTCTCGGTGAGCCGTTCCTACCAACCCTCCGCCGAGATGTTCGCCCTGAGTACGACGAACCAGGATCTTGAACCAGAGGAGACCACCAACTTCGAGATCGGCGGTAGGTGGGACCTGCTCGACAATCGCCTGGCGTTGACGGCGGCGCTGTTCCGCCTGGAACGCACCAATATGAAAACCAGCGATCCGGCGAACCCGACCAAACTGGTGCTTGCGGGTGAGCAGCGTACCGATGGCCTTGAGCTGACCGCCAGCGGGCAGTTGAGTGACAAATGGCAGGTCTATGCCGGATACGCCTTTCTGGATGCCGAGATCACCAAGTCCAACAGCTTCACCAACGGTGTCGCCAACGAAGGCCAGGTACCCACCTTGACGCCGCGCCACAGCGCCAACCTGTGGTTGGTGCGTTCGCTGACGCAAACCTGGCGTGTGGGCATGGGGGCCAACTATGTCGACGATCGCTATACCGCGCTGGATAACAATGTGGTCATGCCGGCTTACACGACAGTGGACGCCGCGCTGCTGTACAACCTGCCGAAATGGGACATGGCCTTGCGTCTGCGCAATGTCTTCGACAAGGACTATTACGCTTCGGCGCATGGTTCGGTGGATCTGATCACGCCCGGTGCCCCACGGACACTGGAGCTGAGCAGCAACTATCGCTTCTGAGTACAGACCTGAAGAACAGGCGTCCGGCATTGTCGGGCGTTTGTTTGGGGCGCTTTCAAAAAGCGCTGTTCATGATCAGGATCCGGCAACAGGCAGGTGTCGTATTTCCCGAAGAGCCGATAACGATTAAGCGCAATGCGGTCGTATGCCCAATCTCGAAGCTTGCGAGGGAAGATGCGTAACAGGTTCACGGGGCGCCAGCGTGCGGGAAACCGGGCGATGATCTCGAAAAATGCATCCGAACGCACCCAGTAGTGCCGGTCGCGGATCACCGCCATGGTGTCGAATTGATCCATGGGCAAACCCGCCCACGCGAGCAGAGCCTGCCCCTCGGGTGACTGAACCGCCGCCAACCGCAGGCTCCGCTGGCGGTCATGGCGAATCAACAACCTCACCCAGACATTGCATAGCTTGCAGACACCGTCGAACAGGACCACCGTCTCGCCTGGTTCGAGCAGGGGCGCGGGTGAGGGGCGGATTTGCGAGGCTGGCATTTGAGGCTCGAGGTCGCACATTTCAGTTAGCCGGGGGGCGCGCTACACAGATCAGCTTTTGGCGCGATCGGTCGCCTTGGCTTTGCTTTGAGCTACAGCGGCTTCAGTCTTCTGTTTCTGTGCAACCTGGTAGGTTTCCATCGAGACTTTCCGGGCCGACTCCATGCGTGCGAAGGTCTTATCACCACCACCGGTGGCCATGGCCAGAGAAGAGGCGGTCAGGGTGGCGACTACGAAGAGAACTTTCATGGATTTCATTTGGGTATCCTCAAGTGAGATTCTGTTAACAGCTAAAAGCGGAATTCATTTACTGAAGCTGAACTTCCTTGTTCAACCTGGCTTCACCATCCAGCCAGGGCGGCGTTTCCTGGTGACCAGGTGCCTCGCTCCATGCGCGCTTCGGTGTCTTTGTTTTTTGCCCAGGCAGTGAGCAGTACCATCATCGCGAATCCGCCGACGATGAGAACCGGATAGGCTGCCAGCAACTCCACCAGCGAGTACTTCCAGGCCAGCGGACGACCAACACCGAGCATGGCGGCATAGAACCACGACACGCCAGAGAGGGCGCCGGAGAACAGCGCCAGCATGCGCAGGCTGAAGGAGAGTTTGAGTAACGAACCGGCTTTTTTCAGCGCCGGCAAGACAGCGCTATGCAACAGGAAGCCGTTAAAGGTCAACAGCACAACGATGCCGATCTTGGCTTGCAGTTTGGGATTGAGGAAATACTCCATCCCCTTGCCGGCATAATCGATCCCGATAATACCAATGCCCGTAATCCAGAGCGCTACAAGTGCAAGCGATACGGTTTTTTGAAGGCTTTGCATGTGCGCGTCATCGTGGTGACCTGACGCATCCCCCTTCAGGAGTTGCTTGACCATTGCAATGTCACTGGTCAAAACCAGCCCGATTGCAACGCAGCAGGCGATAAGATGAAAATATACAACGCCCAAACGCACATATTCCACGGTGGACGAAGAAAACATACTAAGTTCCATGGTGACCTCTTGGTTGTAATAGTGAATCAACTTGGCTCTCAGCACGGTTTGATTGGAATTTACCGTTGCTGACTGCCATTTAGATCCAGCAATTACTATTAATTAATCTTGCGACATTACGCCACCAAGATAATAGTGAGTTTCGCGAATGAACTTTTAGTCATTCGATCATGTCCATTTTCAGGTAACAAAAAACCTCAATCACACTGGGTGCATAGGAGGTTTAACTTCCGCTTCTGGGGGCCGGCGAGGCCCGGAACCCGATCGACGAGACGGATCAGGCAATGGTGGTGGGGTCGGCGGGGCTTCCACCCCATTCGAGGAAACGGATCTTGTGAACCTCGCCCTGGCTGTCCAGGTAGACCACAGTCACCGGTACCACGCCGGTCTTGTCGGATGTATCGGTGCGCTGCAGCACCTGTTTCACATCGATGTCCATCCCGTAGTGGTAATCGACGGCTGAGACATGCGCGCCGGGTTCTTGCAGGCTGTTCTGGTCGAAGACACTGGGTGCGAGACTGGAAATCACCGCACTTACAATTGTGGCCATGCTCATAAGGCTGTACCTCTTCTGTAGTTCGCTTGACAAGGACCTAATGTGACACGTTGAGGAAGTGAAGTTCACTTTACCGCGACGAACGTGCCCGTTTGAAAAGCCTGTAGTGGCTGCAAACTCCCGGCAATTCCCCGCGCTTGACGCCTCTTGACCATTCGTCCTTTAAACCCCGTATTTGTTGGGCAAAGTCCGTTTTTTGAGGGAGGTCATGACATGTCATGACGGATTTTCACGCAGGTGAATCAGTGCCATCCGGGTCAGTCGAGTGGCAGCGATATCGTTAATTTCGTTCCTTTGTCCGGTGCGCTGTCGATCGTGAATTCCCCGCCCAGCATGCTGATGCGTTCCTTCATTCCCACCAACCCGAACGAGTTCAATTTTTTGCGATCCGTCATGCCTACGCCATTGTCCTTGATCCGCAGGTAGAGCCGGCGACCCTCCCTGGAGAGTTGGATATGCACCTGTGTCGCTTGCGCGTGCCGGGCAATATTCGACAGCGATTCCTGCACGATGCGGAACAGCGTCGTGGCGGATTTTTCATTCAGATCGCAACGGAAATTTTCGTCTTTCGCCGACATCGTGCAATCGATCGCGCTGCGCTGGCGGAACTCTTCAAGTTGCCACTCGATCGCTGCCTGCAGTCCCAGATCGAGTACGGGTGGCCGAAGGTCATTGATGATACTGCGCACACTGCGGATGGCTGTATCGAGTTGATTCAGAGCATCGCTGGCCTTTTCGTTGAGCTTGGGGTGCAGGGTACTGGTGCGCGCCTGCAACATGGAGACATCGATTCGCAACGCCAGCAGACTCTGTCCCAGTTCGTCATGGATATCGCGTGCGATCCGCTTTCGCTCTTCTTCCTTGATGTGCTCCTGATAGGAGGCCAGTTCACGCAACTGCAGCTTCGATTGCAGCAATTCTTCGGCCTGCATCGTCAGTTTGCGCTGCAGGTAGAACAGGTCGACAAACACCCGGATCTTGGCGCGAAGAACCTCGGCCACAATCGGCGAGAAGATGTAATCCACCGC
The DNA here is from genome assembly GCF_019956445.1 of Pseudomonas sp. BF-R-19. Taxonomy (NCBI): domain Bacteria; kingdom Pseudomonadati; phylum Pseudomonadota; class Gammaproteobacteria; order Pseudomonadales; family Pseudomonadaceae; genus Pseudomonas; species Pseudomonas sp. BF-R-19. The sequence continues at coordinate 173,474 of NZ_JAHBDN010000103.1, forward strand.
GCCGGACGTATAACCGCGGAAACGCTCGGAATCCGTTTCGGCCTCAGCTGTGACGAAGATAATGGGCGTGTGGGCCGACTTCGGGCGGCCGTGAATCAGTGCAGCGGTTTCAAAACCGTCCATCACTGGCATTTTCACGTCGAGCAGAATGACGGCGAAGTCGCGCTGCAATAGCAGGCGCAGCGCCTCGCGCCCGGAAGTCGCCGTGGCAATATCGAGGCCCATGTCGGCAATCACTGCGGCGAGCGCCGTAAGCTTGGCGGGATTGTCATCCACCAGCAACACGGATGCTGGCACGCCATCAGGCGGGAGCGGGTGCCGTACCTGGGGTTTCTCATTGAATACCGGAGGTTCCTGTTGCATGTTTATGCCACTTCGGTTTGCGCTAGCGCGCAATGAGTGCGGTACACAGTCATCGATAGAGCCATTTGCGCATCAGTGACAGCAGCTGGTCGGTATCCACTGGCTTGCTGACATAGTCCGATGCTCCTGCCTCGATGCACTTTTCACGGTCACCCATCATCGCCTTGGCCGTCAGCGCAATCATCGGCAGGGTTTCAAATCTCTTGAATGTACGGATCTGGCGCATGGTTTCAAAGCCATCCATCTCGGGCATCATGATGTCCATCAACACGATGTCGGTATCGGGCTGCTGCTGCAGCAGTTCTATGGCGGTTCGGCCGTTTTCGGCCGTGGCCACCAGCATTTTGTTGCACTCGAGCACGCTGGTCAGGGCAAAAATATTGCGCACGTCATCGTCGACCACCAGGGCCTTTTTACCCTCCAGACTGTCCGAACCCTCATAGAGTTTTTCCAGCATCCTGCGCTGGGTCTGCGGCAGCCTGGCTACGACGCGGTGTAGAAACAGCGCGGTTTCGTCGAGTATGCGCTCGGGGGACTGAACGGCCTTGATGACGCCCTTGCCGAGCAGTGTCCTGAAACGCTCGTGTTCCGGCTTGGTCAGTGTCTGCGCACCATAGACGACGATCGGCAATTCACGCAGAGCGTGGTCTTCCTGCAGCGCCTCGAGAAACCCGATGCCGGATGCGTCGGGCAGTTCGAGATTGATTGCCATGCAGTCGTAGCGTTTCTTTGCCAGTTTCTTCAAGGCTTGCGCGCCGCTGGCGGTCGTTTCGATCTTCACGTCGGTGTTGCCGAGTAGATCGAGGATGCGGGCGCGGCTCCCTTCGTTGCCGTCGATGAGCAGCAGATTCCTGGTCTCGCGCCGAGCGAATGCGACGATGCCGACCAGCGCATTTTGAATCTCGTCGGCTGTGACCGGTTTGAGCAGATAGTCGAAAGCGCCATAGCGCAGCCCGCGCGTGTGGTCGTCAGCGATCGAGATGATCTGGACCGGGATATGACGCGTGGCGAAATTGCGCTTCAACTGCTCGAGCAGCGACCAGCCATCGATGTCCGTCAAGCCCGGGTCTAGCGTGATCGCGGCGGGTTTGAAGCGCTCGACAAGCTCCAGTGCATCCGCGCCACGGGTCGTGACGATAGCCCTGAACCCCTTCTGGTGCGCGGCCTCGAGCAGAATGCTGGCGAATCGGGCGTCGCCCTCGAGCATCAGCAGCACTTGGTCCCCGGCTTGGACAGACTCGCGGTCGTCCGGTATCTGTGCAGGCGGGCTAGACATGAGGTCGCGCTTGACCTGGCCAGGTACTGCCTCTGTCGCGGATTCGTCCAGGGTCTGACGCTGGGCATCCGGTGTACGCAGGGGCACGTACAGCGCGAAAGTACTGCCATTGCCGATCTCACCGGGGATCAGCCGCAGCTCACCGCCCAGTCGGTGTGCGAGCTCGCGGCTGATCGACAGGCCGAGGCCGGTGCCGCCGTATTTTCGTGAGGTTCCGGTATCTGCTTGCTGGAACGCTTCAAAGATGAGCTTCTGCTTGCCGGCAGAGACGCCAATGCCGGTGTCGGTGACCACGAAGGCAACCACCGCATCGGCGCGATTCAGCTCGCTGTGATCCACGCTCCATCCGGACACAACGGTCGCTATGCTGATCTTGACGCTGCCTTGCTCAGTGAACTTGAAGGCGTTGGACAGCAGGTTCTTGACCACCTGCAGCAGGCGCTTTTCGTCGGTCCAGATGAAAGGCGGCAGGGTAGGTGCCAGTTCAATCGTGAAGGTGAGGCCCCGGCTTTCGGCGACCGGCCGGAAGGTGCGTTCGATCTGGTCGTGCAGATCGGCGAACAGCGCTTCATTCAGATCCAGTGTGACCGTACCCGACTCGATCTTGGACAGATACAGAATCTCGTCGATCAGCTCCAGCAGGTCTTTGCCCGCGCTACGGATGGTCTTGGCATATTCGACCTGCCGGGGCGTGAGATTGTGCTCCGCGTTGTCGCTGAGCTGCCGGGCCAGGATCAGCAAGCTGTTCAATGGCGTTCTGAGCTCATGGGACATGCTGGAGAGGAATTCGGACTTGTACTTGGAGGTCAGCATCAACTGCTCCGCCTTCTCCTCCAGCGACAGCTTGGTGATTTCGACTTCGCGGTTCTTGCGTTCGACTTCGGCTTTCTGCTCCGCCAGCAGTCCAGCCTTGTCCCCCAGTTCCTCGTTGGTCTGTCTCAATTCCTCTTGTTGCTTTTGCAGCTCCTGCGCCAGCGATTGCGACTGCTTGAGCAGTTCTTCGGTACGCATATTGGCTTCGATCGTGTTGAGCACGATACCAATCGATTCAGCAAGCTGATCAAGGAAGGTTTGATGAATGATGCTGTAGCGCGTGAACGAAGCCATTTCTACGACGGCCTTGACCTTGTTCTCGAACAGGATTGGCAACACGATGATATTCAGCGGAGCGGCCGCACCCAGTCCCGATGAAATCGCGACGTAATTGGCGGGTACATCGGTCAGCAGGATGCGCCGCTTCTCGTAGGCGCATTGCCCGACCAGGCCCTCGCCGAGCCGCCACTCATCGTTCACATTGATGTTGCCCTTGTACGCATAAGCGGACAGCAGTTTGAGTTTCGCAGGATCGGGCGGGCTCTCGTTCATCATGTAGAACACACCGTGCTGGGCGTTGATCAGCGGAGCCAGTTCAGACAGCACCATCTTGGAGACTGCCGCCAGATCACGCTGGCCCTGCAGCAGGCGGTTGAATTTCGCGAGATTGCTCTTGAGCCAATCCTGTTCCGCGTTTTGCCGTGTGGTTTCGCGCAGGTTGCGGATCATCTCGTTGACGTTGTCCTTCAATTCCGCCACTTCACCCTTTGCTTCCACCTCCACGTAACGCGTCAGATCGCCCTTGGTCACGGCAGTCGCCACGTCGGCAATGGCGCGCACCTGATTGGTCAGGTTGGCCGCCAGACCGTTCACGTTGTCGGTCAGATCGCGCCAGGTGCCGGCAGCACCCGGCACGTTGGCCTGGCCGCCCAGCTTACCCTCGACCCCCACTTCACGCGCCACCGAGGTCACCTGATCGGAGAACAGCGCCAGCGTATCGGTCATACCGTTGATGGTGTCGGCCAGTTCGGCGATCTCGCCCTTGGCTTCCAGTGTCAGTTTCTTCTTCATGTCGCCGTTGGCGACTGCGGTCACCACTTTGGCGATGCCTCGCACCTGGCTGGTCAGGTTGGCCGCCATGAAGTTCACGTTTTCGGTCAAATCCCTCCAGGTGCCGGACACGCCTTGCACCTGTGCCTGTCCCCCAAGCTTGCCTTCGGTGCCGACTTCGCGCGCCACCCGCGTCACTTCGGCGGCAAAGCTATTGAGCTGGTCCACCATGGTGTTGATGGTGTTCTTCAGCTCCATGATTTCGCCCTTGGCTTCCACGGTAATCTTGCGCCCCAGGTCGCCTTTGGCCACCGCCGTCGTCACATCGGCGATGTTGCGCACCTGATTGGTCAGGTTGGCCGCCATGCTGTTGACCGAGTCGGTCAAGTCTTTCCAGGTTCCACCGACGCCCGTCACCCTGGCCTGGCCACCGAGCTTGCCGTCAGTCCCCACTTCGCGAGCCATGCGCGTCACTTCGTCGGCAAAGGTCGAGAGCTGGTCCACCATTGTGTTGATGGTTTCCTTGAGTTGGAGAATTTCACCTTTCGCTTCGGCTGTGATCTTGCGTGACAGGTCGCCGTTGGCCACCGCCGTCGTCACGTCGGCAATGTTGCGCACCTGGGTGGTCAGGTTGGCCGCCATGCCGTTGACCGAATTGGTCAAGTCCTTCCAGGTACCGGACACGCCGGTCACTTCGGCCTGTCCGCCCAACTTGCCTTCGGTACCGACTTCCAGCGCGACGCGGGTCACCTCCGAGGCGAAGCTGGAGAGCTGGTCGACCATCGTGTTGATGGTGTTTTTCAGTTCGAGAATCTCGCCCTTGGCTTCAACGGTAATTTTCTTGCCGAGGTCGCCGCGCGCCACCGCCGTCGTCACCTGTGCGAGGTTGCGCACCTGGGTGGTCAGGTTCGCCGCCATGCCGTTGACCGATTCGGTCAGGTCGCGCCAGGTGCCTGATACACCGCGCACTTCCGCCTGACCGCCCAACTTGCCTTCGGTACCGACTTCCAGCGCCACGCGGGTCACCTCCGCAGCGAAGCTCGAGAGCTGGCCGACCATCGTGTTGATGGTGTTTTTCAGCTCGAGAATCTCCCCCCTGACTTCGACGGTAATCGTCTTGCCCAGATCGCCTTTGGCCACCGCGGTCGTCACGTAAGCGATGTTGCGCATCTGGGTGGTCAGGTTGGCGGCCATGTCGTTGACGGAGTCGGTCAGGTCTTTCCAGGTGCCGGACACCCCTTTGACATTGGCCTGCCCACCGAGAATCCCTTCAGTGCCGACTTCGCGCGCCACGCGGGTCACCTCGGAAGCGAAGGAGCCCAGTCGCGTCACCATGGTGTTCACGATCCTGGCGGATTTGAGGAACTGGCCCCGCAGTTTCAGGCCGTCGAGTACCGGTGGTACCTGCTGGCTCAGATTACCCTCGGCAACCGAACCGATAACGCGAATCATCTCGCTCATCGGGCTGATGAGGTCGCTGGTCAGCGCATTGCTCGAGTTGACGATCTTTTGCCATGAGCCTTTCATCATCGGCAATTGGATACGCTCATCGACCTTGCCCTGCTTGCCGATCAGTCGCGCCACGCGTTCGAATTCGGTGGCGGTGTCGGCCGCCATGTCGATGATCTCGTTGAGCGTGTCGGCGATCTTGCCCGGCATGCCGGTCCAGTCTTCCGGCATACGCGTGGTGAAGTCACCATTGCGCAACGCCTTCAGCGCTGTCAGCAACGTCTTCATGTCGAAAACTTCGATCGGTGTCGTCACTGTGGCCATGTCTATGTCCAGTCAAGATGGATGCCACGCGCAAGGCGTCATGCAGGAGCCGGCATTGCAGTATTGACCATGCTGAAAGCTGAGCGTTGGCTTGTGAAATATTAGCAAGGTTGGTGCAATGCCCCGGATCCTGGGGAAATTGGCCGGGAACAGGCCGTTCCAAGCGACTGCACCGGCAGTTCGGAGATGTGGGCACTAACGCCTGAGGCAAAAGTGCAAGTGTACTCTGCGCCTGCTAACGTCAAGCTCTGCAGCAGATTCCATGGCTTGCTGGCTATTGCCGAATGGAAAATACAGATGATTGACCACAAAATCAGAGTCTTGCTGGTGGATGATCACAGCATCGTGCGTAATGGCGTGCGACGCATGCTGGAGACCGCCGGCGAGATCGACGTAACGGGCGAAGCCGCGACGGCACAAGACGCAATGCTCCTGGTCCGGGAGCAGGATTTCGACGTGGCGCTGGTCGATATTCAGCTGCCCGACAAGACCGGCCTGCAACTCCTCAAGCTCATGCGTGCAGAGAAGCCCAAGCTCGCCGTTCTGATGTTGAGCATGCATTCGGTCGAAGCCTATGCGATACGCGCAATCAAGCACGGCGCAGCGGGATACCTCACCAAGGATATTTCCGCAGCCACCCTGGTTGCGGCAGTTCGCAAGGTGGCCTCAGGCGGCAAGCACGTCAGTCCTGAGCTGGCAGAAAAACTGGTCAACGCTATCGGCAGAGGCGACGGGGCACCCCACGAAGCGCTATCCGACCGGGAACTCGAAGTACTGAAGCTCCTCGCTTCAGGCGAGAGAATTGTCCGCATCGCACAGATATTGCACTTGAGCCCGAGTACCGTCACGACGTACCGGGCACGCATCCTGGAAAAAACAGGGATGGACAGCAACGCGAAACTGGCCCGCTATGCCCTCGAAAACGGCCTGTTGACTTAGAACACCCTGCCATCCGACGCAGCCGAGTCACTCAATCGTTCTCGGCATCCTCCACTCTCTGCGGTAAACGCCCGGGCATCATTGAATCGTCCTGATTGAACTACAGGTGCGGTTTAACGAAGGTGCAGCAATGATGCGCAGCACATGCCCGGCTTCGCCGGATCCAGCCTGCTTGTAGTGGAATCACTACAAGCGTTTGGCCGATATCTCCACAAAGAAGTCCTGCTAACGTCGATAGTGGTGGCCGTCCCAATCAAGCATATTTACCGCTCGACAAATTTTCGTCCGCTGCATTCATGTTGAATCAATGTTCAAACTGGAGGGCATCATGATGATAGGTTATTGGTTGTGTGCGTTGCTGTGGGGTGTGGTGTTGCTGGAGGAGATCCAACTCATGCCCCTTCAAGAATGGAAAGACGAGGGTCTGAAAAAGGTTCTGTTGCTGCGCCGGACCAGAACCCGGACCGGCTACTTTATTGCGTTGATCGCGGGCGCCTTGTGCCTTTATAGCGAAATCCTGGTGGCACCGGTCGATCAGAACATTTTCAATCCGGAGCTGATACTTGCCCTGTGTGGTGTTCTTTGGGGTGCTTATCTTTCCGTAGTCTGCATGAAGGGGAAGCGATAGATGCCTATCTCCATGACTACTGCGGGTATTTGATATTTCACTATCGTCGGCCGGCAGGGGAACTCCGCCGGTCAAGCGCTCCTCAAGAGTCTTGATTTAGGTTGGCTGACTTCCTCAGGGCGTGAAGCAGCCCTTCGCGAAAGGCTGCTTACGACTGTGGATTCAACACACTGGAGATAGGCATCTATCGCTTCCCCTTCATGCAGACTACGGAAAGATAATTTTGTGTAAACGGGGTTTCGGCTAAAACGGCAAATGCAGCACTTTGAGTGCTGCATTCGAGGCTTGAGACCGCACATTTCTGTCGGTCTGGGGACGCGCTACACAGATCAGCTTTTGGCGCGATCGGTCGCCTTGGCTTTGCTTTCAGCGACAGCGGCTTCAGTCTTCTGTTTCTGTGCAACCTGGTAGGTTTCCACCGAGATTTTCCGGGCCGACTCCATGCGTGCGAAGGTCTTATCACCACCACCGGTGGCCATGGCCAGAGAAGAGGCGGTCAGGGTGGCGACTACGAAGAGAACTTTCATGGATTTCATTTGGGTATCCTCAAGTGAGATTCTGTTAACAGCTAAAAGCGGAATTCATTTACTGAAACTGAACTTCCGTGTTCAACCTGGCTTCACCATCCAGCCAGGGCGGCGTTTCCTGGTGACCAGGTGCCTCGCTCCATGCGCGCTTCGGTGTCTTTGTTTTTTGCCCAGGCAGTGAGCAGTACCATCATCGCGAATCCACCGACGATGAGAACCGGATAGGCTGCCAGCAACTCGACCAGCGAGTACTTCCAGGCCAGCGGACGACCAACACCGAGCATGGCGGCATAGAACCACGACACGCCAGAGAGGGCGCCGGAGAACAGCGCCAGCATGCGCAGGTTGAAGGAAAGTTTGAGTAACGAACCGGCTTTTTTCAGCGCCGGCAATACAGCGCTATGCAACAGGAAACCGTTAAAGGTCAACAGCACAACGATGCCGATCTTGGCTTGCAGTTTGGGATTGAGGAAATACTCCATCCCCTTGCCGGCATAATCGATCCCGATAATACCAATGCCCGTAATCCAAAGCGCTACAAGTGCAAGCGATACGGTTTTTTGAAGGCTTTGCATGTGCGCGTCATCATGGTGACCTGACGCATCCCCCTTCAGGAGTTGCTTGACCATTGCAATGTCACTGGTCAAGACCAGCCCGATTGCCACACAGCAGGCGATAAGATGGAAATATACAACGCCCAAACGCACATATTCCACGGTGGACGAAGAAAGCATACTAAGTTCCATGGTTACCTCTTGGTTATAAGGGTGAATCAACATGGCTCTCAGTACGGCTTAGTTGGAATTTGCCGTTGCTGATTGCAATGAGGATCCAGAAATTTGTATTAATTAATCTTGCGGCGTTACGCTGCCAAGACAATAGCGGGTTTCGCGAATGAACTTTTAGTCATTCGATCATGTCCATTTTCAGGTAACAAAAAACCTCAATCGCACTGGGTGCATAGGAGGTTTAACTTCCGCTTCTGGGGTCAGGTGAGGGGGCGAGCCCGTGTCACCTGTGGCGTATTCTGAACGAAAAACCCCGGATCCGTTCATTTTTTGATCAATTGTTCTGACCAACGGCAGTGAAATGGCTAGTCGATTATTGCCTGCCTGGATAGCGCAGCCAGCACCATTACAGGCTTTGCGGCGAGTTGGGAGGCAGATGAGGGCCGCGCCGATTTTTTCGTCTTTTTTTCCAGATTCCATGGGGAAATCGGGGGGGAAACAAGCTGGTCGGCCATAAAAAAGCACCTGGCCGGGTTTACAAACCAGGTCAAGGCACTGCCATTTCCCCGCCCAAAAAAAGTGAGGTTCCCCACATGTGGGGGCACCCCACGGAGAAAGACCGATACCGGTAATCGCGTAGTTGCTACTCAAGCAACTGATCAATCAACACCGCATTGGTGTAGATCAAGCTGCCGTCACTCGCTCGGTGTCCGACCAGATGGAACTGTCCGCGTTCGTGCTGCAGATAGACACGCATCTGGCAGTCGGACAAGGGCGCGTATCCCTCGGGCATGATCAGATCCATCGAGTCCATATCGACATCGACCATGGCTTCAGGCTCGTGAGTCTTCTGCAAGCGCTCTTCGGCCTCCTCCAGACGGACATGGAGAGGTCCGTCGACGTAGAAATGGACTTCCCCCATCGGGGTGGACTTTTGGGCGCCGCTGGTTTTGCACCAGCCTTCGATCGTCAGGGCACTCATGACGAAACCTCCCATGTGGGTTGTTGGACTCTGTAACTATCGTTCCTGCTCAATGCCATCACTTATGTTTGATGACTGCACAAGGGCAGGGTTCGACTATTGGGGCAGTTTTTGGCCGATCTCTGCCGTCCGTCATCAGAAATTCAGTATAGCCGGCCGCCGGGCCTCGCTTGCCGACCTCGCGGTACAAGCCGATGGCTCTATACTTCTTACTGACTTTGCCGCCCGGATGGGTGGTATTTGTCGGCCCTGCTTGGACGTCAGTGGCGATGCTTTTGCATAACCAATGAACAACAGGAATAGGATGAAGAGGAAATGGCAATAGCAATTATCTTGATACTAATCGTTATTGCATCCGTGCTATTCCACATACTAGCGCCTTGGCAGGCGACACCGGCAGCATCCAACTGGGGGTCCATAGACACCACCCTGTTCATCACCCTGATCATTAGCGGAATATTTTTCATCGCCATCACGGTATTCATGGCGGTAGCGGTGATGCGCTATCGTCACAAGGAAGGTTCCAGGGCGGCCTACCAGCCAGAAAATAAAAAGCTGGAATTATGGTTGATTATCATTACTTCGGTAGGTATTGCCGGGATGTTGGCGCCAGGCCTGGTTGTCTACAACGATTTCATCCGCGTGCCGAAAGATGCCTACGAACTTGAAGTGGTCGCCCAGCAGTGGCAGTGGGCCTTTCGTTTTCCCGGCCAGGACGGGAAGTTGGGCAAGTCGGATATCAAGCTTGTTGATTCCGCCAATCCCCTCGGTGTTGATCCCAAGGATCCTGCCGGGCAGGACGATGTGCTTGTAATGAATAATGAAGTTCGCCTTCCGCTCGATCGGCCGGTGAAAGTCTTGTTGCGCGCTAAAGATGTTCTGCACGATTTCTATGTACCGCAAATTCGCAGCAAGATGGATATGGTGCCAGGGATGGTGTCGTACTTTTGGTTTACGCCGACTAAAACCGGAAAATACGAAGTCCTTTGCGCTGAATTCTGTGGTGTAGGTCATTACAACATGCGCGGCCATATGATCGTGGAAGAGCAGGGCGTCTTCGATCAATGGCTAAAAGGCCAGCCTACTTTTGCGCAGACACTGACCACAGCTGCCAAACCCGGCCGAGACAACGTGCTGGAAAAAGGCCGCCAGTTGGTCGAACAGTACGGCTGCAAGGCCTGCCATAGCCAGGATGGCAGTGCCAGTCTCGGCCCGGGATGGAAGGATTTGTACGGCCGCACTGAACAGCTTGCCGATGGCACCAGTGTGCTGGTCGACGAGGCCTACCTGAAAGAGTCGATCCTCGATCCGAAGGCCCGGCTGGTACAGGGCTATCCGCCGGTCATGGTGGCCTATACTCTCAAAGACGATGAACTGGGTGCCGTCATCGCCCTGATCAAATCACTGGGTGCTACGGGGCAAGACGACGTACCTTCGACCGGCGAAGCGTCGAGCCCGGGTGAAGACCTGGTGGCGCAGGGACAGCGGCTGGCCGGATCGCTTGGCTGTCTGGCCTGCCACAGTGTCGATGGCAACAAGGGCGTTGGCCCCAGCTGGCAGGGCCTGTTTGGCAAGACAGAAACCCTTGCCGACGATACGAGCGTAAAGGTCGATGAGGGCTATATCAAAGATTCGGTTCTTCATCCCAATGCCAAAATCGTCAAGGGCTATGCAGCCGTCATGCCGGCCTTGGCTCCGAGTGACGAGGAGCTGAATGCACTGATCGCTTTTATCAAATCCAAAGCGAATGCGAATGCTGACGCTGATGCGAACAAGGCGGAGCCAGGGAAGTAGCCGTAAAACAGCCAGGAATACACTGAAACTTCGGCAGGAGAATGACGTGATGGCCTATGCGGAGCAAGCCGAAACAGAGGCACTGCACGAGCCTAAAAGCTTCCTGACCAAATATATCTGGAGTCAGGACCACAAGGTCATCGCCATTCAATATTCCTTGACGGCTTTATTCGTGGGGCTTATCGCCGTGGTGTTGTCCGGCTTGATGCGCATGCAGATAGGCTTCCCCGGTAGTTTGGCGTTCATGGACGCCAGTACTTACTATCAGGCGATGACCATGCACGGCATGATCATGGTCATTTACTTGCTGACGGCCCTGTTTCTGGGGGGCTTCGGCAACTATCTGATCCCGTTGATGGTGGGCGCCCGCGACATGGTCTTCCCCTACGTCAACATGCTCAGCTACTGGTTTTACCTGGTGGCGGTACTGGTGTTGCTCAGCAGTTTTTTTGTCCCTGGCGGCCCCACAGGTTCCGGCTGGACGCTCTATCCGCCACAGTCCATTACTCAGGGGACACCGGGGGTCGAGTGGGGCATTGTCCTGATGCTCGTCTCACTGGCGATTTTCATTGTCGCGGCCACCATGGGCGGGTTGAACTACGTCACCACGGTGTTGCAGGCGCGCACGCACGGCATGACATTGTTTCGCATGCCGCTCTCGGTATGGGGCATCTTCATGGCCTCGATCATGGCCTTGCTGGCCTTCCCGGCGTTGTTTGTCAGTGCGGTCATGATGCTGTTCGACAAGCTGTTGGGCACCAGCTTCTTCATGCCGGCGATGATCTCGCTGGGGCAGCAGCTCGATCACCAGGGTGGCAGCCCGATATTGTTCCAGCATCTGTTCTGGTTCTTCGGCCACCCGGAGGTCTACATCGTTGCTCTCCCTGCGTTTGGTCTGGTCTCCGACTTGATCAGTACCCATGCGCGTAAAAATATCTTCGGCTACCGAATGATGGTTTGGGCCATCATTGCGATTGGCGTACTCAGCTTCGTGGTCTGGGCGCACCATATGTATGTCAGCGGAATGAACCCGTACTTTGGCTTTTTCTTCGCCGTCACCACCTTGGTCATCGCAGTGCCAACCGCGCTGAAAGTCTACAACTGGGTGCTGACCCTGTGGCGGGGCGACATCCATCTGACCGTGCCGATGCTGTTTGCCCTGGCCTTTATCGTCACCTTCCTGGTCGGTGGTCTGACCGGGTTGTTTCTCGGCAATGTGATCGTGGATATACCGCTCTCGGATACCTATTTCGTCGTGGCCCATTTTCATATGGTCATGGGGGTCGCCCCGGTCCTGGTGGTGTTCGGCGGCATTTATCACTGGTTCCCGAAAGTCACCGGGCGCATGTTGAACGACACCCTGGGCAAGCTGCATTTCTGGATTACCTTTCTGGGCACCTACGCCATCTTCTTCCCCATGCACTACCTGGGTTTCCAGGGCATGCCACGCCGCTACTACGCCTATGAAAACTACGCGTTCATCCCGCAGTCGGCGCAAGACTTGAATGCCTTCATTACGGTGGTCGCATTGACCGTCGGCGTTTCCCAATTGCTGTTCGTGTTCAACCTGGCCTGGAGTACATTCAAGGGCAAACCCGCAGGCAGTAATCCCTGGGGCGCGGCCAGCCTGGAATGGCAAACGCCGGACACCCCGCCGAAACACGGTAACTGGGGAGAGAGGTTGCCGGTCGTGCATCGCTGGGCCTATGACTACAGTGTGCCGGGGATAGAGCAGGATTTCGTGCCGCAAACGGTCTCCGCCGAGGAGCTGGAGCACATGCGGCAACTCAGTGCCGGAACCAAGGCGGACATCAAGACATGAACAGGCTGCTATTGAGAAACGCCGACGGCGCTGATCCCGGCGGCAGCTGGAGTCGCGACCCTGAGGGTATGCAGACCGCCGAGGATGCCGATAGAAGGCAAACCGCAAGGGTAGGCCTGCGCTTGTTTCTGGTGGTGGTGAGTTCGTTATTCTTCCTCTTCCTGATCGCCTTTATTGCCCGTTCTCAAATGGCCGACTGGCTACCCCTGACAGAGCCTTTGGCGCCGTTAGGCAATCTCCGGCCGCTATGGCTGAATTCGGCTTTTCTGGTATTGAGTTGCATGGCACTGCAGTGCTCGCGTATGGCCGCCCGAAAGGCTCGGCGGGGCGCAACTGTCATTGGTTTTGCATTGGGGGGTGTCTTTGCCATTGCCTTTCTGGCGGGGCAACTCTGGGTCTGGCAGCAGTTTGTCGCCTGGGGCTACTTTGTCGCCAGCAATCCGGCCAACAGTTTCTTCTACCTGTTGACCGGCCTGCATGGGCTCCACCTGCTGGGCGGGCTGATCGCCTGGTGCTGGATCGTCGCTAGATTTCTGCGTCATGTGCCACTGGCGCAACTTGGCGCCAGCGTAGAGCTCTGTGCCATCTATTGGCATTACTTGCTGGGCCTTTGGTTCGTGCTATTCGCGCTGCTGGCCAGCACGCCGCAAACCTATGAAGCCATCGCCAGATTCTGCGGCCTGAGGTGAACAGCCATGGCATTGCACCCACAAGCCCAAGTCGAATCCAGTACATCCAATCCACCAGGTTCGCCGCCTGCACCGGGATGGCAGGGCATCGCCAGCGACTGGTCCTCGGATAAAGAGGCCTTCAAGCAGGTGCCCTGGGGCAAGGCGATGATGTGGATATTCCTGCTCAGCGATACGTTTATATTCACCTGTTTCCTGACCGGCTACATGTCGGTACGCATGACCATCACCAGCGCCTGGCCGAACCCCAGTGAAGTGTTCGCATTGACGATCGGCGGCAGGGAAATCCCGCTTATTCTGATCGCCATCATGACCTTTGTGCTGATCAGTAGCAGCGGCACCATGGCCATGGCCGTCAATTTCGCCTATCGCCGTAATCGCGCGAAAACCACGGCCCTGATGCTGGCCACCGCTGCCTTGGGTGTGACATTCGTCGGCATGCAGGCATTTGAATGGACCAAGCTCATCGCAGAAGGGGTGCGTCCCTGGGGGAACCCCATGGGGGCGGCGCAATTTGGCGCCAGCTTTTTCATGATTACCGGTTTTCACGGACTGCATGTGTCAATCGGCGCCCTCTACCTCAGCATTGTGGCGCTGAAAGTGTGGCGCGGAGATTATGAGCGCTCCGGAAACTATCAGAACGTCGAGATAGCCGGGCTTTACTGGCACTTCGTGGATTTGGTGTGGGTATTTATTTTTGCTTTCTTCTATTTATGGTAGAGGAGCACGGGTGATGGCACATGCTCAGGGTCAGCAACATCCAATCAGTTTGTATCTTAAAATCTGGGGGCTGTTATTCGTCCTCAGCACGCTGTCGTACCTTGTCGACTATTTCCACTTCCATGGCTACCTTCGGTGGTCCCTGATTATCACTTTCATGTTGTTGAAAGCAGGTTTGATTGTCTCCATCTTCATGCATATGGCCTGGGAGCGCCTGGCGTTGGTCTACGCCATACTGGTGCCACCTTTGTGTTTACTGGTACTCATCGGGCTGATGGCCACCGAGGCAGACTATATTTTCCTCAGCAGGGGCATTTTCTTTGGCCAGTAAGCAGCTTTCGGATGGCCTTGAGTCTCCAGGCACTAACCCGATATCACTCGCTTGAACTGATGCCATTTGTGCTGCCAAGCCACTGTCCAGTGGGGGGCTGCTGCTCCCGTGCCAGCGATCTTCAGTTTTGGATGCTGTTTGATTACCTGGTCCAGTACCGATTCCTGATCCGGTTCAACATCCACGAAGAAGATATGTTTGCCTTCTTTTACCACCTGCTTGAAATTGCGGAAGTGTGTGTTCGGCACCTGGAACCCAAAAAAGCCGCCTTCCCAGATGCAGAAGCCCAATACAACAATGGCAAGGAAGATGAAAGGCATCCAGCCTGCGGCGGACTCGGTCCAACCCATCCAATAGGCGCCACCCAGCACCAGCGCCGCGAGTGGCACACCGACCACCGCACCAATCTCACCAGAGTGAACAGCATCCTGTTCCATTAACGAGTTGACCTCGTGGAGGTGATGTTCTTCTACATCAGCAACATTTTCACTGAGTACATGAATCTGTTCGGAATTGATGCCGCTGGCTTCCAATTCATATTCAACGTTTTCAAGATCGTTGAGATTGTCACTGATGTAATAGTGTCGGTTCATGCCACACCTCCCATCTCGTGTTTGCTGTAGACCTCCTCTGTCCGGCAGCACTCGGTATTTGTACCCTTGGGAACGTTGCACACTTCATGCAATCTGAAAAAAAGTATAGCACTCACCACCCTGCGGATCGGTCGTTAGTTGATCTGCACAATGACCGGACCTTCCGTTACGATCGGCGGGTTCGCGTGGATATTCGAGGTGTTTTTCTGAATCCAGTCACGCGCGACTTTCATGCTCGCATCACTGCCGGCCTTGTCCGTGCAAACAGTGATCGACGTACCACCATCACCGGTATTCAGCAGTGTGTAGCTTACCAGGTCAGGCACTGTCCGCAGGGTCGCTTCGACGTCGACTTTGCGCTCTTCCAGAAGCTCGAAAAGCTGCTTTGCTCCAGTACCCAGGTAGGTTCTTATAACCGCATACATAGTCGTCTCCTTTGGGAGTACCGTCTTGATGCCAATCCAGATCCGTTGATGGCTGCAATCACCCAGGTTTCAGTTCGCCCTGATTTATTAAGCTTAGCCAAACGCCGGCGACAATCGAAATGCAACGACCACCGGCAACTCTCGCCGATTTCTGCCTGTCAGCAAAGGCAGGCAGCAATCAGCCCATTGCAAACATCAAAATAACCTGGCGCTAACTGAACCTCGCACACTGGCGCAACTGCGCCGGACTCACCCCAAGGCGTTGCTTGAAGGTGGTCGCCATGTGCGCCTGGGAATTGAAACCGCAGGCGTAGGCGATCTCCGTCAGCGTGGCAGTCGAATCGCGCATCAAGGCACGGGCCTTGGCGAGGCGTCGGTCGATCAGGTAACTGTGCGGGCTTTTGCCGGTAGCGTTTTTGAATGCCCGCATGAAATATCCTTCGGACAATCCAAGCAACCCCGCCATCGCCGGTACGCTCAACGGGCCATCGAGGCCTGCATCAATGAACTCGTCGAGCAAGCGCATCCGGTTGCCGGTTATCGAACCATGGGGTGCTGTCGACACCGCTTCGCTACCCGCCGCCCGCTCGGACAATGCGAGTGCCCAGGCTTCCCAATCGTCCTCCACAGAGGCCAGCAACAGCGCGGCGCGCATTCTCCGTGCGAGGGCAGTGGCCTGCCGATCGATACGATTGTTGAAGACTCGATCCCCCACCAACGCCATACCGTCGGTGCGCATCACCCGCAGGTATTCACCGCCCTGGGGTGATTCGGATAGCACGTCACAGCCGGCGGGGACGAACGCCAGGCCGTTGGGCACGGCCTCGAAGGGGCGTATTCGGTCACTGCCGATGGCGTGCAGGCCTCGCTGGCTGTCGAAGGCGAAGCCGATTCCCGCCTGGGTCGCGACATATCGGGTCGCGTAGGCGCAGCCGGGGAGTAATTCGATTGCCCAGGGCCCGGCCTCGATACGGCGGACCGGTTCGGACAGGAGTGGTGGCGGCGGGCGATTTCGATGACTCATGGACACCATAGTAGTGAAGAGTGGGGGCAAAAGTCAGGTCAGTTTTCTGAAAGCCGGAACACTGCGCCCGTGTTCAGACTGGGCAAAATCTCAGGGGGACAACTCATGCACAGACTGACTCGCGACGATATCGAACAGGCCGCTCGCAGCGTTTACCAGGTCATGCCGGCCACCGCCCAGTACCCTTGGCCTTTGCTGGCTCAGCGGTTGGGTTGCACGGTGTGGGTCAAGCACGAAAATCACACGCCTACCGGTGCCTTCAAGGTACGTGGTGGTATCACCTTCATGCACTGGCTCAAACGCGAGCACCCGGGCGCGAAGGGCATCGTCAGCGCTACCCGCGGCAACCATGGCCAGAGCCTGGCGCTGGCGGCTGGGGCATTGGGTTTGCGGGCGTTGATCGTCGTGCCGCAAGGTAACTCGGTAGAAAAGAACAACGCCATGCGCGGCTTTGGCGCTGAAGTGGTCGAGTATGGCCGCGATTTCGATGATGCCCGTGAAGAGGCTGCCCGCCTTGCGCGCGTGCATGACCTCTTCCTTGTCCCGCCGTTTCACACCGAGCTGGTCAAAGGCGTCGCCACTTATGCGCTGGAGCTGTTCAACGCAGCGCCAGACCTGGATACCGTTTATGTGCCGATTGGCTGTGGATCGGGGATTTGCGGGGTGATCGCCGCTCGCGATGCGCTGGGTCTGCAAACACAGGTGGTTGGCGTGGTTTCCAGTGAGGCCCTGGCCGCAAAGTTATCGTTTGATGCTGGCGCAATACGCGAAACCGCCTCGGCCAACACCTTCGCCGACGGCCTTGCCGTACGTAAGCCAATTCCTGAAGCCTTTGCCGTCTACGCGGCAGGTGCAGCGCGGATCGTATCGGTCAGCGATGACCAGATCGCCGAGGCCATGCGTGTGTATTACACCGATACCCACAACCTCGTCGAAGGGGCCGGTGCGGCGGCGCTGGCCGCGCTCATCGAGGAGCGTGAAGCCATGTCGGGAAGAAGGGTGGGGGTGATTCTATCCGGTGGGAACGTCGACAGATCGGTGTATGCGCGAGTGATTGCGTGAAGGTGGGCCGTGAGAGCGACTGCTGATCGGGCGAAACAGCAGCTCCTGGCCCGCTGGATCACCGAGTCTTCGCTTACGTGGACGATTGATCCGTTTTTTTTCCGGACCCACCATTGTCTTTGGCCTGGCGGGCGCTGCGGCGCAGTTCCTGTGGCGTGCGCCCCACGACTCGCACGAAGCTGCGAAGCATGTGGTCGGCATCGCCGAATCCGAAGCACCTGGCGATCTCTTCGAAAGTCTGGTGGCCGTCCTCGACCATTGGCCGCGCCGACTCGATACGCAGGCGCTCGATAGCTTTCGCCGGCGTCACCCCGACCGATGCCGCGAACACGCGGCCAAACTGGCGCACGCTCATATGTGCAACGTCTGCCAGGCGTTCGACTGACAGATCATCGCGCAGATGATCGCGCACATGGCTCAACACCGTGCGGATCCGATCCGAGCCTGGGTCGAAATCCAGTAGCGAAGAAAACTGATACTGACCACCGGGGCGCCGATAGTAGACAACCAGCATGCGCGCAACGGAGCGTGACACTTCCTTGCCCAGGTCCTGCTCGATCATCGCCAGGGCCATGTCGATGCCCGCCGACATACCGGCGGACGTCCAGACATTCCCGTCTTCAGTCCAGATTCGATCTCCATCCACGCGCAGTGACGGATAACGTGCCTGCAATTGCGGCGCGTAGTTCCAGTGCGTGGTCGCGACACGACCGTCGAGCAGACCGCTCTCGGCCAGCAGGAAGGCGCCGGTACAGACGCTGGCAGTGCGGCGAGAGCGCGGGGACATCTGTCGTATCGCCGCTGCCATCGGCAGCATCCTGTCATCGATCGGCGCGGTGGGTGCGCCGACGATGATCAGCGTGTCGAGGTGTTCGACCACCTGCAAGGCTTCGGTCGCGACTTGCAGTCCGCTCGAAGCGCCGATCAATCCGCCTTCAAGCGAAGCGACTGTGAATCGATAGCCAGAAGGGCGCGCACGATTGGCGTTGGAGAAGGCTTCGAGCGGGCCACTCAGATCGAGTAATACGAAGCCCGGATAGACCAGGAAACATATGTGACGCTGCATGCACGGAACATCCACAGTCTGAATGGGGCCATGGTACGCGCTTGCTGTCGGGAAGGTCACGGGGGCATTGAACCCAGCCGTCTCATGCAAGGTGCCTGGCCTAGTCGGCCGAAATCCAGGGATATATGTCCATTTCGTGCCGCCTTCTCGCCGTACCGTGAATGCACCACCCCCACACTGCGGACGTGCAACATGACCTTCAACCGAATTCATCCCGCCAGACTCATCTCCTGCGCCACCTTGCTGGGGGCGATCCTGATGGCGCCCGGCATCGGCTACGCCGCCGAGAACCCCTACGCCGATCCAGCCAAGCCCGCGCTGCCGGCTTCCACCTTTCAATGGGATGCCAGTCGAACCGCACTGGTCGTGATCGACCCGCAGATCGACTTCATGAGCCCGGAGGGTGCGGGCTGGTCAGTCTTCGGCCAGAGCGTTACCGAGCAGAATCTGGTGCCGAATCTGACCCGGCTGTTCACGGCGTTCAAGCAGGCCGGAGCGACCGTAGCGATCTCGCCGCACTACTACTATCCCCACGATCATCAGTGGGAGTTCGAAGCGCCAGCGGAGACTGTCCAGCACAAGCTGGGAATGTTCGACCGCAAGGGCGCCCTGACGCTGGACGGATTCCGCAATTCGGGTGCCGATTTCATGAAGGAGTTCAAACCCTTCATCGAAGACGGCAAGACCCTCGTCGCCTCACCGCACAAGTTGTATGGCCCGCAAAGCAACGACCTGATGCTGCAGCTGCGCAAGCAGCGGGTCGACAAAATCATCCTGGCCGGCATGGCGTCCAACCTGTGCGTCGAATCGCACCTTCGCGAGTTTCTGGAGCGCGGTTTCGAGGTGGTTGTCGTACGTGACGCCGTCGCCGGCCCGAAGCTGCCTGATGGCGACGGGTACGGTAGCGCGCTGGTCAACTTCCGCTACATCGCCAACGGCGTGATGACGACCGATGAGGTCGTGAAAAAGCTGGAAGGGCGCTGACCTTGGGCATGCCCCATTTCCTGACCAGACAGGGGAGTCCTTGCGGCTCCCGTGTCACTGACTGACGCGGAGTCACCCATGAGCGATAGCGAAAATTCAGGGCTTGTCAGCCCGGACCGACGGGATTTTCTGGTGCTCGGCCTGAGTGCCACGGCCCTCGTTGCCTTGTCCACGGCACCCGGCCTTGCCCTCGCGTCCTTCAACTCTCCTGACACCCATAGCGGAAACATGACCATGAGCAAAGTGAATACCCAAGATGGCGTTGAAATCTTCTACAAGGACTGGGGCCCGAAGAACGCCCAGCCCATCGTGTTCCACCATGGGTGGCCGCTCAGCGGTGACGATTGGGACAGCCAGGCGCTGTTCTTCGTTGGCCAGGGCTATCGCGTCATTGCACACGATCGGCGCGGCCACGGCCGCTCGTCTCAGGTAAGCGATGGCCACGACATGGACCACTACGCTGCAGACGTCGCCGCGTTGGTACAGCAACTGAACCTGCGCAACGCCGTGCATATCGGCCACTCGACCGGCGGCGGGGAGGCGACGCGCTATGTCGCCCGGCATGGTCAGTTGCACAAGCGCGTGGCCAAGCTGATTTTGATTGGTGCGGTACCGCCGGTCATGGTCAAGAGCCCGGCAAACCCGGGCGGTCTTCCAATCGAGGTGTTCGATGGCATGCGCAAGCAACTGGCGGCCAACCGGTCTCAGTTTTATCTGGATGTTGCCAGTGGCCCGTTCTACGGCTTCAACCGCCCGGGTGCCGCTGTTTCGCCGGGGATGATCCAGAACTGGTGGCGGCAAGGCATGGCCGGCGCGGCAAATGCCCACTATGAGTGCATCAAGGCCTTCTCTGAAACCGACTTCACGGATGACCTGCGGGCGATCACCGTACCTGCTTTGGTCATGCACGGTGATGACGACCAGATCGTTCCCATTGCCGACTCTGCGCTGCTGTCGAGCAAGTTGCTGAAAAATGGATCCCTGAAGGTGTACGAGAAGTACCCGCACGGGATGTGCACGACGCACGCCGATGTGGTCAATCAGGATCTGCTGAAGTTCATTCGCGGCTGATCCGTTCGAGCCATGGCTCTGCTGCTCGCAGGGCCATGGAGGGGTTCATTACTCTTATTCCCTGAGTGCATTGATCCGTCCTGATTTTTCCGCAGCTATCAGCGCGGCATGATCTTTCGCATTTTGATTGGCATAGGCGATGGAGAACTTGCCGACAGCCTGGTCGAAAGAGTCCAGCGGGCCCATTTTCGAAATTTTTCGCAGGCCTTCGTGGTAAGCAATTTTCGCCGTTGGTCGGGTCTGGCGACGAAAGTTCAGCACAAAAGCGGTTTTTTTTTCGGCAGGGAACAAGAAACGATTCAGCGTCGTGGCGACGCGGGTTTCAGCCAATGGGGCAGGGATCCCCAGGTGCTGGAAACAGTACCGTTTGTCGATGTTTGTGCTCAAAAAATGAACGATCGGGATATGCTGGGCTCTGATTTTCCAGCAGGCGGATCCTTGGAGACCCGCTGCACTCACTAGAAAAATGGACGTATACCTCATCTGCATTGAATGGAATGCGCATGGGGATTTTTTTTACCTGAGACCTGGAGTGATAGTATGCCGTCATCACTGACTCGCTGGGCGAGTCGCTCTCTCTTGTAATACCCAATTATTTAGTTGCTTCAATCAATGCTGACTTGATCGTGCAGGTGTAATTAATTAATTAATTCGCATGCCTGGGGCATGGTCAATTTGCACTGCCGCAATAAGTGGAGATGTAGTCTTGGATATTAATACAATGATCGGCCTGATCGGCCAGAAAGAATCCATGGAGTTTTTGCGTTTAGGCGTTGTGTACGTTCACCTGTTGGCTTGCTGCGTAGCTATCGGCCTGGTGTTTGCCAGCGATGCCGCCATGGTCAAGGATTTGTTGAAAGGTCGCGTGTCGTCGGGGCACGACAATGAGCATATGGCCAGTCTTCAGAAGTCTGTTGCCAATGCGTTGATATTCTTGTGGGTCACCGGAGCTGCGATTATAGGTATTGATTACCTTGAAAAAGGCATGACCTATTTTGCCAATCCGAAACTTCAAGCCAAAGTTATTATTGTATTGCTGCTGACGTTCAACGGCATGTTGTTGCACCGCTATGTATTGCCGGCAATGCTGAAGGCCGGTTCGCTGCTTGATCTCCAGATCAATGTGCGAATGTTTGCCCTGTTCTCTGGCGCACTGTCGGGCGTGTCCTGGCTGTATGCCGCCATGCTCGGTGTCGGTCGACCGCTGGCCTGGAAGTATTCGCTCACCGAGTTGCTGATGGCCTATCCGGTGTTGATCGTGCTCGGCTTTGCGATGATGGTGGCGCTGACCCAGTGGGCGCGTAAGCGCAACGAAGCAACTCCGGTTCAAGAGACTTCGTGGCTGTTTGCGGGTATTCCCGCGCTGCGCTGAGCTGACGAAAGTCCAGGGAAAGACGGGTGAAACCGTCTGAACCGTTCAAACATCAGACCCCCTCCTTGTGAGGGGGTTTTTTGTGTGTGCGGGTACCAACAAGTCAAAGAAAACCGGCTCGATTGGCCGGTTTTTTTTCGAGTGAAATACGTCCATTTCATTTCAGCGCCAACGAGTTGATCGTCATGCGTGAAAGCGATCCGAAGCGCGTAGCCAGAGGTCCCCGCAGGGCCGGACGGTGAGAAGCCCATCATCCTTTTCGACAAGGGGGAGGGTAGCGAGGTTGATCTCGCGTCTACCGCTCATCGCCAAGGCATAAAATAGGCTTTGACATCATTGGGGCTTTGGTTGAATATTAATCAATCGCATACGATCTAATCGATAGCGATAAGAAGTAACAACAACCCTTGCCGTTTGGAGACTCAGCCATGAACACCGGAAGCCGCCGCACAAAGTTTATCTCGACCGCTCACGCTTCCCATGGTCAAAACGGCAACAACTGGATCATTGCACACACCCATTGATGAACGTTGTCTTTTTAAATGTCATAAATATCGCATGCGATAAAATCGCACGAAATATAAAATCCTGAGGAAATCCCCATGAGCAAGATCGAAAAAGTACTGGCAACCGGCAAAACCCACACCACTTACAGCGGTGTCGGTGGCCACAACGGCAACCTCGATATCGTACTGTCGTCACCGAGTTCTGCCCAGCCGGCCCACGTCTTTACCGCCACACAGCCGCACCCGAAAGCCGAGCAACTGTTTGCCGGGGCCTGGTCTGCCTGTTACACCGCGGCAGTGGGGCTGGTGGCCCAGGAACGCAATATCGTGTTGCCGGGGGATATGGCCGTCGACATCGAAGTGGACCTGGGCCAGACCGGCGCGGCCTACTTCCTGCAGGCCCGACTGACCTTGCGGGTGCCGGGGCTGGACCAAGGGGTGGCGACCGAGTTGGCGCACAACGCCGATGCAATCTGCCCGTACTCCAAGGCCACACGCGGCAACATTGATGTCGACATCAACGTCCTGACCGCATAACCCACTGCACGGCCGACTCACCGGGGATCTTCCCGGTGAGCCGGCCGTCGGTGTTTATACGCACTTCCGATACCATCGCGTACGACGTATAGTTTCAGCCTCGCCAGATTGAGCCAAGAGAACGTCCATGAAAAACACCGACAAGACATCCGCCCTGGATCTCAAACTCTCCGAGTTCCTGTGTTTTGCGGTCTATTCCACCAACCTGGCCTTCGGCAAGGCCTACAAGCCGATGCTTGAACGGCTCGGCCTGACCTACACGCAATACATCACCCTGGTTGCGCTGTGGGAGGAAGACAACCAGACCGTTGGCAGCCTCGGCGAAAAGCTGTTTCTCGAATCCAATACCCTCACGCCGATCCTGAAGAAGCTGGAAGCGATGGGATATCTGCTGCGCCAGCGTGACCCGGAAGACGAACGCCAGGTGCGGATCAGTCTCACCAAAGAGGGGCGAAAACTGCGCGAAGGCCTCACCGAAGACGGCTTTCCGCAAACCGGTCTTGATCCCGACGACTTCGTGCAAATGCAGAAGGCCATTGTGAAGTTGCGGGGCAGTCTCATCCGGTCGACGAAAGACCGGGAGTAAGTTCTATCGAGTAAAGTGAGTGGCCCCGGAGTTGCGAGGTGCACTGCGCGGAGAAACCCTTTCCTATTCTGCAATCAGGTGCATAAGTGCAGCAGGTTGCAGCGATAGAGAGTCGGCGGCCCAGGTAACGGATCAGAGCGGCTCATTAACTTCGGAGGGTAATACGATTATCGGATGTTGTGCGGCGGTTGTACCGCAGGACCGGCCCCTGGTCTGTATCCCCCCGATTTCGGAGTGAGCTCCCCCGCTAATGGGCGCGGATTCCCAGCAGGATTCGCGTCTCCATCAGCTCGGGAATTTCAAATTCCGAGCAATGTTTGCGGGGCGTTCAGGTATGCCGACAAATATTGTTACTTCGATGGCAGGGTAATTGCTGAGCGAGGGTATCCCGTTCATGAAAGGTGTCGGGACGCCGTGGAGCTGCAAGTACCCCCATTGAGTGATTGATGTAACCATCGGGTAGCATCATGAAATACCCCTGGCGACTCAATGGAAGTGCTGCAGTCATCCTCTGCAACTGTCCAGGGGAAGTCGTTATGAACCACTCCAAGGTAGTGCTGCTGCGCCGTCTGTTGTGCTTGCTGGTTTGCCTGCTGACGGCCACGCTGGTGGCGGCCGACGGACCTCAGGGCAATGACAATCAAAGCAATGAGAAGTGGCTGGAGCCGGCACGCTCCAGGCTCATGCATGTGATTGGCGGAATGCCGTTCTTTCCGCATCGGGCCAATACCACCGGCAACCTGGTCTTGAATGTGAAGGACTTCGACAATGCCCAGGTCTGTGGCGCTTGCCATACGGAGATCTACAGGCAGTGGCGCTCGTCGATGATGTCCCAGGCCTGGGATGAACCCATCTATCGGGCCTTGCTCAAGCGTGCGAGTACGGCCACCGAGGGCAAGGTCGATAACTTCTGCACCGGCTGCCATACCCCGATCGGTCTCACGACCGGGCAGATCACTTCGCAAGTCAACCGCTCCTCGATTGAAGACAGTGCGAAGAATAATCCGATGCCAGGGGTCGATTGCGAGACCTGCCACAACATCAGTGCCCGCACGGGCCTCGATAACGGCGCCTATGTCCTGAGCCCTCGAGCGAACGGCAAACCGACCAAGTTCGGCCCGCGCAAAGATGCCGTTTCGCCTTATCACGACACCGTGTATTCCGCTCTGCACACGCGCTCGGACTTTTGCGGCACCTGCCACAACGTCACGCACCCCTTCAGCAGCGTGGCGGTGGAGCGCACCTATGACGAATGGCAGGAGAGCACCTACAGCCTTAACAATGTGACTTGTCAGAGCTGCCACATGCCGGGTTTTGCAGGCAAGGCCGCGATCATGGGGCCAGACCGCGAGGAGGTCGCCTCGCATTGGTTCAGCGGAGCCAATGCGATGATGCTCAAGCATCTCGGTCAGGAGGAGGGCGCGCAACGCGCACGCGACATGCTCGCGCGTGCCGGGGAAATAAAGTTCCAGCAAGTGCCGGCAGCCATGACGCCCGGGCAATACACCTCGGTAGCGGTCAAAGTGACCAACGTCGGCGCCGGGCACAAGCTGCCGACCGGCTTTCCCGAGGGTCGGGAGATGTGGATCGATTTCCGGGTGCAGGATGCCAGTGGTCGCGAGCTCTATCGACTGGGTTCGATCAAGGACGGCAAGACCGAGGTCAACACGCGAAATTTCAAGGTGCATATTGGCGACAAGGACGGCAACCCGTTGGACGTCGAGGTCTGGAATGCCACGCAGATTCTCTCGGACAACCGCATTCTGCCCAAGGGCTACGATATCGGGGAGTTCTCCTTCCTGGTGCCGGCCGACGCCGTCGGGCCGCTGACCCTGACTGCCGATCTGAACTACTGGCCGTTTTCCCAGAAACTGGCCGACTACCTGCTCGGCGAGGATAAAGTGCAGGTGGAAATCACCCGGATGGCCAACGTCACGCAGAGCGTACCCCTGTCGACCGGATCCGAGACGGCGAAGCGGGCGGTACCCGCGAAGTTGAAACTCGACGACGTCAGCGCCTACTACAAAGAATGAACATGTCATTGCCATCGTCGAACAGGTAACGCGTCTCGGACAGAGAGCGCATCCGACCCAAAGCCGACAGTGATGACAGGCGGCTTTGGGATTGAAACGATCATGCAGCCGGTTCCTTGTGTTTGCTGACGCCATGACCAGTCGTTTGATAGACGACGCTAGCCTCCGCTGCCGCTGCCACTGCCACTGCCACTGCCACTGCCACTGCCGCCGCCGCTGCCACTACTGGTTTCCTGGTCATTGTCGACCTCGACCTGTGGCCCGACACCATCTCCCGTACGGAATGTCGGTAACGCAACCGAGGCCACGAATTTCACGCCGTCCCAGCTGGGCAATGGTGTGGGCATCAATTGAATCTGGCCCGGGTGTTCAGAGTCCCAGCGCAGCAGCATCGCCGTGTCCTCATGCTGTGTGTTGTGGCAGTGCTCCATGTAGGTACCGGCAAACTCACGGATGCGTATGGCCATTTCGACATTGTCGAGGCTCTCGGGATGGCGGCCTACATTGTAGATATCCTTGCGCGCGCCTTTTTCCCATTCTGGTGGCGTTTTGCCGCCTCGAGTGAGAATGATCCCTTCCTCGAAATGCACATGCACCGGGTGACTCCAGCCATTGCCGCCGTTCTCGATCTTCCAGACTTCCAGTGTGCCTTCACCCTTGAACCCTGCCGGTGTCGGGCCAGTGGCCAGTTGTGGCGCGGCTGAAATCCGGCGTGGGTCCATGCCGAAGCCTTCGCCGCCATCGGTCTTGATCGTCCAGGGCTTGAAATCCGTGCCGTTGGAGCGGCCAAAGATAAAGGTGCGGTGCCGCGCCTGGGCAAGCCGGGCGATATCGGCAGGGTCATCACGGTTCAAGGGCAGGGGGATCATGAACTTGCCCTCGGGCTGGCCAGGCTTGGCGGGCTCGAAGTCGACCGGATTCATGCTGACATCCTGGCCGGTGTAAGGCTGGACGTTCAGTTGCAGGAACAGGCCCACGCCCGGGTCACCGTTGACCCACTGTGGCCCGTGGCTGGTTTGCCGGACAACGGGCAGGTACTTCCCGGAGAGTACATCCGCCAATGGAATGTCACGTTCGGGACGCTTGCCGTTTTCATGCTCCTCGATGTTGACGAAGTAAATCTTGTCGCCCGGGCTGATGCCGTTTTTCGCGAAGTCGACGACGATGTCATAGCGTTCGGAAATGCCCTGTATCGGCAGAATGGCATTGTGGTCCTGTGTGTCGCCGTCGCCATCGAGGTCCAGGCTGCCATCGAACGGCACCGCGTGCTCCATGATATTGCCGTCGTTCGCAATCATGTGGAACGGCACCCGGTTGTAGGAAACCCCGGAGCTGTTCGGACCAGGAAACTCGCCACCATTACCATTGACCTGACGCACCACCGCCAGCTTGAAGTAGCGAGACACCGATCCGTTGAGAATGCGGAAACGGTAGCGGCGGGCACGTACATCCAGGAAGGGCTCGTACTCCCAGTTGGTCAGCATCTGGTCACCGAGAAAACCGTCGGTGTTGAAGGGGTTGAACCACAACTGGCCGGCCTGGTCCCAGGCCTTGTCGGCGATCGTCAGGTTGACGTCATAGTCGCGGTTACCCCACCCCAACCCCGAACCGCTGGCCAGGCGCAGGTTGACCCCGTCGTCGACCGCCTCGTTGCCACGGTCCACGGCGCTGTAGTAGTTCATCATCGTCGCATTGCCCTTGTAGACATTCTGCGCGGTGAAATCGAGCATGTGGTCGTGGAACCAGTGGCTGCTCATGGTTTCGCGCCAGTCGCCTCGGATCTTGATGGTGCCGTTGTCGCAGGTCTTGAAGCCGGGGTTGGCGTCGTTGACGAAAAGGATTTCACCGGGGTCGCAGGGGAATGCCGCACGCGGATCCTGAGCGCTGGTATTGATGCTGTCGTAACCGGCCAACTGGATCGGCCAGCGATAGTCGTAGTACTGGCCCGGGAAGAAGAACGCGTTGGCAAAGCCGTCGCTTTCCGCGGGCGAGTGGCCGTTATGTTCATGGGTGGAGATGGTGTGCAGGCCAAAGCCCCGGTTGGCCGACGGGTCAATGGGCAAGGCATCGTAATGACGCATCAGCATCGCTTGGCCATAGCGGACTTGAAGCAGTTTGGGCGGAAAGGTGCCGTCGAATGTCCACAACGCGTTATGGTCCTGGACAGGGAAGTTGGGGTGAAACTGCACTTGAATGCCCTTGGTTGTGCCCTCGTTGACCGGGTTGCCGTTGGGATTGTGATACAGCCCGCCTGGCGCAAATTCCCCCACGGCGTAGTTATGCCGTTGCATACGATCACGCAAGCCGCTGTTGACGTGCGCGCCTGCTTGCACAGTCTTGAAGGCGTCGCGCGGGAAAAACTCATTGAAGCGCTGGTGTGACCAGCCTTTTCCCGGTGGCCGGCCTTCTGCGGGCGAGTCGACTCGGCGGTTGAGGAAAAGCTCGATCTGCGCCTTCCAGGGGTTGCGGTCCAGTACATTGGAGAACTCTGTCGGGAAGGGCGTCAAGGCTGGCTCCCTGAGAAAGGCGTCCAGCGCAGCCGGCGACGGGCCGCTACGCGCCACGTTCAATGGATCTTGCGCCGGGGCGGGGCCCAGCGTCGGAACCGGAAACGGAACGGGTGATGGCGGGTCTGTCGCATCCAGTTTGTTCGAGCCGAACTCCTCGAACAGTTCAAGCTTCTGGGTGAACGGTTGAGCCCCGAACACCGGGCTGGCATTACCGTTAGTGGGGATGTTGAAGCTGGGTTGCAGATCGGGTGGCAGCACATTGTCGACCAAGGGGGTCTGGCGGTTACCGATCACACCATTGGGTAAGTCAAAAGCGCCGACGTTTGCGGGAGGCAGCTTGAGCAAGTCTCGCAATGCGGCTTCGGGGTCGGCGGGCTGATTAGTGAACGCCGATGGGTCGGTAGGAGGCGGTGGATCGGTGTTGTCGAGGGGCACTGCCCGGGCCTGGGACAAGCCCAGCCCCAACATGATCACGGCAGCAGAGATACTCAGCGCCAGCCTGGTTTTGAACAATGGACTAGGTTTCAGCCTTCCGGCATCCAGTTTCATCGCAAACACCTCTGACGGGTTCCTCGGAGCGCGTGGCAATGCATGGGCAACGAGCCACTGCTCCTGGCCCGGCTGGCAAAACGTTTGATTTCGAGCCGGGATGGGAACGATGCATATTTCCCGCCGAAAGTGACAGGAGGTGACTGATGGCTCTACGCCGCGTTCCCCTTGTCTGCTGGCTTCAAGCAGGCGTATGAGAAGCCAGGATGAAAGCCCCGATGACGGGGAATATCCCCCAATACCGGGTGCGATTGTGCGGGGTGTCCGGGCTAAGAGAAGTGGCCACTTTCTGAATGTATCGATGGCTGACTGCTGTCATTCACCCCAACTTCATCGGTGCCCGCTGTTGGCCGAAGCGGCTGCGAGCCCAGGCTGTTCAGTCGTGCAGGCCTGCCGTTTCATCCAGGTGGTCAATGTGCCTGAAACGCTCGACCAGGAAATCGATCAGGCTGCGTACACGGGCTGACAGGTGCAACTGTTGCGGGTACACCGCATAAACATCGGCGCGGGTCGGGGTCTGGTCTTCCAGCACTAATCGCAAGCGGCCGCTGCGCACGTATCGGGCAATGTCCCATTCGGCCCGCAACAGTATGCCGTAGCCTTCCAGCGCCCAATTCAGGGCCACCTCGCCGTCATTGCAGCCCAGTGCGCCACGGACCTTGATGTTTTGCGTGCGCCCACCGTTGGTGAAACTCCACACACCGTAGGGCGTTTCGTTTTGCCTGAGAAAGATGCAGTTGTGTTGCTGCAGGTCCGACAGGCGTTGCGGCACACCATGCTTTTCCAGGTACAGCGGCGAGGCGCATAGAAGACGGCGATTGGACGCGATCTTGCGTGCATGGAAGGCGGCGTCCGGCAGGGTACCGAAGCGTATGCCCAGGTCAAACCCATGGGTCGTCAGGTCCAGGGGGTGATCGCTGATTTCCAGCTGCACCTCCACCTCTGGGTACTGGGCGAAGAATGCACCCAGGGCAGGGCCGATGTATCGGCGACCGAAACCCAGCGACGCGTTGACCCGAATCAGGCCTTTGGGTGTGGCCCGACGGCTGTGGATCAACTGCTCGACCTCATCGATCTGCGTCAGGATACGGGCGGCGTGGGAAAACAGCAGTTCACCTTCCGAGGTCAGACTCATGGAGCGCGTGGTGCGATTGACCAGGCGGATGCCCAATCGAGCTTCCAGTGCGGTGAGACGCTTGCTGACCGCCGGCGGCGTGATACCCAGTTCCCGTGCGGTCGCGGCGAGACTGCCTTTATTGGCCAAGAGGTAGAAAAACGACAAATCCAAGGTCTGGCTCATTCGTAACTCAAAGTTATTTATGTAGTGATTATGAGTAACTCACACCTATTTGTTCACTACATATACTCCGCTCACACCCTGATTGAACAGCCCGTTCGACAGGCACAACAAGAAACTTACGAGAGTGGAGTTGAGCATGAACGCATACAAGATTGCAGCGGTTCCAGGTGATGGCATCGGTGTCGAAGTGATTGCCGCTGGCGTCGAGGTGCTGCAAGCCCTGTCGAAAAAGTCCGGCTTCCAGCTGGATTTCAAACACTTCGACTGGAACTCGGATAACTACCTGAAAAACGGCTACTACATTCCCGAAGGTGGCCTGGAAGAACTGAAAACCTTCGATGCCATCTTCTTCGGTGCAGTGGGTGCGCTGAACGTGCCGGATCACATTTCACTCTGGGGTTTGCGCCTGCCGATCTGCCAGGGCTTCGATCAATACGCCAACGTACGACCTGCCCGGGTACTGCCGGGGGTGAAGAGCCCGCTGCACAATGGCGATCAAATTGACTGGGTGGTGGTGCGGGAAAACTCCGAAGGTGAGTACTCCGGCAATGGTGGTCGTGTACACCGTGGCCTGCCGGAAGAGGTCGCCACCGAAGTCTCGGTATTCACCCGTGCTGGCGTCGAGCGCATTCACCGTTTCGCTTTCGAACTGGCACGCAGTCGTCCGCGCAAGCACCTGACCATGGTCACCAAGTCCAACGCCCAGCGTCATGGCATGGTGCTGTGGGACGAGATTTTCTACGAAGTGGCCAAGGATTTCCCGGACGTCAGGATCGACAAGGAACTGGTCGATGCGGTGACTACGCGCATGGTGCTCAAGCCGTCGACGCTGGATGTGATCGTCGCCACCAACCTGCACGCCGACATCCTGTCTGACCTGGCCGCGGCACTGTCCGGCAGCCTGGGCATCGCACCGACCGCCAACCTCAACCCGTCACGCCAATTCCCGTCGATGTTCGAACCGATCCACGGCTCGGCGTTCGACATCACCGGCAAAGGTGTGGCCAACCCGATCGCGACGTTCTGGACGGCTGCAATGATGCTCGAGCATCTCGGCGAACACGCCTGCGCCAAACAGTTGATGTCCGCGATCGAAGCGGTGACCGAAAGTGGTTTGCATACCCCGGATCTTGGCGGTACCGCCACCACACGCCAGATCACGGATGCGGTCATCGCGTTGATCAACCGCTGATTTTTCCAGCGCTTCCAGGCAGTACTGCGGCACAACGCCGAGGGGCGGATCAGTTGATCTGACTCCTTGGCATTTCCTGACAACAATAAAAAATCAGGGCCCTGTCATGAAAAGAATATTCGGCAAACTCTATGTGCAAGTGCTGATCGCCGTGATCCTCGGCGCCATCGTCGGCGTGTTCGTTCCCGAAACCGGCGCTGCGCTCAAACCCTTGGGCGATGCCTTCATCAAATTGATCAAGATGCTCCTCGCTCCGGTGATCTTCCTGACCGTGGTCACAGGGATTGCCCGCATGGAAAACATGAAGGAACTGGGGCGTGTGGGCTTTCGGGCCTTGCTCTATTTCGAGGTGGTCTCGACCCTGGCGCTGGTGGTCGGATTGGTGGTGGTCGATGTGTTCAAACCCGGTGCCGGCATGAACATCGATGTCGCCACCCTCGACACCTCCAGCCTGGCCACCTACACCACGGCCGTGAAACATGCATCGTTCATGGACTTCGTCATGAACATCATCCCTGACACCATCGTGGATGCCTTCGCCAAGGGCAATGTGCTGCAGATCCTGCTGTTTTCCATTCTGTTGGGCATCGCCCTGGCGCATGTAGGGCCACGGGGCAAGGCATTCGTCGATACGCTCGATAGCCTGATGCAGGGTATGTTCCGCATCGTCAACATGGTCATGCGCCTGGCACCGATTGGCGCATTTGGTGCCATCGCCTTCACGATCGGCAAGTATGGCTTCGGCTCGCTGTTCTCTCTGGGCAAGTTGATGGCTTGCGTCTATCTGACCTGCGCCGTGTTCGTGATCTTCGTCCTCGGCCCGATCTGCCGCTACAGCGGATTCAGCCTGTGGAAGTTCTTGAAGTTCATCAAGGAAGAGTTGTTCACCGTGCTGGGTACCAGTTCTTCGGAGTCGGTGCTGCCACAGATGATTTCCAAAATGGAGAAGGCCGGGGTGTCCAAGCCCGTTGCCGGGATGATCATTCCCTCCGGCCTGACCTTCAACCCGGACGGGCAAGCGATCTACTACACCATTGCCGCGATATTCATTGCCCAGGCTACCAACACGCCGCTGACCCTGACCGATCAACTGATCGTGCTGGCGGTACTGATGTTCACCTCCAAAGGCTCGGCCGGTGTCACCGGCTCCGGGTTCATCATTCTGGCCGCCACCTTGTCTTCCCTGGGCACCATACCGGTGGCGGGCATGGTGTTGCTGCTGGGCGTCGACCGGTTCATGTCGGAGGCGCGGGCCATCACCAATACCATCGGCAATGGCGTGGGCACCATGGCGATCGCCAAATGGGTCGGGGCGCTGGACACCGACAAGATGCACAAGGCACTCAATGGTGAGGTCGAGGAGCAAAAGCCCGAGGCGGTGCGGGCGGAGGTGGTTCATACCCATTCATCGGCAACGAGCAGTCCCTTGCTGCCCGGCCTTGACCAAGCTTCACGAGTGTAAGTATCCGGGGGCTGATGTCCTGAGTTTAAAGGGCCCTTCGGGGCCCTTTATTGTTATGCCGGCGGCTTCGACAGGGGAGGCTTGAACCATCGGCGATTTGAAATGAGCCAGGTCACATTCAGAAAATTCAAATGAGAATACGTATCAAAACATGGTGATGCGGTATACCATGCGCCGCGATTTATTGGCATGTATGCCGTCCCATTTGGCTATTTTCACAAGGTTTCCTAGATGCGTCGTACTCTGGTGTCTATCTGCGTGCTTCAGGCGTTCTCCGCTTCCGCTTGGGCGGAGCAGGCAACTACCGATAAATCCAGTCTGGAGTTGCAAGCGACTGACATCGTTGGCACAGCAGACTTTGAAACCGCCCTGGGGCCGGTTGACGGCTATCGCGCGACGCGCTCGGCCAGCGCCACGCGCACCGACACTTCGATCCACGAAACGCCACAGTCCATCAGTGTGGTCACCAGGGATGTGGTCGAGGACATCAGTGCCACCCGTTTGCAGGACGCCCTCGATTACGCCGGTGGTGTGGGGCGGGCCAACAATTTCGGTGGCCAGGGCCTGACCACCTTTACCGTGCGTGGCTTTACCACCGGGGAGTTTTATCGCAACGGGTTCCCGATCAACCGTGGCTATCCGAACATGCCCGATGCCAACACCATCGAGCGACTGGAAGTACTGCGAGGGCCGGCGACCATGCTCTATGGCCGAGGCGATCCGGGTGGCACCTTCAACGTCATCTCCAAACAACCCCTGGCCGTGCCCACTGTGACCCTGGGTAGCCAACTCGACGACCAGGGCATGAAGCGTGGCACGCTGGACGCCTCCGGCCCGTTGGACGAAGAGGGCCGCCTGGCCTATCGCCTGAACGTGGTGGGTGAGGGCGGTGATACCTTCCGCGATCATGTCGAAACCGAACGTTACGGCGTGACGCCGGTGCTGTCCTGGCAGGCCACCGACGACACCAAGGTGATTTTCGAAGGCGACTTCATGCGCAACAATCACCCGCTCGACCGCGGCCTGACGCGCTTTCCAAACCAGATCGGCACGGCCTCGCGCGACACCTTCTTCGGCGAAAAAGACGTTGGCAAACTGCACAACGACAACAACATGGCGCAGCTGCGGTTCGAGCATCTGCTGAGCGATGACTGGACGTTGGGCGGCGGATTCCAATGGCTCGACGGCACCCTCGAGGGGAATGCAGTCGAAGCCAACGGTGTGGCCGCGGACGGGCGCACCCTGGGCCGTAACTTCAATTACCGCAAGCTGGAGTGGACGGACAAGGACACCCAACTCAATCTCACCGGACATTTCACCGCAGGCGGTTTCGATCACACCTTGTTGACCGGTGTCGAGTACGAGAATTACGACTACAAGTCGATCATTCAGCGCTCCAGCGGCGCTGTGAGTGCCTACCCGATCGATATCTTCGACCCGGTGTATGGTCAGCCGCGTCCAGCCTTGACCCGCACCCCGACCAATGACAAGGAAAACCTCAAGACCTACGCCGCTTTCGTCCAGGATCAAGTGGCCTTGACCGAGCGTTTGAAACTCTTGGCCGGGGCCCGTTTCGAGCGCTTCGAACATGACTACCAAACCTACGTACCGGGCGGCAAAAGCTGGGAGGCCAGCGACAATGCGGTGACCCCGCGCGTTGGCGTGACCTATGACCTCACCGACACCGTGGCGATCTATGCCGATACGGCTCGCTCGTTCAAGCCCAATACCGGTGCCAGTCGCCAGGGCGGTGGTTTCGAACCGGAAAAGGGCAAATCCTATGAGCTGGGTATCAAGTGGGAAGCGCTGGACAGTCAATTGAGTGTCGACGCGGCGATCTACCAGATCGAAAAGCGCAACGTACTCACCACCGATCCTGTGGACTCCACGTTCAGCGTGGCGGCAGGCGAGGTGCGCAGCCGTGGTTTCGACCTGAACATCGCCGGCAACCTGACCCCGCAATGGCGGGTGATTGGCGGCTACGCCTATGTCGATGCCGAAGTGACCAAGGACAACGTCATCAAGTCCGGCACCCGGCTGATGAACATTGCGCAGAACAGCTTCAGCCTGCTCAACGTCTACGAGTTCCAGGATGGCGCGCTCAAGGGACTGGGGCTTGGCACCGGGCTCAAGTACGTCGATGAGCGTGCAGGGCAGACGGCCAACACGGCGTTTTCGATGGGCAGCTACACCGTGGTCGACCTGCTGAGCTACTACAAGGTGAACGACAGGATCCGGCTCAACCTGGATGTGAAGAACCTGACGGACGAAAATTTTGAGGAGGGCGCATTCGGCAACGTCTACGCCTATCCAGGGGCACCAAGAACGGTGCAGGTCGGTGTTTCCTACACGTTGTAGTCCGGATGAATGCCGCGCGTTGCGGCGTCTTCAGGCTTGCTCCCGGACTATCCGCGCCACGAGTATCTCGTGGCCAACCAGTCGGGGGTTCCGGCCTGCAGCGCGCAGGCTTGGCCTGGAACCCATTCGGCGAGCGGATCAGGCAATGCTGGTGGGGTCGGCGGCACTTCCACCCCATTCGAGGAAACGGATCTTGTGAACCTCGCCCTGGCTGTCCAGGTAGACCACAGTCACCGGTACCACGCCGGTCTTGTCGGATGTATCGGTGCGCTGCAGCACCTGTTTCACATCGATGTCCATCCCGTAGTGGTAATCGACGGCTGAGACATGCGCGCCGGGTTCTTGCAGGCTGTTCTGGTCGAAGACACTGGGTGCGAGACTGGAAATCACCGCACTTACAATTGTGGCCATGCTCATAAGGCTGTACCTCTTCTGTAGTTCGCTTGACAAGGACCTAATGTGACACGTTGAGGAAGTGAAGTTCACTTTACCGCGACGAACGTGCCCGCCTGAAAAGCCTGTAGTGGCTATAAACTCCCGGTAATTCCCCACGCTTGACGCCTCTCGACCACTCGTCCTTTAAGCGCCGTATTTGTTGGGCAAAGTCCGTTTCTGAAGGAGGTCATGACATGTCATGACGGACTGACACGCAAGGCGACAATCTGTTTTGTCACCTTCAGACTTCGTTAAGAAATGCCTTTGATACTTCTCCCCAATTGATCCGGGGAGATGTTTTTCAATGTCCGATTTCAACTGGAACGTTCAGTTGCCGCTGCACTTTGGCCTGGCCGAAACACAGCAGATGTATCTCGTCAGGGCCTTGCCGGACGCTCCGCAACGGAGCGCCTTCGAAGCCTTTATCCAGCAACGTTTTCGTAAGGCCCACGGTGCCGATATTCGCCATTTCATGCCGGAGCTGTTTGGCATGAGCGATGCGTCCGGCGCGCTTTGTGCGGTGGTCGGGGTACGTCTGGCGAGCGCCGGGCCACTGTTCCTGGAAGGTTACCTGGACGAGGCGATCGATCCGCTGATCAGTGCCGCGGCTGACCACACCGTAGGCCGCTCAGACATCGTCGAGGTAGGCAACCTGGCTGCCGGCGACACCGGCAGCGCACGGATGAGCATTATCGCGATGACTTACCTGCTGGCCATGGGGGGGCTGGAATGGGTTGCCTTCACCGGGAACCTGGGGCTGGTCAATAGCTTTCATCGCCTTGGCTTGAAGCCCGTGACCCTGTGTGCTGCCGACCCGGCGCGTCTGGGCGAGGACCGCCACGCTTGGGGCAGTTACTACGAAAGCAAACCGTGGGTTCATGTTGGCAATATCCGCTCCGGATTCATTCATTTGCGCAACATTGGCCTGTTCAGTCGCCTGGGCTTGCCAACCTCTATTGAAGGGGCCTGCCATGTCGCCTGAAATAGAGCGTTTCAAACAGACCCTGCGTCATCACGTTGAGCAAAAAACCAACGCCATTGCCTTGTGGGGCGATCATCTGAAGCTGGACTACGCCACGCTGTATGCCGAGGTCATTTATCGCCAGCAGCGCCTGCGCGATGAGCGGGTCAGGGTGGTCGCCCTGGCGCTGGACAATGGCGTCGAAGCCATGTTGTGGGACCTGGCCGCGCTGTTCGAGGGTTTGACCTGCGTAGCCTTGCCGCCTTTTTTCAGTCCGGCGCAACGCAAGCACTGCCTGGAGCAAAGCCAGGCCGAACACGTCATTGCGGAGCCGCAACTGCACGACGAGCTGCTAGCGACCGGGTATCAGAAGTGCGGCGAGTTCTGGCATCGCACCTTCAGTGGCCCGAACCGGATGCCTGAAGGCACCGCCAAGTTGACCTTCACCTCGGGTACCACAGGCACACCCAAGGGCGTGTGCTTGAGTGCCGAGAGCATTCTGCGGGTCGCTCGCGAGCTGGACCTGGCCAGCCAGCCCACCGCCCCGCAACACCACCTGGCGCTGCTGCCGCTGGCCATTTTGCTGGAGAACATCGGTTGTTACGCCGCGCTGTATGCCGGCGCTACCTTGAGCCTGCCCAGCCAGAAAACCCTGGGGATTCAAGGCGCCAGCGGTTTGGATGTGCCTCAGCTATTGGGATGCCTGGCCAGCCGGTCGCCCCAGAGCCTGATTCTGGTGCCGCAGTTGTTGCTGATGCTGGTCAGTGCGGCCGAGCAGCAGGCTTTCGACCCACAGCACCTGCGTTTTACCGCCGTGGGCGGTGCCCGGGTCAGCGAAGATCTACTGCATCGCGCTCAACGGGTGCGCATACCCGTCTATGAAGGTTACGGGCTGTCCGAGTGCGCGTCGGTAGTGTGCCTCAATCGCCCGCAAGCACGGCGCCCCGGCAGTGTCGGACGGCCATTGCCCCATGTGGAGATTCGCCTGGCGGACGACGGCGAAGTGCTGATCAAGGGTTCAACCTTGCTGGGCTATCTGGGAGAGGCGCCGCACACCGCCCAGTGGTGGCCCAGCGGCGATCTCGGCGAGTTCGACGCCGAGGGTTTTCTCTACCTCAAGGGACGCAAGAAACATCAGTTCGTCACCAGTTTCGGACGCAACGTAAACCCCGAGTGGGTGGAAGCCGAATTGACCCAGCGCGGGCCTGTCGCCCAGGCCTTTGTCTATGGCGAGGCCATGCCTCACAACCATGCGCTGCTCTGGCCCCACCGCCCGGACTGCACCGACGAACAACTGGCCGCTGCCGTGTCCCAGGCCAACGAGTCTTTGCCCGAGTACGCCCAGGTCCATCACTGGAGCCGGCTCGACCAACCCTTCACTGCCACCAACGGCTTGCTCACCGCCAATGGCCGACCCCGCCGTGACGCCATCGTCGAACGCTACCGAGGGCAATTGAGCGAATCTGCATTCTCCGAGGAATCCGCACCATGAGTTTTTTTGACACGCTGCAACAAGCCACTGAGCAAGAACGCAATGAGCTGTTCAACCTGCCGATCATCCGTGATGCGCTGCAGGGCGACGTCAGCCTGGAAAGTTACCGGGAGTTTCTGGCACAGGCCTATTACCACGTGCGCCATACCGTGCCGTTGATGATGGCCTGCGGTGCGCGCCTGCCATTGCGCCTGGAATGGCTGCGCGAAGCGGTATGTGAATACATCGAGGAGGAATACGGCCACGAACAATGGGTACTCGATGACATTCAAGCCTGCGGCGGTGACAGGGACGCTGTACGGGACGGGCGCCCGTCATTGCCTATCGAGTTGATGGTCAGCTTCCTCTACGACCTGATTGCCAGGGACAATCCGGTGGGGCTGTTCGGCATGGTCAACGTACTCGAAGGCACGAGCATCGCCTTGGCCACCCACGCCGCCGGCAGTATTCGCCAGCGCCTGGACTTGCCGGAAAGCGCCTTCAGCTACCTCAGTTCCCACGGCTCACTGGATATCGAACATATGCAGACCTACCGTCGATTGATGAACAGCCTTGAAGACCCGGGCGACCAGGCCGCCGTCATTCATGCCTCCAAAGTGGTGTACCGGCTCTACGCCGATATGTTTCGTGGCTTGCCGCGTAACGGGGAGAACCTGCATGCGCCTGTCTGAAGCTCGCGTCGTGTTGACCGGTGCCAGCGGCGGCATCGGCCTGGCCATCGCCACCGCACTGTGTGCCAGTGGTGCCCAGGTGCTGGCCGTGGCTCGGCATCGGGAACCCTTGGTGCCGCTGCTGGAGCTTTATCCCCGCAACCTGTGTTGGGTCCGTGCAGACCTGACGTTGCTCTCCGACCGCCGCGAGGTGCTGGCGCGGGCCCAGGGCATCGGCGGCATCAACCTGCTGATCAATGCCGCCGGGGTCAACCATTTCGCCATGCTCGAACAACTGGACGACAGCGAGATCAATTCGATGCTCGCGGTGAACATCAGTGCGCCGATGTGCCTGACAAAACTGATGTTGCCTCTGCTCAAGCAAGCCGACAGTGCCATGGTGGTGAACGTCGGTTCGACCTATGGCTCCATTGGCTACCCCGGCTACGCCAGTTACTGCGCCACCAAGTTCGCCCTGCGCGGGTTCTCTGAAGCCTTGCGCCGGGAGCTGGCGGACACCCGGGTCAGCGTGCTTTACGTCGCCCCGCGAGCGACCCGTACCGGCATGAACAGCCCGGCAGCCCAGGCGCTGAACGATGCGCTCAAGACCAATGTCGACGATCCGCAAACCGTGGCGGCTGCGGTAATTCACGCCATTGCCGGTGAACGTCGCGACTTGTACCTGGGCTGGCCTGAACGTTTTTTTGTACGCCTGAACAGCCTCCTGCCCCATCTGGTGGACCGTGGTTTACGCAAACAATTGCCACTGATCCGCCGCCTGAGCCAGAAACCCGACCAGGAGAATCTCGAACCATGAACAAGATCATCGCTTGCCTGCTGCTTGGCGCATTGAGCCAGAGTGTCTGGGCGCTGGATGCCGTCGACCAGCAGCGCCTCAACGGTATCCAGCAAAGCTGGGCGCACATTCAGTACGAGTTGCCCGAGGGACAACGAACCGCGGCTTTTGAAAAACTGGCCGCTCAGGCTTCGAGCTTCAAGCAGGAACGCCAAACGGTGGCTGAGGCCTGGATCTGGTCTGGCATTGTCACCAGTAGCTGGGCAGGCGCCCAGGGAGGGCTGGGTGCGCTGAGCAAGGTCAAGGATGCCAAAACCGACCTGGAAAAAGCCCTTACGCTGGACCCCAAGGCCCTGCAAGGTTCAGCCTATACCAGCCTGGGGGCACTCTATGACCGCGTACCGGGTTGGCCCATCGGTTTCGGCGATTCGGACAAGGCCGAGCAGTTGCTCAAGCTGGCATTGCAAATGAACCCCAACGGCATTGATAGCCTGTACTTCTGGGGCGATCACCTCTACCGTCAGAAGCGTTATGTCGAAGCCAGGGCAGCGCTGCAAAAAGCCTTGCTGGCTGCGCCTCGACCTGGCCGCGAGAGCGCTGATGCCGGGCGCCGCAAGGAGATCGAGACGCTGTTGGTGGACGTGAACAAGAAACTCGGCTGACAGGAGACCCTGTGCGTTTATTACTCATAGAGGATGACGTGGCACTCGGCGAGGGCATTCATCAGGCCCTCGGCCGTGAAGGTTATACCGTCGACTGGTTGCAGGACGGCACCAGCGCCTTGCACTCGCTGCTCAGTGAAATCTTCGATCTGGCGGTGCTCGACCTTGGCCTGCCACGCATGGACGGTATCGAAGTGCTGAGGCGTTTGCGCGACAGTGGTTCCAACCTGCCGGTGTTGATCCTGACCGCGCGCGATGCCACCGAAGACCGCATCGCCGGCCTGGATGCCGGCGCCGATGACTACCTGATCAAGCCTTTCGACCTGGCAGAATTGAAGGCGCGCATACGTGCGTTGCTTCGGCGCAGCGCCGGGCGTGGACAATCGCTGATCGAGCACGCCGGTATCAGCCTGAACCCCGGCACCCAGCAAGTCAGTTACAAAGGCGAGCCGGTGGCCCTGACACCCAAGGAATACCAGTTGCTCCATGAACTGCTTTCGCCACCGGGACGGGTAATGACTCGCGATCATCTGATGCAGTTGCTGTACGGCTGGAACGAGGAGGCCGAAAGCAACACCCTGGAAGTGCACATCCATCACCTGCGCAAGAAATTCTCCACCGATCTGATCCGCACCGTCCGTGGTATCGGTTACCTGGTGGAGGAGCGTCGATGAGCTCGATCCGGCGTCGTACCCTGGTCCTGATCATCGGCCTGATGCTCGCCGGACTGGCCGTGATCAGTGTGTTCAATCTGCACGACAGCAACCACGAAATCGCCGAAGTCTATGATGCCCATCTGGCCCAGAACGCTCGCCTGCTGCAAGGCGTCATGCGAATGCCCATGGTGAGCAAGGACCATGCGGATCTGTACAAGGCTTTCAACCAGGCCCTGAACGAGGCGACACCCGGGGCCGAAGGGCATCCGTATGAAACGAAGATTGCGTTTCAGGTCTGGAACGCCAGGAACGAAGTGCTGGTACATACGGCCAGTTCTCCGTCCTTCAGCACACCTGCGGTCAAACCGGGTTTCAGCGATGTAGTCGACCTGAACAACCGGCATTGGCGCGCCTTCCTGCTTGAAGACAAGCAGAACAACCTGCGCATCTGGGTGGGTGAGCGGGACGACGTGCGAATGGACCTGGTGGACCGGATCGTACGCCACACGCTGTGGCCCAATATCCTGGGGAGTCTGTTGCTGGCCGCCATGATCTGGCTGGCCATCGGCTGGGGCTTGAAACCGCTGGTCAATATGGCCGCAACGCTGCGGGCCCGCAAGCCCGGCTCACTCGAACCCTTGCAATTGACGCCGCTACCCACTGAGCTTGAGCCCATGCAGGCCGCCCTCAATCGCATGCTCGCGCAAATTCAGGAAGTCATGGGGCGCGAGCGACGCTTTATCGCCGACGCCGCCCACGAAATGCGAACACCACTGGCCGTGCTCAGGATCCACGCGCAAAACCTGATGGAGGCGGGGAGTGAAGAGGATCGTCGCGCATCGCTCGAATTCCTGATTGCCGGCGTGGACCGTACCAGCCGACTGGTCAATCAATTGCTGACGATGGCTCGTATTGAACCTGGAGCAGGGACTGAACCGCCTGCACCAATTGATCTGGCGAGCACCGTTCGCGGCAGCCTGGTTCAGTTGACGCCCTGGTTGCTGAGCAAGGGGCTTGAACTGGTTTTTGATGTCAGCGACGACATCAGCGTTGCGAGAGTCGACCCAACCTCGATTGATATTGCCTTGAACAACCTGGTGACCAATGCGGCGAATTTCTCCCCCCGGCACGGAGTCATCACTGTAAGGCTGGTCGAAAAGGAAAATGGCTACGAACTGTCTGTCGAGGATGAGGGGCCGGGCATCAATGAGCAGGATCGCGATCGGCTTTTCGAGCGTTTCTACAGCCGCGGAAATGACCAGGGTGCAGGGTTGGGGCTGACCATCGTCAAGGCCATTGCCGATCGCTTTGGTGGGCGGATCATACTGGAGAACCGAAACCCTGGAGGGCTACGCGCTACCTTGGAAATTCGTCGTTTTTGACGTAGTTCCCGGTGTTGTCTGGCGCAACCGAAAAATCACTTCGGCAAACCCCTGGCGTCCGTTCAAGCCGGCCGCACCGCCAGGATTTGCTCGATCAGCCACGCCAGCGCCGGCTCATGTTGGCGTTGCGCCAGATACACCAGTTCGAGGTGGAACGAGCCGACGTCGAAGGGCAGTTCGAACACCTGCAGCGGTAACAGCTGCGCGCATTGATTGGCCAACTGGGTCGGCAGGACGACGCTCAAGTCTGAATGGGCGACCAGGTGGGCCGCCTGCAGGTAGTTGGGCGTGGTGTAGACGATTTTCCGCGACAGGCCTTGCTTGCCCAGCCATTGGTCGACCATGCCGCGCGACTGGCCGCCACTCACCCAGAGATGGCGCAGCCCCAGAAAGTCATCCAGCGTGAGTGGGTCGTGTGCCAGCGGATGCTGCTTGCGCACCGCCAGGCGCAGGGTTTCGCTGTGCCACGCCCGGCGGGTGAAACGCGCCGGCACTTCTTCGAAGCGTCCCAGGACCATGTCCAGTTCGCCCCGGTCCAGCAACTCGGCAGGAAGGCTGGGGGCGAGGTGAGCAACGTCGATGCGCAGGTTTGGCGCCAGTTCTCCCAGGCGCGCGAGCAAGGGCGGCATGCACAGCTGTTCGACAAAGTCGGTCAGGGCGATGCGCACCTGCTGCTGGCTCAGGCGGGGGTCGAAGGTTTCCCCGGCATCGAGTGTCTGTTCGATCTGTTGCAAGGCCGCGCGAATCGGTCCCTCCAGCGCCAGCGCCCGGGAGGTGGGTTGCATGTGACGGCCAACGCGCACCAGCAAGGGGTCGTCGAACAGTGAACGCAGGCGGGCCAGGGCATTGCTGACGGTGGGCTGGCTGAGGGCCAGGCGCTCGGCCGCCCGCGACACGTTCTGTTCGCGCAGCAGCATATCGAGCACCCGGAGCAAATTCAGATCGAAGCTTTTTAAATTCAAATTACAAATACCAGGCATATGAAAATGAAATTTCAAAAATAGTAGGCGCCTGCTTAGGGTGACGGCAATCTTTTCCACTCTGCCAACCCATGAGGCCCGCCATGAAGTATCAAGCTCCCCTGCGCGACATGCGTTTTGTGCTGCACGAACTGTTCGATGTCAGCGGCCATTGTGAGCGGTTGGACAAGGGGCTGGACCGGGAAACCATCGACGGCGTCCTCGAAGAAGCCGCCCGCTTCGCCGGCGAAGTGGTCGCGCCGCTGAACCGCAACAGTGACGAGCAGGGTTGTCAGCTGATCGACGGCCACGTCACTACGCCCCAGGGGTTTCGCGACGCCTACCGGCAGTACGTCGATAACGGCTGGGCGAGCATGACCGGGCCGCTGGAGTTCGCCGGCCAGGGTTTCCCGCAGCTGATTTCGGCCAGTTTCCACGAAATGCTGATGGCTGCCTCATTGTCCTTTCGCATTTATTCCGGCCTCACCGAAGGCGCGGTGCTGGCTCTGCATCGGCATGGCAGCGAGGCGCTCAAACAGGCTTATCTGGAAAAAATGGTCAGTGGTGAATGGTCCGGCACCATGTGCCTCACCGAGCCCCAGGCCGGTACCGACCTTGCCCTGCTGCGCACCCGTGCCCAGCCTCAAGCCGACGGCAGTTATCAGGTCAGCGGCAGCAAGATCTTCATCAGCGGCGGCGAGCATGACCTGACCGCCAACATCATTCACCTGGTCCTTGCCCGTTTGCCGGATGCGCCGGCCGGGGTGAAGGGCATCAGCCTGTTCCTGGTGCCCAAGTTCATTGCCGCGGCCGATGGAACACCGGGGCCGCGCAATTCGCTGAGCTGTGGCGCACTGGAACACAAGATGGGCATCAAGGGCGCTTCCACCTGCGTGATGAACTTCGACGACGCACAAGGCTGGTTGCTCGGTGAACCGAATCAGGGGCTGGCGTGCATGTTCACCATGATGAACGATGCACGCTTCCAGGTCGGACTGCAGGGACTGGGCATCGCCGAGGCTGCCTTCCAGGGTGGTCTCGCTTATGCCCGTGAGCGCCTGCAATCGCGGGCCATCAGCGGCCCG
This sequence comes from Pseudomonas sp. BF-R-19, assembly GCF_019956445.1. NCBI lineage: Bacteria > Pseudomonadati > Pseudomonadota > Gammaproteobacteria > Pseudomonadales > Pseudomonadaceae > Pseudomonas > Pseudomonas sp. BF-R-19. Next base: position 217,617 of record NZ_JAHBDN010000103.1, read on the forward strand.
GTGGCGCCGGACAAGAGTGCCGATCCGATCATCGTGCACCCCGATGTCCGGCGCATGCTGCTGACGCAAAAAACCTTGAGCGAAGGCTGCCGCCTGCTCGCGGCCTACACCGCCCTGCAACTGGACCTCGAACACGGCGACCCGCAACCCGAGGCTCGCCAGAGGGCGAGTCGTCGGGCGGCGCTGCTGATTCCGATCGTCAAGGCCTTCTTCACCGACGTCGGCCAGGAAGTCGCCAGCCTGGGCGTTCAGTTGTACGGCGGCCACGGTTACATCCGCGAGTGGGGCATGGAGCAGTTGATGCGTGACAGCCGCATCACCCAGCTATACGAGGGGACCAACGGCATCCAGGCGCTGGATCTGCTTCGGCGCAAGGTGCTGGGCGATGGCGCCACGGAATTGGGCGCCTTGATCGATGAACTGGCCGTGCATGTCGACGCGGCCGGCTCGCAAGCAGCGCTGAGGGAAATGGCCGAGGCCATGCAGCAGCGTCTCGCCGAGTGGCGTGAACTGGGTGCCGAGGTGGTCGAAGCGTGTCGGCGCGATGTGCAGGAGGTCGGCGCCATGTCGGTGGACTTCCTGGCGTACAGCGCTTACGTGCTGGTGGGCGGGCTGTGGTTGCAGGCGGCTGTGCGTGCCCAAACCGCGCTGGATGCGGGTACTGACGAACCTGGGTTCTATCGGGCCAAGCTGCAAGCAGCGGATTTTTACTGGCGTCGGGTGCTGCCTCGTGCCAGTGGCCATCGCGAAAGCCTGCGGGGCGGTGCCCATTGCCTGATGGCCATGGACGAGGCCGATTTCGCATTTTGATGGCGGTGCCAATGCGGCGGTAACCGAGAGGACTCGGTTACCGCCGCACCGCATACACCCGCCTATGTTCAGGCTTGCGCTGCGCTGACCTTGCCAGTGATCGTGGCGTTTTTGCGGACCGCTTGATACAGCAGGCTGGACACCATGAACCCGACAATGGCCAATACGCTCATCAACGAGAACACGTAGTTGTAGCCCTGTTGACCCGGGAAGTGGTCAAGGATTGCGCCATAGATGACGTAGGCGAACATGCCCGGCGCATAGCCGATCAGGCAACCGATCCCAAAGGCTGAACCGGTGATGTGTTGGGGAATGCCGACTTCACCCATGGGTGCCCAGAACACGCCGCGCATGGAAAACACAATCAGCGCGAAGGAGAGGGTGGCCGCCATGCCTGCGTAGATGTAATCCGGGCTTTTCGGGATGAGCATGATGACGCCCATCAGCGGCAACAACGCCAGGAATGCCCACTTCAGATAGCGGCTGGAACTCTTGAACTGCTTGTCGGCAATGAAGCCGCCAGCAGGGCCGCCCAGGATCTTGAGGAAGTACTGGTTGATGATGCCGTAGGCGCCTACCAGGGCCACCGGCAGTTCGTACATTTCCTTGAGGTAGGGAATGAAATAGGTCAGGCCGCAGTACACGATGTAGACCATGAACACGTTGAGGCTGACCAGCCAGATGCCCGGCACCTTGATGGCCTCGAGCAGGTTCGACAAGCCGTTCTTCGGCTTGACGGTCGACTGGGTTTTGCCGCTCTTGAGCAGCAGCCAGGTCAGGGTACCGGCAAGAATGTCGATGACCGAGTAGAACAGGATCGCCGATTTCAGGCCGTTTTCACCGGAGCCCATGGCGACGAAGACGCCCAGCGCAGAGAAGGCAACCAGGGTATCGATGACGCCGCGTCCGCCTTCGAGCAGGCCGAACAGGCGCCCCTGTTCCTTATCGTCGCCCAGGTTGCGGATGGCTTTGAGCAGCGAAGGCCAAAAGAGGCAGTCGGCACACACGGCCAGCAGGCAGAACACCACCAGCAGATTGCTGAAGGGCGGAAAGGTCGCAAGGTAAAGCCCGAGGCCGCCGGTACCGATCAGGCCGAGGGGGATCAGTTTGCGCGTGTCGTACCGATCGGCGAGCATGCCGCCCACCACGAACAGCGCGGTGGCGATGATGGCGTTGGCGCTCAGCAGCACGCCGATTTCAGTGTGGGACAGCCCCATGAATTCTTGCATGGGGATATAAAAGGCGTCTTTGAGATTCGCCAGCTTGTAGATGGTGCCGCCACCGAGGATGAGAATCAGGAATCTGAGCCATTTGGCCTTGTCTTGGGATGTCATTATTGTTCTCCAGGCGTAATTGGGTAGGCAGTGCCGGTGGGCACGTCCGGTTCAGGCGTCAGGACAATGGGCCAGGGTCAACTCGGCCAGGGTGCGGAACTCGGCCAGCAGACCGCGTACGTAGGCGACCTGGTTGTTTGCCCAACGGTGCTCATCGGCCAGCATTCGCTCCAGCGAGAAGCCTTCCGGCAGCGCTGTTTCACTCATTTCCCGGTACGCAATGAACGGGTCGGCGGTTTCGTCGAGCTGGCGGAACGCCGGGGCGACGTAGTGGTTTTCCTGCTCGAGAATGAAAGCGATCACTTGCGGGGTTGATTCGCCGAGCATCAGCAGTTCGAACAACATGCGTGCGCTGGGCAGGTCGTCTTCGGCACAGCCTTGCAGCACGCCGTAATGCCCGAAGCCGTTTTGCTCAGGCACGATGCGCACACCCTTGAGGTGGGTCTGGCGTATGTGCGGGGCCAGGGCGCGCAGTGCCGCCAGGGGCTGTTCGCAGGCGTTGATCATGTTGCCGAAGTCGAACAGGGCGTGCAGGCGAGGGTGGTTCAGCCGGCTCAGCAGTTGCGCGATCTCGCCGCTCTTGAGCTCTTCATGCTGCTCGAAGTCGAAGAACAGGTCGTGCTCGTCTGCCTGCTGCGCGAGGTAGTGCAGGTCTGACTCGATTATGTCCATGACCCGGGACAGCGCCCCTTCGTAGCGTGAGTAGACACGGATGTTGCGGGTGCCCAGCGCCTTGGCAATGGCGATCACTTGATCGACATCCTTTTTCAGGGTGCTGCTGATTTCCAGATGCACGTCCAACCCGAGTGCATCGGCCTTGGCAGCGAACGCCTGAAGCTGCGCGGCTGTCATTTGACTCAGGCTGTTTTCCTCACCGTCGAGCAGGTGCAGGCTCAGGCCCTGCAGTTCGTGGCGATAGGCGAAGTCCAACAGGTCGCCAGGTGTGACGCGGCCGTGGGTCAGGTTGGTCAGCAAGGGGTAGGCATGGGCAAACAGGCGCAGTTGCGCCAGTCGGTCGAGCAACTGGCGGGCCAGTGCCTCGTTCAGTAGGGGGGGAGCCTCGGCCTCGACAGCCTTATGGCTGAGCAAGGCGTTGAATCGTTCCTGGATCTTATTGTTCATTCGAGTCGTTCCTGGTTCAGACACCGGGTCTACCGGCGCAGCCTTTATCGCGCCAGTCAGGAACTCTCGATAGATCCATTATCAGTTAATTCATAAGACCACTTGCCTTGCGTCAAGTGGCCGGTTGCAGGTAGCCCATTTTGTCCAGGGCCTGGGCCAGCGCTTCGACGCGCGCTTCGGCCTGGTCCTCGGGGGTGCTGGCAAAGCCGATCAGCAGCGCCGGCGGCAAGACGTGTTCGACGCTGTAGTCGCTCAGGGGATAGGTATGAATGCCATGCTGGCCGAGTTCCCTGGCCAGGGCGTCGTCATCGAGATGCGCGGGTAACCAGGCGATCAGGTGCATGCCGGCTTCCACCGGCGTGATCCTGAAGAAAGTCCCCAGGCGTTTCTGCAGGTGTTCCACCAGTGCCTGCTGGCGAGCCTGGTACAGGGCGCGCATTCGACGAATATGGCCGAGAAAGTGGCCTTCGCGCATGAAGTCCGCCGTGACGGCCTGGAGCAGTGTGGGCGGGCTGCGATCCATGACCGCCCGCAGGGTGCAGAAGGGTTCGATCAAGGCGTTCGGCAGTATCACGTAACCCAGTCGTAGCGAGGGGAACAGCACCTTGCTGAAGGTTCCGGCGTAGATGACCCGGGCCCATTGGTCCATGGCATAGACTGCCGGCAGGGGGCGGCCGTTGTAGCGAAACTCGCTGTCGCAGTCATCCTCGATGATCCAGCTTTGATTCTGGGCGGCCCAATCGATGAGTTCCTGGCGTCGCGCATAACTCATGGTGACGCCCAAGGGATGCTGACGAGAAGGTGTGGTAAACACCAGGCGGGCGTCGGGACAAAGGGCCAGGCCTTGCCGGACATCGATCCCCTGTTCGTCGATACGCAACGGCACGACCCGGCCACCTTGGGCCTGGAGCGCAATGCGCGCCGCGATATGCCCCGGATCTTCCATCCAGAAGCTGTCCTGCGGATTGAGCAACAGCATTCCCAGCAGGTTGAAGGCTTGCTGGGCCCCGGACACGATGACCACCTGATCGGCACTGCAATCAATGCCACGGGCATCGAAGACGTACTCGGCAATCGCCTCGCGCAGGGCCAGCAATCCCTGTAGTTCGCCATAGCCGAGCATGGCCTTGGTCGGCTTGTGCAGGTGGCGGTTCAACAGGCGCTTCCAGACCGATTGCGGGAACGCATCGTAGGCGCTGTGGCTGGGCAGGAACGAGGTCGGGCTGCCGGTCGCCCAGTCGGCATAGGAAACACCGCGGAAATGATCGCTGCGCAACGACAGCATGGACTGGCTCAGGTCGGACAGGCGAGGGGGCTGGCGCTTGTGCTCATCGTCTTCAATACCGCGGCTTTCCCACTCATGGCCGACATAGGTCCCGGCCCCGGTCCGCGACGTCAGAAAACCTTCGGCAATCAGTTGATCGAACGCATTGAGAATGCTGATTCGCGACAGCTGCAGTTCCTTGCTCAGGGTCCGGGTGGACGGCAGGCGTACGCCTCCCTGAATCCTGCCACTGAGAATCTGTTTGCGAATCTGCAAGTAGAGTTGGCGGTACAAGGGGATGGAACTGGCACGGTCCAGCTCGATACCTGACAACAGCAAACCTGCGGAGGATTTCATTTTTGGTTCGTCTGGATGAAGTGTGGTTTGGCCTGAATTGCCGTCAGGCACCCGGGGGCGAAAGGGTATCGAGGGGTGCTGGATAAGTCATCCACCACCGGCATTGATAGCCCTGCGATCGCCCCGCCAGCCGCGTCACAACAATATGACTGCTGAGCCCAGCATTATCCATGGCAATGAAAGGCCAGTACCATGACAGCCATCGCTTTTCCGATACCTGCACTCGAACCGGTACATAAACCGGTGAATCGTTCTTCAATGGAGAGACACATGACATCAGGACAATGTCTTTGCGGAGCTGTACGTTTTTCCCTGGAGGTTGAACCACGATTCTTTTATCGCTGCCATTGCACCCTATGCCGCAAGCAAACCGGGGTTGGTCATAATCTCGCCACGCTGGTCAAGGCTTGCGATTTTCGATGGGAAGAAGGGCAGGGCGCGATCACGAGTTGGCGCAAACCCAGTGGATACAGAAATGACTTTTGCTCACGATGTGGCTCGACCGTGCCTAATCCTCTTCGCGAGACGCCTTACTTCTGGATTCCGCTTGGGCTTCTCGATGTCGAGCTGAGCATGGAGTGTGTTGGAGATTTCTGCACCGATGACGCTATGCCATGGGATGAACAACGCTCGGAAAAAAGTCATCGCGCAGCCCCGGAGTCACTTGGGTTTATTTTGCATGAACTCCAGGTCAACAACGATTGATTCAGGAGCTTGGTCGGAGTTGAGACGAATTGGCAGTCTGGCCCAAACCGAACTGCGCGACCAAACGCTACCGACCGCTTCCTCGACGAGCACTGATCAATAGAATCTGTACGCTGCCCAGCACTAACGGGGCTTGTCATGGTCCATACACCCCGCACGACCCTCAGCGGTCGAACCGACCGGCCCCTCATCGGTAACTTGATCAAGGACAGCGAAAGCATGATCGCCGCCACATAATTAGCAACGCCCTCCACCCGATTCCGTGAATCGGGCCTCGCCGTACGTTTATCCCTCAATTCCTTTCGAAGATTTAACCCATGTACCTACGCAAAATTGCAGTTGGGCTGTCGGCCCTTGTTTTGCTCTCGACCGGGGCGCAAGCCCGCAGTCTGCTGGACATCCTCAAGCCACCCACCGCGCAACACGAACAAGCGTCCCGCTCGGGCTCGATCAGCCAGAACGCGGCCCTGGACCTCTATTCAAGCAAACAGAAACAGGCTTCGTTTGACGGCTGCGCCGATCTGTTCCCGGCAGCGAAACCGATCAACACGGCCACAGTGCCCGCATCGATGAAACCTCTGGCGCTGTGTTCCGACAACTTCGCGGTGCTGTACTCGCAAACCAGCAAGACCCCGCTGGTGGTGGTCGAACGCCTGAATGCGGCCCTGTTGCAGGATGCCAAAGGGGAAGAGCGCACCAACCAGTTCTACCCGGACCCACGCATTCCCAAGAGTGGGCGCGCCGAGTTGAGCGACTACCGCAGCCAGCACCCGGCCGTGGACCGTGGTCATCAATCCCCGGCAGCCGATGCACCGAACCCCAAGGCAATGGCCCAATCCTTTGCATTGTCGAACATGGTGCCGCAGGACCCGACCAATAACCGGAAGATCTGGAGCAAGGTCGAGTCTGATGTCCGCAAGTTTGCCAAGCGCGCCGATGGCAACGTGTTTGTCTTTACCGGCCCGCTCTTTGACCCAGGCCACTCGACCATCGGCGACAACCAGGTCTGGGTGCCGACGCGCCTGTTCAAGCTGGTGTACGACGCATCGTCCAAACGTGCCTGGGCCTACGTGCTGCCTAACGCAGAAACCCGAATCGAGAAGCCGATGGACTATGAGTCGTTCGTGAAGAGCACCGGGCTCAAGCTGCTTGGGAACCTGCCCGTTACAGGTTCCGCAGGGCGCACCTGATGGCTGGATAAGCAGCACCCCAAAGGTTGGCGGCAACCGATGGGGTGTTTCATTCACCGATAAAATTTCGGCAAGGGGTAACAAATTGTAAAAATGGACTATACCCAATAGGGCAATCGCTCCGGACCCGGGACATGATGCCTCTGAAGAAGTTCGTCCCAGGAACTTCAACGTCAAGCAGACCGAGAGATTCTGGATATGAACGCTTTGAAAATCGCTGCCAGCGATGCGGTCCGGGATTGTTTTCGTAATACCCGTGAAATCGTCCGGTTCGACCAGACGGACTTTACCGATGTCGCCGTCGCCGTGCTCTGCGTTGACGACTTGGCCGCCGGGGTGCTGGATGCCATCAAGCGCACCGGCTTCGACATCCCGATCTTCCTGGTGGCCTCTCAGGGTCGCAGCAATCGCTCCCTGGCAATCTACAAGCAACTGCAGGATGTCATCTTGCAGGTCAATGGTGTCTTCGACTTATCCAGCAATAATGCCGAATACCACGGCAACCAACTGGAGACCGCCGCCAAGGCCTACGAAGCAAGCCTGCTGCCGCCGTTCTTCGATTCGCTCAAGCACTACACCGAGGCGGCCAACGCGACCTTTGCCTGCCCCGGCCACCAGGGCGGCCAGTTCTTTCGCAAGCATCCGGCGGGCCGGCAGTTTTTCGACTTCTTCGGCGAGACGCTGTTTCGCGCCGACATGTGCAACGCCGACGTCAAGCTCGGTGACCTGCTGATCCACGAAGGCCCGGCGCTGCTGGCGCAGAAGCACGCCGCGCAGGTGTTCAACGCGGACAAGACCTACTTCGTGCTCAACGGCACCTCGGCGTCGAACAAGGTGGTGACCAACGCCTTGTTGACCCCCGGCGACCTGGTGC